>JAEPMY010000086.1 GCA_017643685.1 Sneathiella sp.
ACCAAACTGTCAAGCGTCACCATCTCAAGTTCGGTTTGTAAAGGAGTGGGTTTTTTAAGCATTCCCCATTGAATCAAAAGTCCCCGCAAATAGCGAGGACTTTGTCAGCAGTCTGAGGGACCTGATCAGGTCCCTTTTTTTCTGAGGAAATTCATCAGGGATGTGTAACTGTCTGCGATATGCTGGCGGGTGAGTTCCGCGGCAAGATCCGCATCACCCCGCTCGCAGGCGTCCAAAATCCCATTATGTTCCGTAATCGCCTTTCCCATGCCACGCGTTAGAACAAGCTGCGCCCGGATATAGCTGTCGATCCGGTCGATCGCTTCGCCAATGATCTTTAAATGAAATGGTCGATTACATTCCCGGTATAGCGTTTCGTGAAAGTTCCGGTTGAGCTCGCCCCATTTGGCGGAATCTTCTTCTTCGCTGAACCGATCGCAAAACTCGCGGGCGAGGGCAATGGTTTCCGGCTTCATATTCTCAACGGAATAACGGATGACCAAAGGCTCCAAGTTCATGCGGACTTCGTAAATCTCTTTAATCTCATCATCACTGAGCGATGAGACAACCGCACCCTTATAGCGCTCGTTCTTCACAAGGCCTTGCGCTTCAAGCCGTTTCAAGGCTTCTCGCACGGGAATACGGCTCACATTAAACAACTTGGCAATGTATTCCTGACGGATCGACTCACCGGCCTGAAGATTCCCGCTGATGATCTCGTCCCGAAGGGCATCAAAGATCACATCGGATGAGGAGGCCGTTCTGGCCAGATCAATCGCCCGCGCTTTCATCCCTTCATACATTTTTCTAGCTCCTTGTTTCTTTTGCATTTTTGAATAAGCGAGACGGCCCCTTCTGTCAATTAGACCTTGTTTATAACATCACTTCGTAAAAAATATATTGCATATTGGATCCAATCTACAATAAGCTCCGCTCACCGCCGACAGAAGAAGGGGTATGGAAGGGGTTTCCCTTTCTCAAATCGCACATGTCGGTCGAACTAACTTGGAGGTTATCTGATGATTTCTCGTATTTTGAAGACCGCACTCATTGGTGCAGGCATGATGACATTGATGTCCGCAGGCACCGCGCAGGCTGACAAACTGGATGATGTAATTGACCGTGGCACATTGCGCTGTGGTGTTGTTCTGGATTTCCCACCAATCGGCTATCGCGATAATAACAACGACCCAGCCGGTTTTGACGTAGACTACTGCCGTGACCTCGCGGCGGCGCTTGAGGTTGATGCGGAAATTATTCCGGCAACCTGGGCGGAGCGTCTACCGCTGATCGTGACAAACCGCGCCGATGTAGTGTTCGGTGCCACTTCTGATAGTTTGCAGCGTGCCAAGACCGTTGGTTTCACCATTCCATACGCAATTTACTATGCGCAGGCAGTTGTCGGCAAAGACACTGGCGTGACCACATTTGATGATCTAGCAGGCAAACGTGTTGCGGCTGCTATCGGTACAGTGCCAGAGCAGGAATACCTCAAAATCGCGAAAGAGCGAGGTTGGGAAGGGGACTATCAAGGGTATCAGTCCGAAAACGAAGTGTTCCTTGCTGTTGCACAAGGTAAAGCGGATGTCGGCATCACCACAAATACTGCCGTCAAGCCAATCGTGGAGAAATACGACACGGTTGTTGCAGGACCACGCATGCCATGGACAACCGATTACACATCAGTTGTAGGACCGCGCAAGGATGTGTCCTGGTTGAATTATCTCAACCTGTTTGTGACACATCAGGTCCGTTCCGGCCGTTATGCAGAACTCTGGGGTAAATATGTAGGCGGCGAAGCCCCTGAGCTGCGCATCCCAGGCGTCATGTATTAATCGGTCAAACTTGTCCCTCGCGCAGTCAGCGCGGGGGATCTTTCACGAGAGGTATGTATCGTGGATTATAATTTTCACTGGCGACCGGTTTTCAAAAAACTACCCGACCTACTGGAGGCAGGGCTTCTGACATTAGAAGTTGCCATGCTCTCCATGATTATCGGGATTGTGATCGGCCTGCTGCTTGCAATTTCCAGAATGTCCGGCCCAAAGCCACTTCGGATATTTGCAACCACATGGGTGGAGCTGGCCCGGAATACGCCGGTTTTATTTCAATTATTCTTTTTCGGGTTTGGTCTTGGTGCCTTTGGACTTCACCTCAGCCCATACCTTATTGTTTTGGTTGGTCTTTCCTTTAACAACGCCGGATATCTGGCAGAAAATTTCCGCGGCGGTTTTCAGGCCGTACCTGACACTCAGCTTCGGGCGGCGCGCTCCCTTGGGATGACCGCGACGCAAACTTACATTCGGATCATCATTCCGCAGGTCTTGCGCATTGTGTATCACCCAATGACGAACCAGATGGTTTGGGCCGTTTTGATGAGCTCGCTTGGTATGCTGGTTGGGTTCCGTGAACTCTCTGGTGAGACGCAGTTCTTTGCCTCTCAGACCTACCGTATTTTTGAATATTTCGCCATGACAGCCCTGATTTACTACGTGATCGTGAAAATCGTTCTCGGGGTGTCCAAACTCGCCGCTCGTCGGCTGTTCAGATACTAAGGAAAGGAACAGATTATGAGTGATAGTGTTGCTTTCTTTAGCGAATTTCGCGCAACAGACCTTTTATTCCTTGGCGAAGCTGCCGGTAGAACCTTGCTGATTTCGGCGGTCTCTATTTCAGCAGGAACCGTACTGGGCATTGTTTTTGGGTGGGCGATTTCAGCGTCTCGTTTTTGGGGCGTGATGACAATCGGGACCATTTTAGATGTGTTCAGAAGTGTTCCGCTGATTATTCAGCTGGTTCTGTTTTATAACTTTTTTCCCATTATCGGGCTAAATCTGGATCCATTTGCCTCGGGCGCTGTTGTTTTGAGCATCTACACCGCGGCATTGGTCGCACAGGTTGCCCGCGGCGGGATTGAAGCGGTTGGTCAGCCAATGCGCCGCGCCGCCCGCTCTCTTGGGATGAGTTATTGGCAGGATCTTAGGTATGTGGTTTGGCCAATCGGACTTCGCGCCGTATTCCCGGCCTGGGTTGGTGTGGCCCTCAGTGTGGTGAAAGACAGTGCACTTGTCTCTGTTCTTGGATATGTGGAACTGCTTCGTGCCTCACAAATCCTGATCACCCGGACACAGGAACCCTTTATCATTCTCGCAGCGGCAGGGGCTTTCTACTTTGCCATTTCTTACCCGCTGTCCAAATATTCACAGAAGTTAGAAGAGAGGTGGGCCTCATGATCGAAATTAAAGGTCTCCACAAATATTTCGGCGAACTGCACGTGCTGAAGGGCATTGATCTAAACGTCGCCAAAGGGGAAGTTCTAAGCGTTATTGGCTCTTCCGGTTCTGGTAAGTCGACCCTTCTGTATTGCATCAATGGACTTGAAAGCATTCAACAGGGTGAAGTGATTGTGGACGGGGTATCCGTTCATGAAAAATCCACTGATATCAACAAATTACGCCAAAATCTTGGAATGGTATTTCAACAATGGAATTCCTTTCCGCATCTGACATCTTTGGAAAATGTGGCGCTGGCACCGCGGATCGTAAAAGGCAAATCCAAGTCGGAAGCTTTGGCGATCGCTGAAAAACAGCTGCGTCATGTGGGGCTTGGTGACAAGCTCACAAATTACCCATCTGCCTTGTCCGGTGGTCAGCAGCAACGGCTTGCCATTGCCCGCGCCCTCGCGATGGAACCTGAATATATGCTCTTTGATGAGGCGACTTCCGCCCTTGATCCGGAGCTGGTCGGTGAGGTTCTTGAAACCATGCGGATGCTGGCCGAGGAAGGCATGACAATGATCTGTGTGACCCATGAGATGGGGTTTGCCCGCGATGTATCTGATCGCGTTGCTTATTTCCATCAGGGAATTATGGAGGAAATTGGCCCGCCGGAACAGATTTTCGGTGACGCCCATAGTGAACATACGCGAAAATTCCTTGCGAATGTCCGCTAACATCTATCAAATTTAATCAACCTGTATTTTAAAAAAGGAAATACACCATGTGGAATGGAATGATGCCTGCTGTGACAACCAAATTCACAGCGGACGGTGAAATTGACGCAAAAGAACTGGAACGCTGCATTGGGTTGCAGATGGATGCGGGCAATGCTGGTGTCATCGTTTGTGGCTCTCTAGGTGAGGGACCAATGCTCAGCCATGACGAGCGGATTGAAGTGCTGAAAATTGCGAAATCCGCATGTGGCGACAAGCCTGTTCTGCTCACCATTTGTGAAGCGGGCACCCGTGAAGCCTGTGATCTGGCCAAACGTGCCAACAAAGAAGGCGCAGATGGCCTTATGATCGTGCCATCCCCGATCTATCACACAAGCCGTGATGAGACGATCACCAACCTGAAATCCATTTCTTCCGCAGGTGATCTTCCGGTAATGATTTACTCAAACCGTGTTGCTTACCGCGTTGATGTAACGCCAGAAATGATGGTTGAACTGGCCGAAGATGATCGCATGGTTGCCGTCAAAGAAAGCTCTGATGATATTCGCCGTTTGACGGAAATCGTCAATCTGCTCGGTGATCGTTACAAGATCCTGACCGGTGTCGACAATCTTGGCCTTGAGGCACTTCTAATGGGTGCTGATGGTTGGGTATCTGGTGTTTCTATCGCTTTCCCAGAAGAAAACCAGCGTATTTATGATCTGGTTCAGGCCGGTCGGATTACCGAAGCCCGCGAAATTTATCGCTGGCTGCGTCCGCTTCTGGATCTGGATGTGTCCACCTTCCTTGTGCAGCAGATCAAACTGGCGGAAGCAATTGCAATCGGTTCAACAGAACATGTACGCGCACCGCGTCAACCTCTGACAGGCGAGCACCGCGCTCAGGTTGAAAAGGTGGTTCGTGACCAGATTGCAAAACGTCCAGACCTTTCCAAATACGCACTTTAAGGGGCGATTATGACTGATTTTCCTAACCTCATCGGTGGGGAATGGACAATGGGAACGCAGAGCGTTCCCAACGTCAACCCATCAGACACCAATGACGTCATCGGTAACGCTGCCAGTGCGACACCTGCTGAAATGGAAGCCGCTATTGAAGCTGCTTACGCTGCAAAAGACGCATGGGGCAACTCCAACCCGCAACAGCGTTTCGATATTCTGGATGCAGCCGGTACCGAGATCCTTGCTCGGAAAGAAGAGCTTGGTGATCTTCTGGCCCGTGAAGAAGGCAAAACACTGGCCGAAGGTATCGGCGAGGCCGCGCGGGCAGGACAGATTTTCAAATTCTTCGCCGGTGAAGCGCTTCGTATTCAGGGCGAGAAGCTGGGAAGTGTCCGTCCGGGCGTAGATGTTGAAATTACACGCGGCCCTGTTGGCGTTGTCGGCATGATCACCCCATGGAATTTCCCGATTGCCATTCCAGCATGGAAAGTGGCGCCTGCGCTTGCATATGGGAACACTGTTGTTCTTAAAGCCGCGGAATTGGTGCCGGGCTGTGCATGGGCCATTGCCGATATTCTGAAACGGGCAGGGCTGCCAGATGGTGTCTTTAACCTTGTAAACGGTCGCGGATCCGTTATTGGCCCGGTGATGATTGAACATCCAAAGGTCAACGCGATTTCCTTCACGGGCTCCGTCCCGACGGGTCGTTCCGTTGCGGAATCCTGCGCCCGAAATATGAAAAAGGTACAGCTTGAAATGGGCGGCAAGAACCCGATGGTGGTTCTGGATGATGCTGACCTTGATATCGCCGTTGGCGCTTGCGTCAATGGGGCATTTTTCTCAACTGGTCAACGCTGTACAGCATCCAGCCGCTTCATTGTGACCGAAGGCATTTATGATCAGTTTGTGGACGCGATGACCAAAGCTGTCTCCGCCCTTAAAGTGGGAGATGCCCGTGATAGCGCAACCCAGATCGGTCCAGTTGTGGACGAGCGACAGCTGGTTAAAGATCTGGAATATGTCGATATCGGTAAAGCTGAAGGCGCAAAACTGGCTTGCGGTGGCGACAAACTGGACGGAAACGGCCATTTCATGGCACCGGCTTTATTCGTCGACACCACGAATGACATGCGCATCAACCAAGAAGAAATTTTTGGCCCTGTTGCAACCGTCATCAAGGCAAAAGACTATGACGACGCATTGGCGCTTGCCAACGAGACGGAGTTTGGTCTGTCCGCAGGTATCTGCACCACGTCCTTGAAATATGCCTCCCACTTTAAAGCCAATTCCAAGGCCGGGATGGTTATGGTAAATCTGCCGACTGCAGGCGTGGATTATCACGTTCCATTTGGCGGCACGAAAGGTTCTTCTTACGGATCACGTGAGCAGGGACGCTATGCCGCTGAATTCTACACAACCGTAAAAACCGCTTACACATTGCCGTAAAGGTCACGCCCATGGGGAAGTCTTATCATGTTGTTGTTATTGGCGGCGGAATCGTCGGTCTGAATACGGCCGAAAGACTGCTGGCTGATGGTCATCAAGTGACATTGGTCGAGAAAACGGGGATCGCTGCAGGCGCCAGTTTTGGCAATGCAGCGGGGCTTGCAATCTCTGATATCATGCCACTGGCATCCCCGGGGATCGTGAAAAAAGCGATTAAATGGTTTCTGGATCCTGTGGGCCCCTTCGCGGTGGTTCCACAGGATTTATTTAAAGTGATGCCGTGGCTTATAAAATTCCTGAAAGCGGCCAGACCGGCACAGTTTAAAACCAGCATTGATGTTCAGGCGTCCCTGATGCATCTAGCGGCGGAAACATATCCGAAAATGCTGGAACGCACGGGTCTGCAAGATATGGTCCGGACCAACGGTGCCTTGCATCTATACGAGAGCGAAGCTTCTTTCAAAGCGGATTTGGAAAAGTGGAAGTTTCGGGAAAAGCACGGCATAACGTTTCAGACATTCGATAAAACAGCCCTGCATCAATTTCAGCCGGGCTTATCAGACAGGTTCGTTGCTGGGATTTATGCAAATACATGGAAATCCGTCTCAAACCCGAATGATTTCTGTCATGCCATTTTCGCCTATTTAACGGAAAAAGGCGTTAATTTCGTGCAAAAAGGCGTTAAAAACGTCAAAAATGACGGTGTTGAACTAGAAGATAGCACCGAGATCAAAGCCGATAAAATCGTCATCGCCGCCGGCCCTTGGTCAAAAACACTGGCCGCTGCCCTTGGTGATAACATCCCCCTAATCGGGGAGCGGGGATATAACACAACCCTTCCCAAATCCGCATGGGAAGAGCTGGATCATACACTTGTCTTCAGCGATCACGGATTTGTTGTAACGCCCCTTGCAAATGGGGTTCGGGTAGGGGGCGCCTCTGAAATTGCCTCGTTAGACAGTCCGGCGAATTACAAACGATCTGAACATATGCTGAACAAGGCGGATAAATTCCTGCCTGCTTTGAATACCGAAGGCGGCGAACAATGGATGGGCCGCCGTCCCTCTATCCCGGATACATTGCCCGTGATCAGCTATTCATCAGCCTCTGATAGCATCATTTATGCTTTTGGACATGGGCATTTAGGATTGACACAATCCACTGCCACCGGCGAGTTGGTCGCAAATCTGATCCAAGGTGAAAAACCGAATAAAATCAATATGAACGCGCTTGGCGCGGCCCGTTTTAAGTGAGATAACGCGTATGGCGAAACATACCTTTTTTTGCATTGATGGACATACATGTGGCAATCCGGTTCGGCTTGTAACCGGCGGCGGCCCGAACCTGCAGGGCAGCACAATGCTGGAGCGGAGGGCCCATTTTCTCGCCGAATATGACTGGATCAGAACCGGCCTGATGTTCGAGCCGCGCGGCCATGACATGATGTCCGGGGCGATCCTCTATCCGCCCACGCGGGATGACTGTGATGTCGGGGTTTTATATATCGAAACGTCTGGCTGCCTGCCCATGTGCGGTCATGGCACAATCGGTACCGTGACAATGGCCATCGAAAATGGTCTGGTTACCCCTAAAACACCGGGGGTGTTGCGTCTTGATACGCCAGCAGGGCTCGTGATTGCCGAATACCGTCAAGAAGGGGAGTATGTAGAAGAGGTCCGCCTCACCAACATCCCATCCTTCCTTTATAAACAAGGACTTAACGCCGAAATTGAAGATCTTGGTGAAATCATCGTGGATGTGGCATATGGCGGTAATTTTTACGCGATTGTCGACCCCCAAAAGAATTTTCGGGATATGGCCGATTATTCCGCCACAGATCTGGTGAAATATAGCCCCGAGCTTCGCCGGGCGCTGAACGAGAAGTATGAATTCATTCACCCTGAAAAGCCGGATATTCAAGGGCTTAGCCATATTCTTTGGACTGGCGCGCCAACGGAACAGGATGCCACCGCCCGAAATGCGGTTTTCTATGGTGATAAAGCCATTGACCGATCCCCGTGCGGCACCGGTACATCAAGCCGAATGGCGCAATGGGCCGCGCTTGGCAAGCTGAACAAAGGGGATGCTTTTATCCATGAAAGCATCATTGGGTCCAAGTTTCATGGCCGGGTTGAAGAGATAACCAAGGTTGGTGACTTTGACGCCATTATCCCCTCATTCGCAGGATGGGCGCGGATGACCGGCACAAACACCATCTATATCGATGATCGGGATCCCTATAAACACGGCTTCGTGGTGACGTAATGCAGAGTAGTAAAGTAATTCATATTGTTGGGTGCCACGCCGAAGGTGAGGTGGGTGATGTCATCGTTGGCGGTGTTGCCCCGCCGCCGGGCGACACAATCTGGGAACAGTCCCGGTTTATTGCCCGTGATGAAACCTTACGTAATTTTGTGCTGAATGAGCCGCGCGGTGGTGTTTTTCGGCATGTAAACCTGCTGGTGCCGCCCAAAAATCCAAATGCGCAAATGGGCTGGATCATCATGGAGCCTGAAGATACACCCCCGATGTCCGGATCAAATTCCATTTGCGTCAGCACGGTATTGTTGGAAACGGGTATCATCCCGATGCAGGAGCCTGTCACCCATATGACGCTGGAGGCCCCCGGCGGCCTTGTAGAGGTGCGCGCTGATTGCAAAGATGGCAAGGTAACGAAGGTTCATGTGCAAAATGTTCCGTCCTTTGCAGATAAATTGGATGTCACGCTAGAGGTTCCCGGCATCGGTACCTTAACCGTGGATACAGCGTTTGGCGGTGATAGTTTTGTCATGGCCGATGCCAAAGCATTGGGATTTGCTATTACACCGGATGAGGCAAAGGACCTTGCGGAAGTTGGCATCAAAATCACCAACGCTGCCAATGACCAGCTAGAATTTCATCACCCGACCAATCCTGATTGGCGACATTTTTCATTCTGTCAGATCCACGCGCCCATGACCGAAGAAGAGGGTGTGAAATCTGTTAAAAACACCGTTGTCATTCAGCCCGGTAAATTGGATCGCAGCCCCACCGGAACGGCCGTTTCTGCGCGGATGGCCGTTCTTCATGCCCGCGGTCACATGCAGGTGGGAGAGCGATATATTCAACGTTCCGTCCTAAATTCGCGGTTTGATGGACAGATTGTCGGCACCACAAAGCTTGGTGATAAAGACGCCATTATCCCCGAATTATCAGGTCAGGCATGGCTAACCGGAACATATCAGCATATGCTGGATCCAACTGATCCGTGGCCTGAAGGATACCGAATTGGCGACACATGGCCCATGCTTAAGGGATGGGTTTAAGTGATCTGAGTTTAGGGAATAAAAACAATGAATTACCCATCCATATTTAATGATGCCATCGGCCCGGTTATGCGGGGCGCGAGTAGCTCTCATGTGGCGGCGGCCCATCGCCTTGGGGCGCTCGCCCGTGATTATGTGAACGGGGATTTTCATACGGTTATTGTCGATTACGACCCCAGCACATCCTTGGGCCCAACCCATGAAAGCCAGGGATCAGACATGGGATTGTTTACTGGCCTGCTGGGATGGCCGGTAACGGATGAGCGGATGGCCGCGTCTGAAACACACTTGAGAGAGACAGGTGTGGATGTGGACATCCGCATCATTCCTTATGGTGCGACCCACGAAAACACCTATCGCCTGACATTAAGAAACGATGAGGAAGATCTTGTTTTATATGCCATTTCGTTAGGCGGCGGCATGGTGGAGATCATCGAGATTAACGGGATTAAAGTCTCTTTATTCGGGGATTATTTCGAAACCTTTATTTTCTCAGATGACATGTCCGCAGCCGATGGAATTGAGGCTGACCATATCATTGAACGTGACGGCTGCATCCAGATTAAATCCCAACGCCCAGTTACGGTGAACGGCGATTATCAAGTCCGTAGCATGGGACCGGTTCTGCCCATTGGTGCCAGAAAAGATCTGCAGGTTCCTTTTGCAAATTCAGAGCAGATGATTGCCTATAATGCGGATAAAAACCTGAAGCTTTGGCAGCTTGCCCTTAAATATGAAGCGGCGCGCGGCAACATTTCAGAAGAAGACGTATTTGAAAAAATGCGGGAGATTGTCCGCATTCTGGATAAATCTATCGCAGACGGCATTCAGGGAACCTCCTATGACGATCGGATTTATCCGGCTCAGGCACCGCTCTATAAATCGCGGATGGGGGATAATCAGGGGCTGAATTTGGGTCTTCATGATGATGTCATTCTGGCAGTGACAGCGTTGATGGATGTCAAAAGCTCGATGGGGGTTATTGTGGCGGCCCCAACCGCGGGATCATGCGGCACACTTCCCGGCACCTGCCTTGGCGTTGCAAACGCCCTTGGTCTCAGCGAAGATCAAAAGGTACAAGCCATGCTGTCGGCCGGGCTGATTGGCGTCTTTATCGCCTATATGGCGACTTTCTCTGCTGAAATCGGTGGCTGTCAGGCGGAGACGGGATCCGGATCCGGCATGGCGGCGGCGGCCCTTGTCACTTTGTTTGATGGCAGCATGGAACAATGCGTGGATGCAGCGTCTCTGGCGCTTCAAAATACGTTTGGTCTGGTTTGTGACCCTGTCGCCAATCGGGTTGAGGCACCATGCCTTGGTAAAAATGTGTTAATGGCGGGTAACGCCCTGTCTGCTGCCAACATGATTATGGCTGGTTTTCAGGCACTTATCCCATTAGATGAAGTGATCGTTGCCATGCATAAAGTGGGACAATCCATCCCTTGTGAGCTTCGCTGCACGGGCAAGGGCGGCCTTGCCATGACACCTACCGGACAAAAATTATTTCAAAAAATGGAAGGCGGTTCCTGAAGTCTCGCAAAAGCCATAATCGCGCCCTACCTAGACAGGGAGTGAAGGAGGATCAATGCAAGATTTCTGGAATGCCCGCTACCGGGAGGCTGAGTATGCCTACGGGACGGAGCCAAATGATTTTTTAAGAGATCAGGCCAAAAGATTCAAAAAAGGATCCAAGGTTCTGACGCTGGCCGAAGGTGAGGGACGTAATGCAGCGTTTCTGGCAAGCCTTGGGGCCAATGTAACCGCCATTGATTTTTCTGAAGCAGGGCGTGAAAAAGCATATGCCCTTGCGGATGACATGGGGGTGACGCTGACCTACCTTGTTCAAAATGTGATGGATTTGGTTGTTACTGACAACAAATGGGATGCGGTCATTGCGATTTTCGCCCATGTCCCACCGCCAGTTCGGGGCCATATGTTCAATTATATTCGCCATGCTCTAAAACCCGGCGGGGTTATTGTACTGGAGGGATATACACCAAAACAAATTGGACGGGGCACGGGCGGACCACCGAGCGAGGAGATGATGTTCAGCTCTGAAATGCTGAAATCGGAATTTGCAGGATTTGATATTCTGAAGAATGAAGAAAAAGTCCGAAATATTCGTGAGGGCGATCACCATAGTGGCAAAGGAGCCATAGTTCAGTTTATTGCGCGCAAGAAATAACATCTAATCGCTTGCGAAGGTTTAAAAAGCTGCTATAAGCCGCTGTTCCAGTCGTTTACTCTTTCGACCGTATATCACCTTTTGGGTGACCGCCCTGACTTTCAGGGCCCTTTGATGATCTTCCTTTTGTAGTGACGATCCTCTGATTGGAAAAGAGTTTATATATATTTCATCCCTTCAGAGTAGGGATATCGCATCACTGCAACAGGATTATCCTGTGCAAAGGACATGTTAATGGAAGATTTTAAGGAATTCGGCCTTTCCGAAGCATTGGTTGAACGGCTTCAGCATATGGGGTTCGAAAAACCAACACCAATTCAGGAACAGGCTATTCCCCTTGCCCTTGAAGGGCGCGACATTCTGGGAACGGCGCAAACCGGAACCGGAAAAACAGGCGCATTTGGTATCCCAATTGCCGCCCGTATTGAAGAAAATCCAGAGTCTGTAGCGCTTGTTATGACCCCTACACGGGAATTGGCAACACAGGTTCTGAAACAGCTGCAAACCATGCTGTCCCGCCGGACACGTGACAAAGTTGCATTGTTGATCGGTGGCGATCCAATGCACAAACAGCTGCGCCAGCTGCGCACTGTACCACGGCTTATCGTTGGTACACCTGGTCGTATCAATGACCACCTGCGCCGTAAAAGCCTGAAACTGAGCAAAGCGGATTTCCTCGTCCTTGACGAGACTGACCGTATGCTGGACATGGGCTTCTCCGAGCAGATCGAAGATATCATCAATAAAATGGCAACGCCGCGTCAGACACTTTTGTTCTCTGCGACCCTGCCAAAAAACATCGTTCGTATTGCAGATACATATCTGAGCAACCCTGAGCGTGTTGAAGTGGGAGTCACGTCTGCACCAGCACAAAATGTGAAACAGGAAATCGTTCAGGTTAATGATCAGGAAAAATACAGCACGCTGATTTCTGAGCTGGAAGCCCGTAGCGGGACTGTCATCGTCTTTGTTAAAACCAAGCTCGGCGCGGATCGTTTGGCCGCTCGTCTTTGGGAAGATGGTCATAAAGCCCGTGCTATTCATGGCGACCTGCCACAGAAAAAGCGCGACCGGGTGATTGCGAACTATCGCAGCCAGAAATTCCGTATCTTGGTGGCAACAGACATCGCGGCCCGTGGTCTTGATGTGCCGCATATTGAGCATGTGATCAATTATGACCTGCCTCAAAATCCGGAAGATTACATCCACCGGATCGGCCGTACGGCCCGTGCCGGCGCGGAAGGTCATGCTCTTTGCATGATTGGCCCACGTGATCGCGGAAAATGGAATGCCATTGACCGTTTGATGAACCCAGACAAGGTTGAGCCTCAAAAACGTCGTCCAGGTCCTGGCGGCAAAGGCAAGAAACGCTTTGGTAAGGGCGGCCCCCGCGGCAAAGGCAAAACAGCAGCCCTTGGCAAACCCGCACGTCCAGCAAAAGGCGGTTTCAAGAAGAAACGCTTCTCTGGCAAACCAAAGAAACAGGCGGCTTAAGCGCCAACAGAGAAGGGGCCTTACGGCCCCTTTTTTTATCTGTAAAACTTTCAATTGTAATATAGCTGTGCCAGCCTATCTTGGATAAGCAGCAATATAAATTGGGGGTGCAAAATGGGTGACGGTATCTGGATTGAATATTTGGTGACGTCACTGATTGTGGTGATCGCGCCCGGCACCGGTGTTCTTTACACCGTTGGGGTTGGATTGGCACGGGGCAGCACCGCCAGCATTGTGGCCGCCTTTGGATGCACCCTTGGGATTGTCCCTCACATGACCGCCGCCATTTTAGGTCTTGCCGCACTTCTGCATGCAAGCGCGACAGCCTTCCAGATTTTCAAAATGGTCGGGGTTGTTTATCTTCTTTGGATGGCATGGAATATCCTGAAAGAAAAGGGCGCGCTTGAGGTATCCGGCGAAGGTCAGAAATCCCAATACCATAAAATCGCCACGACAGGATTTCTGATCAATATCCTGAACCCTAAATTATCGATTTTCTTCCTAGCGTTCCTGCCACAATTTGTCCCGGCCACTGCCGTGAGTCCAATGACAGAAATGGCGGGATTGAGCGCTGTCTTCATGGCACTCACATTCATTGTGTTCATTGGTTATGGCCTGTTTGCCGCCGCGCTGCGACAGCATGTCATTACAAAACCGCGGGTGATGACATGGCTTCGAAGAAGCTTTGCAGCCGCATTTGTGGGCCTTGCGGCGCGCCTCACATTCGCCAATGATTAAGGGACGGCTTTTGCCTCCCGCCGGAACATGTACAGAGATGATCCAACGATAATCACGGCCCCGGTGATCGTGTATAAATCTGGAAGTTCAGAGAAAAGAACAAGCCCCAGAATAGCGGCGTAGATCAGCTTCATATACTCGATATTGCCAACCACGCTTGCCTCCCCAAGGCGGAGGGACTTCACACCCGCCCACTGACCTGCTGCGGATAATATACCCATCGCAATCAACATGATCAGTTCAAACTCGGTTGGGGTTTTCCAATACCAAATCAAGGGAACGGCGGCCAGAAGCCCCACGAAAACCGCTTGGTATACCAGAAGTGACGCTGTTGTTTCAGTTTGCGACAGGCGCCGAACGGCGATAACCGCAACACCAGCCCCCAAGGCGCCCACAATTGGAATTAAGGCACCCAGATCGATAATGTCATCTGCGCCAGGGCGCATTACGATGATGACACCAATGAAACCAACCATCACTGCCATCATGCGGCGTAGGCCAACATGCTCTCCCAAAAATGCTTTGGCGAGCAGTGCCACAAAAAACACTTGAGCAAATCCCAACGTAATCGCGGCCGTTAGCGGCAGCACAGCAACCGCCCAAATACTGCAGGCCAAAGCCACAAAAGCGCCCAGTAAACGGGCCGCATGCATGCCCGGATGTTTGGTTATGAATATCTGAGTTGGGGACTTTGCGATGGCAGGTACAGTAGAGAGAAAGACGAAAATCTGGCGAAATAGCAGGATC
>JAEPMY010000162.1 GCA_017643685.1 Sneathiella sp.
ATGAGCGACAGCCCGGAAATACCTCAGGTGATGATAATTCAAACGGCTCATTCATTCTATTTTATAGAACGATTTTTAAGAAACAATGAATTTTCTATTGTTTCAGCCTTTTGTTAGCGTCGCGTCAAATTTCCAGAACGGAAGGACCAGACGTGATTTACTTATTACCTTATCTTGCGGCGGCATTGCTTTTGGTGGCAGCGCTTGTTGCTTTTGCCTGTGACGGACGGAAAGAGCAGCTCGCAGCAAAAGTGTGCGAGGCTTTAGCCGCTCTGACGATACTTGTTGCCATCTCTTCAATCGTGAGCGTCGTCCTCATTGGTGCAGGAACCAGTCCCGCCTTTGGTTATGCCGGTTTCGGTTTTTCGGTCCGGATTGATGCCCTCAGCGTTGTAATGATGTCGTTGGTTTCCTTCGTTGGCTGGGTTGTTCTCCGCTATGTTCGAAATTATCTATCTGGCGAAGCACGGCAAGGAACTTTCTTAGGTTGGATGTGCCTCACGATCGGCGCCGTCCTGCTATTAGTCAGTTCCGGCAATCTGGTTCAGCTGATGATTGCCTGGTCATGCACAAGTCTGTTCTTTCATAAGCTGCTGCTTTTCTATCCTGAACGTTTTCAGGCTCGCCGCGCCGCAAGAAAAGAGTTTCTAACTGCACGGTCATCCGACTACGCATTGTTGATAGCTGTTATTCTGTTGGGCTGGTCATTTGGCACTGGAGATGTAGCTCAAATTTTATCAACCATCACATTAGGGGAGAACTCTAGCCTGGTGCTTTGGGCTACTGGTTTTATTGCGGTGGCTGCAATCCTAAAATCAGCACAGTTTCCCTCCCACGGATGGCTAACCGAAGTAATGGAAACACCCACTCCGGTGTCCGCCTTGCTGCATGCTGGTCTAATCAATGCTGGCGGGTTCCTGCTAATCCGGTTTGCTGATGTGATGCTACTGAATTCTGGCGTGATGGCGGCACTTGTTGGCATCGGTGGGTTTACCGCGTTATTCGGATGTGTGGTGATGCTCACGCAACCTGCGGTGAAGACGTCATTGGCATGGTCAACGATTTCTCAAATGGGCTTTATGATTTTCCAATGTGGCCTCGCTTTATTCCCAATCGCGCTTCTACACATTGTGGCCCACTCTCTGTATAAAGCTCACGCTTTCCTCTCGGCTGGTGATGCAGTCGAGAATGTGACTCAGATTTCACGCCCGGGCCCCATCGCCCCTCCTAGCTTGAAAGCCGTTTCCAGCGCCTTTTTAGTCGCATTGGGGATCTATATGGTCATTGGCGTGATTACAGGCTTGCAAGAGAAATCACCTCAAGCAATAGCACTCGGCGGGATATTAATATTCGGGGTGACATATCTGCTCGCGCAGGGGTTTGCTGACGCGGCCCCAAAGGCGTTGACAAAAAAGATCGCGATATACGCAAGTTTGTCTTCCATCAGTTACTTTATTTTACACAGCGGGGCAGAACTCCTGATGGCAGGCCTACTCCCTGCCCCTCCCACGCCGGGTCCATTGGAATGGACACTCATCACTCTCTCCCTGATTTCGTTTGGAAGCGTTGCTTTTGCTCAGTCCATGTTCCCCCTTTGGGTCGGTCACCCTGCGGCGAGAGATATCAGAGTGCATCTGTCGAACGGCCTATATGCAAAGGCGTTATTTGATCGGTTTGTAAGAGCCTGGTCCCCAAAAAACACATTCAGAAAACTTGAGGAGTAATCGGTCAATGGAAAAATTAACAACTCCGCACGAGATCGAAATTAATGCGTGCGAACAAGCCGTGGAACAGGCAATACGATCCATTCCACCGGTATGGCCCTTATCATCAAGTGTTGCCGTAAATCCTTATCTAGGCCAAGTAACTGAGTCTTTGGAAGCCACAGGTGCGAGACTTGGTCGGGTTGCGGGCATTCGGGTTACGATGCCTAGAAAATGGTACGCTGACCGTGTTCACGCGGGGATCATTCAGGATGAAGATCTGGAATTGGCTTTAACTGGCACAATGGCTCAAATGAAGCCATCGATCGTGGAGACACTCAAAAAAGCTATGATGGTTGAGAGCCCCATGCCAAAAGCGTTGCCGACGATTGCAGAAATTGCGACGCCTGCATTAGGGGTCGAATGTGCTGAATTCGTTGTTGAGCGTATTGGATTTTGGGCAGCAGGTTACTTTGATCGCGGGCAAGCTCTGTGGAGCGCCTCAAAAGACGGGGGTGCCTACAGTCAATGGCGGGCCTTTGCGACCCGTGACCTGACCCCCGGCATCATCGGCATCATCGGCATCAAGGGGTTCGCCCATTATGTTGATCAAGCCCCCGAAACCGCACTGGGCGCCATTGCCCGCTCTGTGGATATTCTCGGGCTGAAACCGAATGAATTACCGACCTATTTCCACACCCTTCTCATAACACTAGGAGGGTGGGCTCAATTAGGTCGGTATGAGTTATGGCAAGCTGAACTTCAGGGAGACACCAATTCTACCCTTATCGATCTGCTGGCGATACGCCTCCTGTGGGAAGAGGCGCTTTTTGTCATGTGCCGCGGCGATGTTGCACCGGAATGGCAAAAGGTGAGAGCTGCACATGCGGCACCGCTCACGCCAAGTTATGATTTGGTGATTGATACAATTCTGCAGGAAGCCTCCGACCTCAGCGAACAGAGACGCCTTGGAACACTTCTTTCTTCGTCAGAGGAGGAAAAAACACCTGAGCAGCCAGACCTGATCGCTGCTTTTTGTATTGATGTCCGCTCAGAGCCTTATCGGCGGGCATTAGAAGGAGTTCATCCAGGAATCAAAACCATCGGATTTGCTGGCTTTTTCGGCTTACCGTCCTCCCACCAAGGTTTTGCCTCCGATGTTAAAGAGCATCGCCTGCCAGTTTTGCTGAACCCATCTTTGCACAGTCATTCTGGTGACGCTCCGCTAAAGGATCAGAATGCTCGTTTTCTGGCCCGGGCCAAGCGAGCGTGGGGGCGGTTTAAGTTGGCAGCGGTGTCTTCCTTTGCCTTCGTTGAAGCGGCTGGGCCAATTTATGCGGGCAAGCTTGTGGCGGATGCGTTGGGATGGGCAGGCACCCAAAAGAGCAAAGGCGGCGCATGCCCTGTTCTCGATCCAATGCCTGAGCTGAACACCCGTGTTGAAATGGCAGCAAACATACTGAACGCGATGTCTCTTAAAGAGTTTGCGCCCATAATTCTTCTTGTCGGACATGGGGCCAATGTTGTGAACAACCCACATGCGAGCGCCCTTCATTGCGGCGCCTGTGGAGGATATTCAGGGGAGGTTAATGCACAGTTATTGGCCGCGATGCTGAACGATCCAGAGGTACGCGCCGGTTTATATGAGAGAGGAATTCAAATCCCTGAGCAAACGCGTTTCGTTGCCGCCCTTCATGATACGACAACTGATCAAGTATCCATGTTTGACGAGGATTTACACGGGTTTGACGATAATGGACGCCTGTTAAAAGTCGAAAACTGGTTGAAGTCGGCCGGAAAAATCGCAAGTACAGAGCGCGCAATTAAGCTACCAAGAGCACACGCGCAAAAGGATATCATCAAGCGGAGTAAGGATTGGTCCGAAATCCGCCCAGAATGGGCACTAGCGGGATGCACATCATTCATTGCAGCACCGCGGCACCGTACTGCTGGCAAAAATCTGGAAGGGCGTGCATTTCTGCATGAGTATAATTGGCAGGAGGATGAAGAGTTTTCCGTGCTGGAGCTCATCATGACGGCACCGGTCGTTGTCGCAAGTTGGATCAGCCTGCAATATTATGGATCCACTGTATCCCCCGAGGTTTTTGGCGGCGGCAACAAATTGCTGCACAACGTGATCGGTGGAATTGGCGTAGTCGAAGGAAACGGTGGTATCTTGCGAGCTGGTCTACCTTGGCAGTCGGTACATGACGGGAATGAGTTCATTCATACGCCAACCAGACTATCCGTTTGCATTGAGGCCCCGCGGGACGCAATGACTGCGATCCTTGAAAAGCATGAGGATGTCCGAGCTCTGTTTGATAATCGGTGGCTGCATCTCATTGCCCTA
>JAEPMY010000177.1 GCA_017643685.1 Sneathiella sp.
ATCCCAAGCCTTTACAAGGAACCACTGCCCATCAAATCCGCTCAGCTGGACGGCCATAGCATGGCGCCCTTCACCGGGGTTAATCTGAACCGCGGCATGATCGCAACCATGGGGCCAGAGGTTGCCATCGCAGGATCCGTTCAAAATGGCGTAGATGGCTTTGGCATGTCGCTGGAGGGTAGCTTTGATCGGCTGGAGGTGAACACCCTCGGTCGGTATTGGCCATATTCCGCCGCGGTGGATGGATATAACTGGGTGACCAGCCGTATTCGCGATGGCTACGCGAAAAACGTTAAATTCCTTGTGGATTTTGCACCCGGTGTGCTGGAAAGTGGCGTGATCCCGGATCAGGCAGTCAAGCTTGAGTTTGATCTTGAAGGGGTCTCCACCAATTATTTCCCGCCGCTGCCAAAGGATACAAATATTACTGGCTCCGCTGTTCTGACAGCCACCAAAATTCATATCTATGACATGGAGGGAGAGCTGGAGGATATGAAGGTCAGCGCCGGGGATGCCCTGATCTATGATTTTGATAAGGACACCCAATATGCCGACATTTCCGTCACCGTTGAGGGGCAGAATAAAAGCATCTTCGGTTTTCTGGATCGCGAGCCGCTAGGTCTTGTCCGGGATTACAATATCGACCCGGATCAGATGACCGGCGTTGGTACCGTGACCGCACAATTCGTTTTCCCTCTGCTGGATAGTCTGCTGCTAAATCAGGTGCAGTATGAAGCGAAGGGACAGTTTGCAGATGCGTTTATCACCGATGTGTATGGGGATTTGGATGTCAGCAAAGGTGACTTTGCTGCCCTTGTGACGCCTGAAAAACTATCCGTGAAAGGGCGCGGTGATTTAGCTGAAATCCCTGCGGATATTTCCTTTATGGCTTGGTTTAAGGGGAAACAGAAAAATACCCGCCGGTATGAAGTGCAGGCCAGCGTTAATGACGAACAGCGTGCGAAGCTTGATTTGCTGAACATGGATTACCTGACAGGACCTGTCGGGGTCTCCCTCGCCATTGATGTGAAGGAGACAGGGGATGCCGCTGGCCTTGTGACCATGAACCTGCTGGAGGCGGAAATTGACGTGCCAGAGCTTCGATATCGCAAACCCGTTGGCGTAACTGGCCATATGGGAACGCAGTTCGAGACAAAGGCAAATGGGAAATCGACCCTTTCAAATATCCGGCTTGTCTCCGAAGGGTTGGAGGTTGCCGGTAGCGCGCAACTTGATGATAACGGCCTGGTGGAATTTACGGCAAACAAGCTGGCTTTTGGGAATAACTATCTGGCGCTACAGGTTATTCGAAACTCAGCCAAAAATTACACAGCCAATTTACGCGGTCAGTATTTTGACGCGCGGCCCTTTATTGTTGAAAATTATTCCCTGAACGAAGGTAAAGCCGAGGCAAAAGAGGAAGAGGACGCCTTTGAGGTGATCCTGAACCTGTCTTTGGAAACGGTGCAGCTTGATGGAGATGTAAGCATTCAGGCGGCCAATGGATATGTGGATTATGCGGGCGGCGTGATCCGGCAGGCCAATTTGACGGGTCAGGTGAATGGGGAGCATACCCTTGATTTCACCATGAACCAGTCCCTTAAGGGCCGTCATATGGAGCTGACAACAAATCACGCGGGTTTGCTACTAAAGGGTATGGATATCTATGATAACGCCCGCGAAGGGGCGATGGTTATCAAGTCGGATATTGATGATACGCAGGAAGAAAGCCTTGCCAAAGGTTGGATCGAAATCAAAGACTTACGCATTGTGGATGCGCCGGTTTTGGGCCGAATTCTGACTGTTGGCTCCCTCGGTGGTATTGTGGAGTTGCTGCAAAATGATGGTATGACCTTCGCCACGGTGGAGGGGCCATATACCTATCAGAACGGGGTTATTGAGACGAAAAACTTCCGCGCGGTTGGATCAATCGGAATTACGGCAAGTGGCCGTGTGGATCAAAAAGACGGCACCCTTGATATCTTTGGCACCGTGATCCCGTCCTATACGCTGAATTCAATCCTGGGGAATATTCCGATCCTTGGCCGCCTTCTGGTTGGTCGTGAAGGCGAGGGGATTTTCGGCTTCTCCTATAAGGTGGATGGGAAAACAGAAGATCCGAATGTCTTTGTTAATCCGGTGTCCGCATTGGCACCCGGCATCCTCCGCCGTATGTTCTTTGAGCCGTGGGGCAGCGGAGGCGAAAATAGTGAAGCGGCCCAGGAACAAACCTATCCCGGCAGCGAAAAAGCCTCTCCGTAGATACAAAAAAGGCACCTCAATGAGGTGCCTCAGACTGCTGACAAACCCCGTCATATTTTGGCGGGGTTTTCTTATTAAGCGTTGTTGGATCGGATTTTCTGAGGGCGAGCGCCTTCCCATCCCCTATGAGGGTAGAGGATTGGCGTTGGCTGTCATTGTCAGGGCTA
>JAEPMY010000057.1 GCA_017643685.1 Sneathiella sp.
GTATCCGGCACACTGGCTGAGCGTATTAAACTGTGGCCATTCCTGGCATTCGTTCTGGTTCTGACAGCGATCATCTATCCAATCCAGGGCTCCTGGGTATGGGGCGGCGGATGGCTCTCTGAAATGGGCTTCTCCGACTATGCCGGTTCCACACTCGTTCACTCTGTAGGTGGCTGGGCCGCATTGACAGGTGCAATCATCCTTGGCGCCCGTAAAGGCAAATACGCTAAAGACGGTCGCGTACAACCAATCCCAGGCGCAAATCTGCCACTGGCAACTTTGGGTACATTTATCCTGTGGCTCGGTTGGTTCGGCTTTAACGGTGGTTCCGTTCTGGCACTGGGCTCCGCCTCTGCCGTTATCGAAATGGCCAACGTTTTCGCCAACACGAACATGGCCGCTGTCGGTGGCGTTCTGGCCGCAATGGTAGTGACACAGATCCTGTACAAAAAAGTCGACCTGACAATGGCGCTGAACGGTGCAATCGCTGGTCTGGTTTCCATTACTGCCGAGCCAGCAGACCCAACCATGGGCGCTGCAGTTCTGATCGGTGCTGTTGGTGGTACCCTCGCAGCCTTCGCTGTTCCGCTTCTTGATAAGCTGAAAATCGACGATGTGGTCGGTGCGATCTCCGCTCACCTTGTTGCCGGTATCTGGGGCACCATTGCAGTTGCCTTCTCTGATGCAGACGCAACCTTCGTCACGCAGTTGACAGGTGTGATTGCGATCGGCGCCTTCGTTGTCGTCACCAGCTCTATCCTTTGGCTGGCTCTCAAATTCACAGTTGGCATCCGCGCCAGCGAAGAAGATGAGATGAACGGTCTCGATAAAGCAGAACTTGGTCTGGAAGCCTACCCGGAGTTTGGCCCCTCCAGCTAAGACCTGACTTGAGCAGGGATGTACCAGTCCCATAGCAGACCTGCTCAACAATGAGGCAATTGCTTAAGTATTATTCTTTACTTGATTAATATTTGAGCAATTGCCCATATTCTTTTTCTCCCCCCTCCCCCACATGACTGAAAAATTGGCATTTTGCTGATTTGGCACGCTCCTTGATTAAATGACAGGCAAAAAACTCGATTTTGCCGTTTTGGGAGCTTGAAATGGATCAGTCAGTAACGGGCACAGATGTGCTCTTTATCCTTCTGGGTGCAATTATGGTTTTCGCCATGCATGCCGGTTTTGCCTTTTTGGAGGTGGGAACCGTTCGGCGGAAAAACCAAGTAAACGCCCTGGTCAAAATCCTCGTTGATTTTGCAATCTCTACCGTCGCTTATTTCTTCATCGGCTATGGTGTGGCTTATGGGATCAACTTCCTCGCCAGCGCTGCTGTTCTCTCTGGGTCTGTCCCCGGCGATGGTATCAGCTTTGCGAGCAACGGATATGACTTGGTCAAGTTCTTCTTCCTCCTCACCTTTGCCGCCGCAATCCCAGCCATTATTTCAGGCGGCATTGCAGAACGCGCAAAATTTTGGCCGCAGCTAATTGCAACCGCCGTCCTAACCGCCCTTATCTATCCGCTGTTTGAGGGGATTATCTGGAACAGCAATCTTGGTATTCAGGAAGCGCTAGAAAACACATTTGGGGCCGGTTTTCATGATTTTGCCGGATCTGTGGTGGTTCACGGCGTTGGGGGATGGATTGCCCTTGGGGCAGTGATGCTGCTCGGCGCACGGATGGGCCGCTACAAAAAAGATGGTCGGGTGGTTGGTATTCCCCCGTCCAATATTCCGTTTCTAGCGCTTGGCTCCTGGATCCTTTGTATCGGCTGGTTTGGCTTTAACGTCATGAGCGCCCAAGCTATTGATGGCATTTCTGGCCTCGTCGCGATGAATTCCCTGATGGCTATGGTTGGCGGAATTATTAGCTCATTGATCGTTGGCAGAAATGATCCGGGCTTTGTTCACAACGGGGCACTTGCAGGCCTTGTCGCGGTTTGCGCAGGCTCCGACATCATGAACCCGCTTGGCGCTCTGGCAACAGGGGGCGTCGCTGGTGCCCTCTTCGTGTATGCCTTTACCATCTGTCAGAACAAGCTCCGCATTGACGATGTACTAGGCGTCTGGCCATTGCACGGGCTGTGCGGCCTTTGGGGTGGCATCGCTGCAGGCATCTTCGGATTAGAAGCGCTTGGCGGCCTCGGTGGTGTCAGCTTTGTCGTTCAATTAATCGTCAGTCTGGCCGGATGCGCCTATGCACTTGCCGGTGGCTTTGCCGTCTACGGCATCCTGAAAGCGACCATGGGTATCCGCCTAGATGAACAGGCTGAGTTTGAAGGCGCAGACCTCAGCATCCATAAAATTGGAGCCTATCCAGAGGAAGATTTACGCTAACCCTCTCTAAATTAACCATATCCATTAACGGGGTTCACATTTTCGTGAGCCCCGTTTTGTTATTTTTCACCGCTTATATAAATAGTATTATTTCCTAAACTAGAACAAATATTGAACATATAAGGAAAAACTAATAATTTAAGCATAATGGGTCATCGCTTATATAACTAAAAGAATATTCTTATGGGTTGTGTTCTCTCAAAAGTTTAGAATGTTTCTAATTTGTTCCCAAAGCAAATTTCGTGCTAGTTTGTGATTCAAATATCGGGACGGGCTTAAAATCCGTGCAAAATGAATAAAATCATGTAAAACAAAGACTAACGTTAACCTTTTGAATCAGGCAGGTCCTCAATGCCGCTGAATAGTTCCCTTAATGATTTGAGAAGTTCCCCTTTTGTTGCCTTGAGAGGGCTTCTGGACCCTCTTAAGCCTGCCGAAGGAGTGGAACCCTTGGCCCTCACCATTGGAGAGCCGCAAAATCAACCGCCGCAATTGATGAAGGACACGCTTACAGAAAACGATCATCTCTACGGCAAGTACCCACCAGTTGACGGCACCCCTGCCCTTCGGACCGCTATTACAAACTGGCTGAACCGGCGATATCGGCTGCCAGAAGGCCTCATTGAGGCAGACACTCATATTGCCCCGGTCAACGGCACGAAGGAGGCACTCTATATGCTGGCCTCGGTCGTGACGGATCGTGCGAACGGGACTGATAAACCTGCGATCCTAATGCCTAATCCGTATTACCACGTTTATCATGCTGCGGCGGTCATGGCGGGCGCAGAACCCATCCTGTTGAATGCCACAAAAGACCATAACTTTTTTCCGGATCTTGATGAACTGGATGAAGCGCTTTTGAAACGAGCGAGCGCTTTTTTCCTCTGCAGTCCCTCTAACCCACAAGGAACGGCAGCCGGACGTGATTACCTTGAACGCGCCCTGAAATTGGCACGTTTATATGATTTCACCCTGATCATGGATGAATGTTACACGGAAATTTATGATCAGGAGCCACCCGTCGGCATGATGGAAGTGGTCCGCGATTTGGGTGGGGATCTATCAAACCTCGTCTCTTTCCACTCCCTCTCAAAAAGATCAAGCGCAGCGGGGCTGCGCTCTGGTTTTGTGGTAGGCGATGAGCGGATCATTCGTCCCTTTATCAATCTTCGAAATTTCGCAGGAGCCGCAAACCCACTGCCAGCCTGTGCAGCGGCAGAAGCCCTTTGGAACGACGATGCCCATGTAGCAGATAACCGCGCCCTGTATCAGCAGAATATCTCAATCGCAGAGAAGCATTTGGGGAACCGGTTCGAATTCTATCGCCCACCCGGCGGGTTTTTCCTATGGCTCAACGTTGGTGATGGCGTTGAAGCAACGAAGAAGCTGTGGACGGAAGGAGCCGTCAGGGTCCTGCCGGGAGAATATCTGGCGGGAACTGCTGCGGATGGGACCAATCCCGGAAAAGAATATATTCGCGTTGCCCTCGTTTTCGATCCGGAAATGATGGATGAAGCTTTGACGAGAATCGCCAACATCTTATAGACTGAGAGCATGAGTTCAAAAGGTAGCACCTCCAAATCCACGTCCCTTCTTCCAAGTGGCAGCACAGATTTTCTGTATCGCCGATTGATAGAAGCTCTCGGTTTTTCTCTGCTGGCACTAGCGGTGCTGGCGGCAGTGGCTTTGATCGACTATTCACCCGCCGATCCGAATTTTAATCACGCCACAGATAACCCGGTTTCCAATCTGCTCGGGCCAATTGGCTCGTATAGTGCAGATTTGCTTCTGCAAACCATTGGGCTCAGCTCTATCGCCTTGCTGTTTGGTCTTGTGGCCTGGGCGTGGCGAATTGCAACTCATAAAGGACTGAGATGGGGATGGGTGCACATAGCCATAATGCCAGTCGCGCTTTCTTTCGCCGCCGCGACCTTGGCGGCTGCGCCAACTGCTGAAAGCTGGCCCCTTAATGCCGGTTATGGCGGTATCGTTGGCGAAGTGATCTTCAACAATCTGATGGTTCTCGGGCAAAAAGTCGGCGTTATTATTCCAAGCTTTGTTCTCGGCCTTGTCTTAGGTGTCATCGCCCTTGTTCTTTTGGTGCTGGCCTACGCGCTGCCTTTACATGAATGGCAAAGCATGGGGCGTGGCGTGGTTGTTGGGGGGCAAGCAGCCTATCGATTTGGCAGTCGCTTGAAAGGCACCAAAACATCTGAAGACACCGAAGAGGAAGAGCCAATTGTGCTGGGTGGCCGCGAGGAACCGGCACCCGAGAAACCTGCCAAAAAAGAGAAAGCAAAGCGTTTTTCTCTCAAGAAAAAGCAGGATGAAAGTGCGGCCGAGGTTATCAACCCACAGCGCGAGCCTAAGATTGAGGCGCGCAAAAGTGAGGTTAAAGCCAGCAAACGGGTTGCAGCTGAAAAGCAGGCGGCCCTTGATCTTGGGCCATCCGATGTGTATCAACTGCCCCCTCTTAATCTGTTGTCACTCCCTGATGGCAAGCTGGTCAACAAACCGCTCAGTGAAGATGCGCTGCAAAATAATGCCCGTCTCTTGGAAGGCGTTCTGGACGATTATGGCATCAAAGGGGAAATCAGTCGGGTCCGGCCGGGCCCTGTTGTTACCTTGTATGAACTGGAACCGGCACCCGGTCTTAAAAGCTCTCGGGTGATTGGCCTAGCCGACGACATTGCCCGTTCAATGAGTGCTATTTCCACCCGTATTGCTGTGATCCCGGGCCGAAACGCCATCGGTATCGAACTGCCAAACCAGCGACGGGAAACAGTATTACTGCGAGAGCTTCTCTCAACGGATTCATACGAAGCAACTTCGTCTAAACTGACATTGGCGCTTGGTAAAGATATCGGCGGGGACCCCGTGGTTGCAGACCTTGCGCGGATGCCTCACCTGTTGATTGCGGGTACAACAGGTTCCGGTAAGTCGGTTGCGGTCAACACAATGATCCTCAGCCTTCTCTATCGTCTCTCCCCGGATGAATGTCGCTTCATCATGATCGATCCGAAAATGCTGGAGTTGTCCGTATATGACGGCATTCCGCACCTTCTGGCGCCTGTGGTAACTGAACCTGAAAAGGCTGTTAGTGCCCTCAAATGGGCCGTGAAGGAGATGGAAAACCGATACCGCAAGATGGCCGAGCTGGGAGTTCGAAACATTGACGGCTACAACCAGCGTATTCGGGAAGCCAAAAAACGCGGCGAAGAAATTAAGCGCACCGTTCAAACCGGATTTGACGAAACAACTGGCGAACCGGTTTTCGAAGAAAGGCCACTGGATACCGATCCGCTGCCAATGATTGTCATCATCGTCGACGAGATGGCTGATTTGATGATGGTCGCCGGTAAAGAGATCGAGGCCGCAGTCCAACGCTTGGCCCAGATGGCCCGTGCGGCGGGCCTACATGTGATTATGGCAACCCAACGGCCATCCGTGGACGTGATCACAGGTACCATTAAAGCCAACTTCCCAACCCGGATCAGTTTCCAGGTAACCTCTAAAATTGACAGTCGAACTGTCCTTGGGGAGCAAGGAGCGGAGCAACTTCTGGGTCAAGGTGATATGCTCTTTATGCCGGGGGCTGGCCGCGTTCAACGTGTTCACGGACCTTTTGTCTCTGATGAAGAGGTTGAACAGGTTGTAAGCTTCCTGAAAGATCAGGGCAAACCCGCTTATGTGGATGAAGTCACCGAAGAGAGTGAAGCCGGACTTCCAGGTGTCGGCGGTGCCGGTGGTAGTGACGGTCCTGTCGACGCCCTCTACGACCAAGCGGTTGCCCTTGTCTGCCGGGAGCGGAAAGCCTCCACCTCCTTTGTGCAGCGCCATCTGCAAATCGGATATAACCGGGCCGCCCGAATTATCGATGAAATGGAGAAAGAAGGCGTTATTAGCTCCGCCAACCATGTCGGCAAGCGGGAAGTCCTCGCGAGGGATATTGAAGATCCTTATAATTGATTTGCCTTTTTTTCAGCACAATCACTTAACATCTTAAAGGTCGCGCCTATCTGCAAAGGGCACGGATTACAGGATTAGAAATTCATGAAAAAGCTTCTTGCGAAATCGCTGACCTTAGGATGTTTATTGATTGGCCTAATGGCACCTACTGTTTCTGCGGCCACACTCTCTGAAGAGGATAAAGCAGATATCAAGCGGGTTGAAGACTACCTAAACAACATCTCCACCATGAAAGCTAACTTCCTTCAGGTAAATGCCGAAGGGCAGTTTGCAGAAGGAACGGTATATTTGAATCGTCCTGGCCGGGCACGCTTTGAATATGAGCCGCCAGCACAAATTCTAGTTATTGCAGATGGGTTGTGGTTAGTGTTCCATGACAAGGAACTGAATGAGACAAACCGAATTCCGCTCTCATCCACACCAATCTCGGTTCTTCTTGAGGAAAATGCCACGCTTAGCGGCGATGTGACGGTTACATCCGTTGAGAAAGACGGTGGCGTTCTGCGGGTAAACATCATTGATACGTCAGAGCCAGACGAAGGCGGTATCACCCTTGTTTTTTCTATTCGCCCTTTTGAGCTTAGAAAATGGTTGATTACGGACGCACAAGGCCTCACAACAAGCGTAACGCTTAGCGAAGAAGAGTTTGGGATCAAATTGAAACCAGAGCTTTTCCTCTTTAAAGACGAATATTATGATCGCAATTAGATTTGCACCCCATTTGATATTCATAGGGTAACATGGCCTCTCATTCTGATGATTATGATGATCTGGAAGACGAATTTCCGGACATCCATGAATTTCCAACGCTGATTTCTGTAGCCCGCTTTACGCGGCTGCTGTCAGAAGTCCATTGGTTCAGCTCTGTCGGGACACCGCTGCGAGCGGAAGCCTATGACGCTGCCAACGAATATATTGATTTGATGGGCTTTCCAGGCACTTTCGTTGCCCCAATCACCAGTTGGGATGAAGCTGCATCAGCCGCTCAAAGCCTTGATTTCAATAGCAGTTGGTGGGAAGCAGAAGAACAGATGCGGGCAGGCCTTACCATGGAGGCCCTTGAGATCGTGACAGAAGAAGATCTCAATATGGCAATGACACATATCGCTTCTACCGCCACGCCTGTTATTGAACAAGCCATCGAAGAGATTGCCGAGGAAGCTGGCATCGTCGACGCTGAGCTTATTCGTGCGGCTATGGGGTCAGCCCTTCAAACATGTCATCAGGCAGCGCTTGTTCTGGCCTCTGGTCAGGAAGATACACATCCCTTTGCGCTTAAATATAAACTTTTTGAACAGGGCCATTGGCCCATTGCCATTACCGGCAGCAGTTTCAATATTTTCTAATTCATTACGGAAGCGAAATAAAAATGCGCCTTGTGACCTGGAACATCAACTCTATCCGTGCTCGCTTGCATCATGTGGATCACTTTGCTGAAACACATAATCCAGATGTGATCTGTTTTCAGGAAACAAAAGTCACCGACAATGATTTCCCGACCAAAGCCCTTACAAAACTGGGGTTTGAGCATTATGAAATTGCGGGACAGAAGAGCTATAACGGGGTAGCCATTTTCTCCAAACGTCCGTTCGAGGCATTGGAATGTCCAATTTGGTGCGGAAAGGATGACAAGCGGCATGTGGCGGTCCGCTTTGAAGATGGGACGGAACTCCACAATTTTTACATCCCGGCAGGCGGTGATATTCCGGATCCGGAACAAAATGACAAATTTGCCCACAAACTGGAATTTATGTCATCCGTCCGTGATTGGTTTGCCGAGAAAAAACACGCCGACAACAAATTTATTCTGGTCGGAGATTTAAACGTCGCCCCTTATGAAAGCGACGTTTGGAGCCATAAACAGTTGTTAAAGGTGGTTTCTCATACACCGATTGAAACCGATCTGATGATGGAAATGATGGCCGCTCACGATTGGGTCGACGCCATGCGGCATTTTGTGCCGGAGCCGGAACAAATGTATAGCTGGTGGAGCTACCGTGCCCGAGATTGGCGAAAGTCCAATAAAGGCCGCCGCCTTGACCATGTTTGGGTAACACCAGCGCTGAAATCAGCGTTGAAAGCCATGACCATTGATTTGGAAGCCCGTGACCGGGAAAAACCTTCCGATCATGCCCCGGTTATTGTGGATTTTGACCTATAACAGAGAGAACCGGGATCACCGATTCTTAACTGTCTCGTTCTTACCTTCAAAATGCCAATGATGTTGCCCATCCCGATGGGCGCGTTGTTTGGCTTCATACATTAAACGATCAGCGATCTGGATCAGCTCTTCAGGCTCTTCAAAGAAAGTTGGGCCAACCTGTACGACCCCCATACTAAAGGTCACGGGGTAGTTACAATGGGCGTCAAAATCACTAGCAATCCGGCGCAGCGGAATTTCCACTTCGTTTAGATTTGTCCGCGGCATAATAATGCAAAACTCATCCCCACCATATCGCGCAGGAATGTCAACAGCGCGTGTTTGACTGACCAGTGTTCTGCCCACCTGTGCCAACACATCATCACCAGCCTGATGGCCATGCAGATCATTGACGGTTTTGAAATTGTTCAAATCCATATAAATGAGCACAAAAGACAAATGGTGACGTTCGGCAACCTGGGATTCATGCTTCAGATAATCATACAGGGCCCGGCGGTTATGAAGCCCGGTCAACGCATCTTTTTGCGACTTTTCATGCAGGCGGCTAAACATGCTATCTAGCTTGATACCAACCTGCGACGCATATTTTTCAACCTCACGCGTGGCGGTTTGCATTTCTGTCAGATAAGCCTCGACATAGGCGTCAAATACGAGTTCGGCATCAAATAAGAGGATTTTGTGAATGGCCTGCTTGATGATGATCGCGTCGGCGGAAAAGCTACACGCCTCAACCTCCCGATCAAGAATGTTCTGTAATTTGGCATGAGCCTTCATATATAGCTTTGGCCGAACATCCAGACGTTTGTGAACCTTACCAATCCGAAGGCGTGTATTCACATATTGAGCGTCAATCACCCCGGAAAACAGGCTGGCGATATAATCCAGCATATATTTCTTGAGACGTTTCAGCGTATCAATATCGCCAATCACACTGGCAATATCCGGATCAGCTAACTGAAATTCATAGTATTCTTCGACAATTTCATGAGATCTGGCGACAATTTTATCCCGAACGATCAAGATCCGCTCCCGATCTTCGTCCGTGAAATTCAAAAGATGTAATCGCCTTGCGATCTCACGATCTGACAATCCCATCTGCTCAATCAGCTGCAATTCCGCAGCCCGCGCCATTTGTTGCATTTGCCCCCGCAATACAGAAAAAACTACTCACACCAGAGAAACACTAATTTATAAAACTTTACACAAAGTTTATTTGTTTTGCATCAAACAGCGAGAGACAATCCTGTGTCTGCCGTGATGATTTGATTTTGACGGTTCACAAGCTGGTAATCAATACCACCTTTGGCATAAGAGAAAGAAAGGGACGAGACCTTTGCCTCATCTGCCACGGTCTTAACCCAGTTATAATAACCTTCTGTTCCTGAAGGATTTTTATCCGCGGCGTTCATAGCCATTTCGACAGCCATTCCAATCCGCTGCAGCACGAGGCCCGTGTGCCCACCAATAAGCGCGTTGCGAAGATCACCTGCACGGCCGCTATTTAAATCATCTTCAATAAGACCAAGAAGCGGGTGGTCTCCCTCTACCTGAAACTCACCTCGGTCATTTAGTTTCACATCCACAGGCGTGCCCGCGCCAATACCATATCGATCCAACAGCTTGCCAAGCTCCTGCTCAGCTTTTTGAAAATTGGTTTCCGGATCCAAAATAAGCGGCGGTAAATCGGCCAAGGTCTTTTGCAGGATTTTCGCACCAGGAGAGAGAGTGACCTCATCCTTCACGGCTTCTGTAGCGAAGGCCTGAGTAGTGTCTGATCCAATTTTAGGCGCAGAATAAGAATTTGAAACATAAGCGGCAGGGGTAACGGCATGAGTATTATTGATCATTTTTACTTCCTCCATCACTTAGGAAGAAGCAAAAATCATTCCACTTTAACTTGGGCAGAAAACCGCCAGTTTTGAAAATTCACTCCATATGAGCAGGCGGTTTTTGCCGGGTAAATCAGGCTTTTCGGTAAATATGGTACCGCCCTTCAGCCACTCCCTCAGGCAGTGCCTGCAACTCCCAACCGGGATACGGGAAGGGTTGATCACTCACGACGTAACCACCAGTTTGCAAAAGGCTATCAACCATTGGGGCAATTAATTCCGCCAAGGCAACACTTTGGGCCTTATCGCCAGTTCCAATATCACAATGCGCAAGCTTGGCTGACCCCGGAAGGCGCAATACGGATGTGGGCAACGTTTCCAGAAAATCACCTAAGATCATATGTTCATCATCGGGAGAGTAATCCGGATGCGCATTTTTCTGGCGATCAAAAACATAAACATCATCTTCGCCAAACAGCTCCCGCAAATGGTCATAGGTGCGACCATTTCCAAGACCAAGTTCCAGAACCGGGCCATCCACCATATCCAACTTTTCTGCCACCAAATTCAGGCAATCGCGCTGCGCACTCATCCGTCTGATAAAACTGTCGAGCTTACTCATCTTCCAAGTCTTTCCGGCTTAAACGCCATTCTTCCAATATGCCTGGATCGGTTTCATCCGCTTCAAGCTCTGCACTAAACGCCGCGAATTCCGCTAAGCTGACGATCTGGCCCAGCGCCCAAACAGCCGCAAGCCGAACCTGCACCGACGGGTCCCGAAGACGATCCTTGATAACGGGCAGGTAATCATGATTTGAAGAATTACCAATAGCAACCATCACATTCCGAATGAAACGGTTCCGCCCCAAACGCTTAACCGCTGAGCCACTAAAAAGGGACCGAAACTCTGCATCTTCCAAAACGGCAAGATCAGCCAGATCTGGCGCTATCAATGCCTCTTTCGCGGCAAAAGCAATCTCGTTTGAAACTTGCGCAAACTTGTTCCACGGACAGGCTGCCAAACAATCGTCACACCCATAGATCCGGTTCCCAATCAGCCCCCGCATCTCCCGCGGGATATGCAGGCGGGTTTCAATGGTGAGATAAGAAATACAGCGCCGCGCATCAAGCTGATAAGGCGCCAAAAACGCATCCGTTGGGCATGCATCAAGACATGCGGTACAACTGCCGCAATCCCCAGTGGAGGGGGCATCGGCCGGTATATCCGCAGTGATCAGGATAACCCCCAAAAAAAGCCAGCTTCCAAAGTCGCGACTTAACAGATTGGTATGTTTGCCCTGCCATCCAATACCAGCCGCAGCCGCCAATGGTTTTTCCATGACGGGGGCAGTATCTACGAAAACCTTCACATCCGCGCCATGCTCCGCAACGATCCAGCGGGCAATGCGTTTCAGGCGTTTTTTAACCACCTCATGATAGTCCTTACCCCGCGCGTAGACGGAGACAATCCCCTTGTCTGCATAATCGCTAAGTGCCCGCGGGTCAGTATCCGGTCCGTAATTCAGCCCCAAAACGAGAGCAGATTTGGCTTCTTCCCACAAATTGGTGGGGTTTTTGCGCCATTCTTTTCGATTTTCAAGCCAGTCCATATCCCCGTGCAGATCAGCCTCTAAGAACTGCTCTAACCGGACACCGGGGAGATCACCGAAATCTGCGGGCGCAATGCGCGCCACATCAAAACCCACCGATAGCGCCTGATCAATCAGTTCCGCTTTTTGTATCTCGGTTAGGGAGGTCATGAGCCCGGCTTAAAAGTCCAGGTCCGCGTAATGGGACGGCGCAGGCATGCCGGGCAGATTATCCGCAAGAAGCGGACGAAAGGAAGGACGGGACTTAATTCGGGAATACCAAACCTTGGCAGAAGGATGCTGCTCCCACGGGACATCCCCTAAATAATCAACAGCAGAAATCTGGGCCGCCGCAGCCAAGTCGGCATAAGTGAGCTCATCCCCCGCCAGCCAGTTACGCCGCTCTGTCAGGTAAGAAATGTAGTCCAGATGATAGTGAATATTATGATGACCCGCCCGAATAGCGGCTGTGTTTGGCGTTCCGGTGCGAGAGAGACGTTTAATGACTTTCTCATCCACCAGATTATCCGTTACCTCTGTCTGAAACTTCCGATCAAACCAAGCAATCAAACGGCGGACTTCTGCCCGCGCGTTCGGATGCTCAGGTAACAGCTTCACATCCTCGTAAGTCTCTTCCAGATATTCACAAATGGCCTGCGCATCCGCAATCAGGGCCCCATTTTCATCTTTCAGCACAGGCACCTCAGCCGCTGGATTAATCGCCAGCAGGCTGTCCCCATGCTCCCATGGTTTTTCAACGGCCAGTTCATAAGAAAGGCCCTTTTCGTTCATGGCAAGGCGTACCTTACGGCACGCCGGTATGATCCAGAAATGATAGAGAGTACGCATGGGGGGTAACATACCCCACCAAATGCGTCAGGAAAATCTATTCCTGCACCATCGATGCAAAAAGATGTGCAGCTTAGTGCAGGTCGCGAAGGCGAAGATTTTCGCTCCGCTTCAACAGGCGATCACATTCCACTTCAACACGAGAGAACATCTCTGCCACTTGCAATTTACCAGACAGATCAAGCCGTTTGATTTCACCGCGAACAACCTCAGTTGCCTTATCACCATAAAGCAGAATAAAACGCCGGGCGGCCCACATCACATCTTCACGTTCAATAATTGGATCAAAAGGCCGCGCCGCTTGACTTGTCGGCTGATTAAGTACGCTTTCTGGCATGTTGGACATCGTTGCACCTCTAATTAAAATACCTACAACCTTTTCTGCAAAGTCCGGGCCAGTTCTGAGACCGCTTCTCCCTCACTGAAATTAAAGGAATTTATGGATTAAGCGGATACGCAAAATGATCTCGGCCGTAGCCAAATTTTCCGCTATGGCAGTTTTTGCCGGGCAATAAAAAAGCCGGTGAAAACTCACCGGCTTTTTTTAAGATTAGATCAGATTAAGCTGTTTCGAGAGCCTGCTCATCACTGAGAGGATGTTCCAGCTTATTGATCATTTCTTTTGGACAAACCTGCCAGAAATGTTCCAGTTCCATATCCCAATGGGCGAGCAAACGCTCAGCCAGTGGGGAGCTGGTCTGGTCATAATGTTCCTCCACCATGGCTTTCAGATCATCCGCCCAGAAAGAGGACTGGATCCGCTGATAGACAACGCTTTCATCATTAATATCAACCGGTAAGGTGTTGTTTTCATCATAAACAAACGCCATACCACCGGTCATACCAGCCCCAAAGTTACTGCCGACCGCGCCAAGGATCGCAACCTTACCGCCTGTCATATATTCACAGCCATTGGTGCCGCAGCCTTCAATCACCGCTTCCGCGCCGGAGTTACGAACAGCGAAACGCTCACCCGCCTGACCGGCCGCATAGAGATAACCGGAGGTCGCTCCATAGAGAACGGTGTTACCGATAATCGCATTTTCGTGCCAGACAATCGGGCTGGAATTCAGTGGGCGCACCACGATGGAGCCGCCAGAGAGACCTTTACCACAATAGTCATTGGCATCGCCCAGAACCTCAAGCTTCAGACCCTGTACCGCGAAGGCCCCCAAGGACTGACCAGCAGAGCCGCGAAGGCGCACAGTAATGTGGCCAGGCTCAAGACCGGTCATGCCAAATGTCCGCACAATCTGAGATGACAGTTTGGTTCCGATAGCACGGTGGGTGTTGCGAATACTGTAAGCCAGCTGACGCTTCTCCCCGCCGCGGTTGAAGACGCTTGTCGCATCCAGAATCATCTGCGCATCCAGTGTTTCCGGTACGGCAACAGGGCCTTCATTTGTACAGAAACGTGGATTGTCACCGGCATCTGCCTCCGCCAGAAGCGGGTTCAGGTCCAAATCATCCAAATGCGCTGCACCGCGGCTTACCTGTGTCAGCAAGTTACTACGGCCGATGATTTCTTCCAGTGACCGATACCCGAGGGATGCCAGAATTTCACGAACTTCTTCAGCCAGGAAGCTGAAAAGGTTCACAACTTTATCGGCAGTTCCTTCGTATTTCTTGATCAGGTCTTCGTCCTGCGTACAGATACCCACTGGGCATGTGTTGGAGTGGCATTGACGCACCAGAATACAACCCAGAGCCACCAACGCACCGGTGCCAAGACCATATTCCTCACCGCCCATCATCGCACTGATCACGATATCACGGCCTGTTTTCATACCGCCGTCCACACGCAACTGGACAGAGTGACGGAGTTTGTTGAGGGTCAGAACCTGATTAACCTCTGGCAGGCCCATTTCCCAAGGGACACCCGCATATTTCACAGATGTCTGCGGGCTTGCACCTGTACCACCAGAGTTACCGGAGATCATGATCACATCGGCTTTCGCCTTGGCCACGCCAGCGGCAACGGTCCCGATACCAGCCTCAGACACCAGCTTCACGCAAACGCGCGCTTCCGGGTTGATCTGTTTGAGATCGTAAATCAGCTGCGCCAAATCCTCGATGGAGTAAATATCGTGGTGCGGCGGAGGTGAAATCAAGGTCACACCCGGCGTGGAGTTCCGAAGCTTGGCAATCATTTCAGAGACTTTAAAGCCTGGAAGCTGACCACCCTCACCCGGTTTTGCACCCTGTGCCACTTTAATCTCTATTTCTTCGCAGTTATTGAGATATTCAGCGGTGACACCGAAGCGACCAGAGGCCACCTGCTTAATGGCAGAGTTCGCGTTGTCACCATTTTTGCGAGGTGTGAAGCGATCCACATCTTCCCCGCCCTCACCGCTGTTGGACTTACCGCCAATTCGGTTCATGGCAATAGCAAGGGTCTCATGTGCCTCTTTCGAGAGCGCGCCCAGGCTCATAGCACCGGTGACAAAGCGTTTACGAATTTCAGTGATGCTTTCAACTTCGTCGATTGGAATTGGTTTCCGATCAGATTTGAAGTCCAGCAGATCACGCAGATTTACAGGAGGCAAGCCCTGCTGACCTTTACTGTATTTCTTGTAAAGAGAGTAGCTATCCTGCTCCACCGCGCTTTGCAAAACGTGAATCAGCTCACCATCAAAGGAGTGTACTTCACCTTTTGCGCGGTAGCGGTATAGACCACCAACAGGCAGCGCAATCACATCTTCCTGATAGCCTTTTTCATGTTGCTTCACGACAGTTTTCTGAATACCTGGCAAGCCAATACCAGAAAGGCGGGATGGCATGCCCGGGAAAAACTCAGCAACGAGCGCCCGAGAGAGACCAACTGCTTCGAAGTTATAACCACCGCGATAAGAGCTGAGAACGGAAATACCCATTTTGGACATGACTTTCAGAAGCCCCTGATCAACCGCCTTCTTGGCGTTCGCGAGACACGTTTTCAGGTCCAGCCCCGGGAACAGGCCACGTTCGTGACGATCCGCGATAGATTCCTGTAGCAAATAAGGGTTGATCGTCGTCGCGCCTACACCGATCAGAACCGCAAAGAACTGAACATCAAGACACTCACCAGTGCGGATGTTAATGGATGTGAAAGTCCGAAGGCCTTCATTCACCAAATGTGTATGAACACCGCCAGCGGCCAGAATGCTTGGAATTGGCGCGCGCTCGGCACCACTTTCAGAATCGCTCAGGATCAGGTGAGCACAACCACCCCGAACCGCATTTTCTGCCTCTTCACGGATGCGCTTCAGCGCAAAAGACAACGCCTCTTTGCCGCCTTTAACATCAAATGTGCAATCGATTACCTGACAGCTACCGCCCATATATTTCTGCATGGCTTCAAATTCACCATTGGTCAGAATTGGGCTTTCAAGAGACAGAATCTCTGCCTGACTTGGATCCTCATCCAGAATGTTATTGAGGTTACCAAGACGAGTTTTCAATGTCATCACGCGGCGTTCCCGCAGACTATCAATCGGTGGGTTTGTCACCTGAGAGAAACGCTGACGGAAATAATGATGCAGACCGCGATACTGCTTGGAGAGAACCGCAAGCGGAGTATCATCCCCCATAGAGCCCACAGCCTCTTTTCCTTCTTCAGCCATTGGCTGCAGGATCAGCTCAAGATCTTCAAGGCTCCAACCCGCGGCAACCTGACGCTGACGGAGCTCCTTACGATCGAATTTGCGGTCTTCGCGCACATCATTCAACGTGCTTTCCAGCTCGACAACATTTTCAATCCACTTTTCAAATGGACGAACAGCCGCCATCTTGTCTTTCAGCTCATCGGAGAAGTAAAACTTACCTTTGTGCAGGTCGACACCGATCATCTCGCCGGGGCCCACGCGGCCTTTGCGAACAACATTGCTTTCATCCACCGGCACCATGCCAGTTTCAGAACCAACAACTAGCAACCCATCACGGGTTTTGGTATAGCGCAGCGGGCGCAAGCCATTCCGATCGAGACCGGCAATCACCCAACGACCATCTGTCGCACAAATCGCCGCAGGCCCATCCCATGGCTCCATAACGGAGTTACAATAAGCGATCAGCGCTTTGTGAGAATCCGGCATGGACGGGTTATTGGAATAACTCTCCGGGATCAGCAGGGTTTTGGACATCGGCGCACTACGGCCCGCACGAACCAGAACCTCGAACACCGCATCCAGTGCCGCACTGTCAGAACTACCAGACTGAACAATTGGCTTCACGTCATCAGAATGATCGCCGAAAACAGCGTGCGCCATCCGAATTTCATGGCTCTTCATCCAGTTGACGTTACCACGAATAGTGTTGATCTCACCGTTATGGGCCAGAACACGGAACGGCTGCGCCAAGTGCCATGTAGGGAATGTGTTTGTGGAATAACGCTGGTGGTAAATGGCAAAATTAGAGACAAACCGCTCATCCAGCAAATCAGGATAAAAGCTGGAAAGCTGCTCCGCCAGGAACATACCTTTATAGATGATGGAGCGGCAGGAGAGTGTACAGATATAGAAACCTGAAATATGCGCTGCCAGAACCGCCTTTTCGATACGGCGGCGGATAATATAAAGCTCACGCTCAAACTGATCGTCATCAACCCCGCGGTTATTGGCGATCATGATCTGCTCAATTTCCGGGCGCGTTGCGTTGGCTTTCTCACCAATAATAGACGCGTTTACCGGAACCTGACGCCAGCCATAAATGTAATAGCCAAATTTCAGAACCTCAGATTCAACAATCGTCCGACAAGTTTCCTGCGCTTCAAAATCAGTCCGCGGCAGGAACACCATGCCCACGGCCAGACGGCCATCCAATGGCTCGTGACCTGTGCGGGCAATATGCTCTTTAAAGAAGTCTTGCGGGATTTGAACATGGATACCGCAACCGTCGCCAGTTTTACCATCCGCATCAACCGCACCGCGGTGCCAAACAGCTTTCAGCGCATCGATACCAGCCTCAACCACTTTACGCGAAGGCTCCCCATCGATCGCGGCCACAAGGCCCACACCGCAGTTATCATGCTCTTCCATCGGATCATAGAGGCCATTCTCTGCGAGATAGGACGCCGTATCCTTCCAGGATTTCACAAATTCCATGCCGGCTTGCTGGTCATTTTTCTTTGTCATTTTCCTAAATCCTCTCGCTAACCTCAGGACGCTTTTGCAACAGCATGCTGCTGCAAATACTCGTCAATGGATACTGCTGCATCCCGTCCATCCCGAATGGCCCAGACCACCAAAGATGCGCCGCGAACGATGTCGCCAATGGCAAAAACACCGTCCAGATTTGTCATTTTTGTAATTGGATCCGCATCAATTGTGCCCCAGCGGGATACTTCCAGTTCTGGCGCGCCAAACAATGTCGGAATATCTTCCGGATCAAACCCGAGCGCTTTAATCACTAGATCGGCTGGGATATCATGCTCAGAGCCTTCGATTTCCTGTGGCACCTGACGGCCGGTTGCATCCGCAATACCCAGATGCATTTCAATGGCTTTCACGCCAGTCACCTTACCGTCACCCAAAAACGCCTTAGGGGCAGAAAGCCATACAAATTCGACGCCCTCTTCTTCAGCATTTTGTGTTTCCCGCAGGGAGCCCGGCATGTTTTTACGGTCACGCCGATATAGGCATTTCACAGATTTCGCACCCTGGCGAACAGCTGTCCGAACGCAGTCCATCGCGGTATCACCGCCGCCGATCACAACCACATTTTTGCCGTCCGCGTTCAGAGTACCGTTTTCATATTCCGGCACCTCGTCACCAAGGCCTTTGCGGTTGGACGCCGTTAGGTAAGAAAGTGCCGGTACAACACCTTCTTGACCGCTACCCGGCAAAGAAATATCACGAGCTTTGTAAACGCCAGTTGCCACAACAATGGCATCATGTTTGGCCCGAAGTTCTTCCAAAGTCGCATCTTTGCCAACTTCAAAATTCATGTGGAAAGTAACACCACCATCTTCCAGAAGACGCGCCCGGCGCTCAACAACATCTTTTTCCAGCTTAAAGCCTGGAATTCCATACACCAAAAGACCACCAACGCGATCATAACGGTCATATATATGAACCTGATATCCTTTACGGCGCAGAAGGTCCGCTGCAGCCATACCGCCTGGACCACCACCGATAATCCCGATGGATTGATCTTTTTCTGAAGCAGGGTTAGCAGGTTTTACCCAGCCATTTTCCCAAGCTGTGTCGGTGATATATTTTTCAACAGCCCCAATGGTCACAGAGTCAAAGCCCTTCTCAATCACGCAAGACCCCTCACACAGGCGATCCTGCGGACAAATTCGACCACAAATTTCTGGCAGTGAGTTTGTCGACTGGGACAGCTCATAAGCTTCTTCAAGGCGTCCGTTTGCCGTCAGGTTCAACCAATCTGGAATATTATTCTGAACTGGGCAATGCACCTGACAGAATGGAATGCCACACTGGGAACAGCGGCTCGCCTGTTCGGCAGCGCTCTCCGGCTTAAACTCTTCATAGATTTCGTTAAAATCCTGACGGCGGCTATCTGCCCCGCGCTTGGTTGGCATCTGCTTATCCAACGAGACAAATTTTAACATATTCTTCGACATGGGGCGTCCCTAGCTCGGGCCCGGGATGAACCGGGCGGTTGTTTCGTCCTCAATTTCCTATTGTGTCTGTGTCCGATAGCTCGGCGCGGGTTATGGATGAACCCGCGGATCTGACTGGCGCTTTATTGCTGCCCTTAATTGAAAGCCAGACCATCCACACACTTGGATGTGAGGGTGTTTTAGCGAACTATGCGGCAGATTACCAGTAAAAAATGACATTTAGGTCAGTATTACTGCCATTTATATTCATGAGATTGTCACATATTTCGAAGAATCCACTCAGTATTTGGAATTTTCCAAAATATTTAGTCTCATTTCGGACCTACTGTCCCTTTCGAGAGAGCTCATAACAAAAAATGCCACCTGATTTCTCAGATGGCATTCGTCGATTCTTCTAATGAAGAGAATTTGGGTATGAATTAAGCGTGCAATTCGCTTAAGCCACCGCCTTTTTGGAAGCGTTTCAGATATCCAAGACTTGCTGCCTGAAATGGTTTCGGCTCAATACCCAGATCGGCGAAACCAGCTTCGTTGCCACTCACAACATTATCTAACTTGGTCAACTTCACTTGATCCGCAGTCAGCGCGGGCTTACCCGGCGCAAGGCTCATAAAGAAGCCCATAGCCCCCATCAACCCATATGGTACCGGCACGACCGGCATCATCCGACCTGTTACACCATTAATCACGCCAATAATGTCAGCCATACTGAACGCTTTTGGACCGCCGAGCTCATAAACTTTGCCTTGCAGGGTAGGTGTCTCAATAATTTTGACGATTGCGTCCACCAGATCTTCAATCCAGACAGGCTGCATTAAATTCTTGCCGCCGTCCCCAAGAGGAAGCGCAGGAGCAATGGTAGACATCTGGCCAAATTTGTTGGTGAAATCGTCATCAGTACCGAAGATAACGGAAGGACGCAGAATTGTTGCCCCCGCGAACACTTCACTAACTAAGCTTTCGCCTTTGGCTTTCGTCCGCGCATAAGCTGATTCTGATTTTTCATCTGCACCAAGGGCGGACATATGGATCATCTGTTTCGCCCCGGCCGCTTTTGCAGCAGTAGCCACATCACCAGCGCCTTTGGCATGAACCGCTTCGAACTTCTGCGCACCGCCTTCGTAAAGGAGACCAACAAGGTTGATAACAATATCTGCACCGGCAACAGCCCGCTCGATCGAGGGAACATTACGAATGTTTGCCTGCACGCCCGCGATTTGGCCCACATCACCCTGCGTGATCAACTGCGCAGCTTTTTCTGTATCACGGCCAGCGAGGCGGATCTGATATCCCCTCTCGGCCAGTTTTCCTGTCAGGTGGCGCCCGATAAATCAGGA
>JAEPMY010000131.1 GCA_017643685.1 Sneathiella sp.
CAGAATCGCACCCAGCAAATCCCGCTCCGCATCGATGTTATGCGGGGAAGACCGATAGGAAATCTGGTCGTCTTGCTGGCTTTCATCAGCCTGATTGGTGAGAGATTTTTCCATAAGCCAATTTTAGCAACAAACCACCCCCAACTGCCAGTGACTTTTTGAAAGCGGGTATGTCAGTTTCGCCGGAGTTCTTGTGGATAAAGTTGTTCACAGCCTGTGAATATTGTGGATAAGTAGATCAGGCGGCAGAAATCTGCAGGCACGGCCGTGGATGGGATTGGGTATAAAAAAATGGCGCCTGAAAAACAGGCGCCATTTCTATTCAGATAAGGGGGCGAAGATTAAGCTTCGTCGCCTTCTAACTCTGCGTCAGCTGTAGATTCAAAGACATCAGCGATGGCTTCGTCACGCGCGTCAAGAGCCGCTTCCGCAGCTTCTTCAACGGACTCACCACGTGCCTGAATTTCAGCTTCTTCCTGAGAACGGGCAATGTTTACTGTGACAGAAACAGCGACCTCTGGGTGCAGACGAATACGAACTTCGTGCAGGCCCAGTGTTTTCAGGACTTGGTCCATAACAACCTGTTTACGGTCTACTGTGTAGCCTTTTTCAGTTACCGCGCGGGCGATATCCTGTGTGCTAACAGAACCGTAAAGCTGCTGGCTTTCACTGGCAGCACGGATCAGGATTACTGTTTCGCCGTCGAGTTTTTCACCAACAGCAGCTGCTTCGTCTTTGCGTTTCAGGTTGTCAGCTTCAAGCTGAGCGCGCTGAGTTTCAAAAACTTGCAGGTTTGATTTGCTGGCACGAAGGGCTTTACCCTGTGGCAGCAAGTAGTTGCGGGCGTAACCGTTCTTTACAGAAACGACATCACCCATTTGGCCGAGCTTTTCTACACGCTCCAGCAAAATGATTTCCATTAGTCTTCCTCCTGGTTGGGAGACACCAATTGGCGACCTCTAAATCCAACCCAACTATCAGCCAGCCCAATTATCATGATGATAAAAGCCGGCCAGATCAAAATCAGAATCAAATACACCGCAGCCAATAACGGACCTCGAAAAGTCCAGTTCATTGATATCCTGTGCAGGACAGCCATTCCCTGTAGAAAGAATGCTGCGCCTAGGATCAAGGTAATGGCCCCAAGGATTGGCCCTGCAATATCGCCGATAACTCCAATTGCAAAGGCAGCCCCAAAAACCACACTTGCCCAACCGGGCAACGCAAATCCGGAAAATTCCGGTGTTGGGCGTTGGTTTTTCTTCAGCTGTACCAGTATGCCTTGGGCGATACTGCCAGCGGCCAGAATAACCATGGCCCAGAACAGACCGAAAAACTGTGGCATGAACCAGATCAGTCTTTCACTGTCCAATTGCTCCTTGATTAAGCCCTGCTTTTCCAACTCCGCAAAAGCCGCATTGAAGTTGTTGATCAATTCGGCTCTTAGCGTATCGGCCATATACAACAATAGAATTGCCGTAAAGGACAGGGCGATCCCTACAATGACCCAACACCCCATCAAGTTGGAGGCCGGGTACCAGGATATCTGGCCATTATCGTCGCGCCACAGAAGTGCTTGTCTTGTTAAAAACAGGACAGGAAGTCCGCAGACAACGAAATAAACCAGGCTAAATAGCGGGTCCAAGATAACCAGGTTCGCAACGGAAACGGTTGCGACGGATATCAGGCTGCCGATCAATCCCCAGCCGAGCCCGGAGGCAAAGAGGGGAACCACCGACAGGATCATGAGAAAAATAACCACTGCGGCATTGGCGTTTGCGTTCTGATTAATCCCACTCAGCGTGGAAAAATAAAGAACGGCAAAACTGGCCAAGCCAAGAAGTGCACTGGTTATGATCTGCTTGTTCATAGGACCTGCCAAAGATTAGGGCGGCGTGCCGCCCCAACGGTGCAACTTATTTTACAACGAACGGAAGCAGCGCGAGGTTGCGAGCCCGTTTGATGGCTTTAGCCAGTTCGCGCTGTTTTTTAGCAGAAACAGCAGTGATACGGCTTGGCATGATTTTTCCGCGTTCGGAAACAAAGCGCTGCATAAGTTTGACGTCTTTATAGTCAATCTTTGGAGCACCTTCTCCGGAGAAAGGGCATGTTTTACGGCGACGGAAAAAAGGACGACGTGCATCAGACATTATTCATCTCCCTCAGCTTTTTTATCTTCAGAACCTTTTTCAGATGAAGAGGCTTTGTCGCCATCTTCGTCGTCACGATCACGACGACCTGGACGGCCTTTGCTCTGCAGCATAGCAGAATCGCCTTCTTCCAGTTCTTCAACACGAATAGTCATGAAGCGCAGGATATCTTCGTTGAGCTGAAGATTACGTTCCATTTCCTTAACGGCTGGGATCGGGGCGTCAATGTTCATCAGAACATAGTGACCCTTACGGTTCTTGTTGATTTTGTAGGCGAGGTTGCGAAGGCCCCAATTTTCGACCTTTGCGACTGTACCTTCACCTGCAGAGATGAATTCAGACATCTGTTCTGTCAGAGTTTCTACCTGCTGAGAGGAGATGTCCTGACGGGCAATAAAAACTGTCTCGTAAAGAGGCATATGTAAAAGCTCCTTATGGCTAATAGATGTTTGGAGTTGGCGGAAATGCCAACCGGTCAAACGAAGCCAGCACATGCTGGCAAGGAGTTATCGAGGCGGCGGACTATACAGATTTCCTGAACTTAATCAAGTGGGCTTGACAGGAAAAACTGAGGTAATATGACTGTCAGGTCAAATTAACTACGGAACGGACGCTATATATAATGAAACGCGCATTTGTTTTCCCGGGACAAGGGAGCCAGGCTGTTGGTATGGGCAAGGAACTTGCCGATGCATTTCCGGTAGCTCGTGAAGTTTTTGAAGAAGTGGATGAAGCCCTTGGTCAGAGCCTGACCAAGTTGATGGTGGAAGGTCCGCTAGAAGAGCTGACCCTTACCGAAAATACACAGCCAGCTTTGATGGCAACAAGTGTCGCGGTAGCTCGCGTTCTGGAAAGTGAAGGGGGCTTTAAACTTGCCGATAAGGCTGAGTTTGTGGCGGGTCACTCTCTGGGTGAATATTCTGCGCTAACAGCCGTTGGGGCGCTAGCACTCTCAGATGCGGCGCGTCTGTTGAAAGCGCGCGGCCGGGCCATGCAGCTTGCCGTTCCTGTTGGTAAGGGCGCGATGGCGGCTCTTCTGGGAATGGATATCGAGCCTGTGGAGGAGCTGGTTAAAGAAGCAACAGCCGCCGGTGAAGGGGTGGTGGTTGCCGCCAATGATAATGCTGTTGGTCAGGTTGTGCTATCCGGTGATAAGGATGCCGTTGCACGTGCGATCGAGCTCGCAAAAGAAAAAGGTGTTCGCAAGGCGATGATGTTGCCTGTTAGCGCCCCATTCCATTGCCCTCTGATGCAGCCTGCTGCTGATACAATGGCGGAAGAGCTGGCTAAAGTGACAATCGCACCGCCAGCCCTGCCAGTTGTCGCAAATGTGACGGCTGCTGATATCTCTGATCCTGAGACAATCCGTAAGCTGTTGGTGGAGCAGGTAACAGGCCGTGTTCGCTGGCGTGAAAGTGTCCTCTTTATGGGAGAGCAGGGCATTGAGCAACTGGTTGAGCTTGGGACCGGTAAAGTTCTGACACAGATGGTTCGCCGCATTAACAAGGAAATGACCGGTACTGCCGTTCAGGGTCCTGCGGAAATCGAAGCGTTTTTGAAAACCCTTTAAGGCCCCGGCCTGAACAACAACAGGAGAGTTTAATGTTCGATTTGAGCGGAAAATGCGCGCTGGTAACGGGTGCATCCGGTGGTCTTGGTGCCGCAATTGCCAAAGATCTGCATGATGCAGGCGCAACTGTTGCCCTGTCCGGAACACGTGAAGCTGTGTTGCAGGAAGTTGCCAAGGAAATTGGCGAGCGCACACATGTGCTACCTTGCAACCTGTCTGACATGGAGGCCGTTGACGGCCTGATCAAATCAGCCGAAGAAGCAATGGGGCAGGTTGATATTCTGGTCAATAACGCAGGTTTGACACGCGATGGCCTTGCCATGCGCATGAAAGATGAAGACTGGGACGCCGTTATTGATGTGAACCTGAAAGCGGCGTTCAAGCTTTCTAAAAACTGCCTGCGCGGTATGATGAAGCGCCGGACTGGCCGTATCATCGGCATCACATCCATCGTTGGTGTGACAGGAAATCCGGGTCAGATGAATTATGCTGCGTCGAAAGCCGGCATGATTGGCATGTCCAAATCATTGGCACAGGAAGTTGCTGCACGCGGCATTACTGTTAACTGTGTGGCGCCAGGTTTTATTAAAACCGCCATGACAGACGAGTTGAATGATGCCCAGAAAGAAGGGCTGCTGACAGCCGTTCCGGCGGGCCGTCTTGGAGATCCAAAAGACATCTCCGCTGCGGTTCTCTATCTTGCATCTGATGAAGCCGCTTACGTCACCGGACAGACATTGCATGTCAACGGTGGCATGGCCATGATCTAAAAGATTTGTTGTGGCCATGTTTCTACCATATTGTTTACATACCTAGTCACACAGTTTTGACAAGGTAACAGCTTTGCTTTGCATTGATTGGAATTTATGGTAGGAACGCCACGACATTTTACCCTTGGTTGCCGCTTGTAATATTTTGGTGCTAAGGGTATGGAAATAAGTTCAAGTTTTAACTGCCGCTATTCTTAAGGACAGAACGAATGAGTGACACAGCAGAACGCGTTAAAAAAATCGTCATCGAGCACCTGGGTGTAGATGAAGCACAAGTAACTCCAGAAGCCAGCTTCATTGATGATCTGGGTGCAGACAGCCTGGACACAGTTGAAATGGTTATGGCTTTCGAAGAAGAGTTCGAAATCGAAATTCCAGACGAAGCTGCTGAAAAAATCAGTACTGTTAAAAGCGCTATCGACTTCATCGACGCAGCTAAGTAATAGCTGATCTGCTTCGATTGAGCTTTTGGTGATTTTCTTTTATCGATAGGAATTGACATGCGACGCGTAGTTGTAACCGGCCTCGGTCTTGTGACGCCTTTGGCAAATGGCGTAAAGCCATCTTGGGAACGACTGATCAATGGTCAGTCAGGCGCTGGAATGATTACTAAATTTGATACCACCGATCTGGCGGTACAATATGGTTGTGAAGTTCCTGTCGATGAAAGTGATCCGCACGCCTTTCGGGCCGATGAAATTCTGGCCCCGAAAGAGCAGCGCAAACTAGATAGCTTTATTATCTATGGTATTGCCGCTGCTGAAGAGGCGATTTTGGATTCCGGTTGGAAGCCTGAGTCAGAAGAAGAATTCTGCCGCACAGGTGTTTCCATCGGTTCCGGTATCGGTGGTCTTCCATCCATCGAAGAGAATTCAATTAAACTGAAAGAACAGGGCCCCCGTCGGATTAGCCCATTCTTTATTCCAGGTGCGCTGATTAACCTGGTATCTGGTCAGGTTTCCATCCGTCACGGATATAAAGGCCCGAACCACGCAGTTGTAACAGCCTGTTCCACAGGTGCACACTCCATCGGTGATGCGGCCCGCATGATTGTGGCTGACGATGCTGATGTGATGGTTGCTGGTGGTGCAGAAGCGGCCATGTGCCGTATTGGTTTCGCAGGTTTCTCTGCTGCCAAAGCGCTTTCCAAAGGGTTCCACGACGACCCGACTAAAGCTTCCCGTCCATATGACAAAGACCGTGATGGTTTCGTGATGGGTGAGGGCGCTGGTGTTGTCGTTCTTGAAGAATACGAGCACGCGAAAAAACGCGGCGCGAAAATTTACGCCGAAGTGGTTGGTTACGGCCTTTCCGGTGATGCATACCATATTACAGCACCTGCAAGTGACGGTGACGGCGGTTACCGCTCCATGCAGATGGCGATCAAGAAATCTGGTCTCTCCACTGCTGATATCGGTTATGTAAATGCGCACGGTACCTCTACACCACTTGGTGATGAAATCGAGGTAGGTGCGGTTAAGCGTCTGTTTGGCGCGGACAAAGACACACTTGCAATGTCCTCCACTAAATCCGCTATTGGTCACCTTCTCGGGGCCGCTGGTGGTGTTGAGGCTGTATTCTCCATCCTCGCGCTGAACGAGGGCGTTCTGCCGCCAACCATCAATCTGGAAAATCCATCTGATGGTCTGGACATCAACCTGGTACCAAACGAAGCACAGGAGAAAAAGGTCGATGCCGTTCTCTCCAACAGCTTTGGTTTCGGTGGCACCAACGCCAGCCTGGTGATGAAGCGCGTTTAATATCCTATTCGAGAGAGGCCGAGTATGAAGAGATTTCTGATCCTTCTGATCGGCCTTTTTCTTATTTTCAATATCGGCCTTGCCTCGCTTGCAGGATACGGGTGGCATTTATTTACCAAACCCGGCCCGCTCAGTGAAAGCAGGGCTTTTTTATTGGAAAAAGGCACAGGCCTTCGGACCATTGCTCGTCAGCTTCAGGATCAGGGTATTATTGAAAATGATCTGGCCTTTGTTTTCGGCGTCCGCTTGAAAGAACAGCAAGCCAAGCTAAAAGCAGGGGAATTTGAATTCGCACCGGGCATGTCCGCAGAAGAGGTGATGGGGACCATTGTCTCCGGCAAGACCATCTCCTATCCACTGACCATTCCAGAAGGGCTTGAGGGGCGCGAAATCGTCGACCTGTTGATGGGAGAACCAAAACTCACCGGAGAGATTGAGAACATCCCGCCTGAGGGGGCGATCCTGCCAGAGACCTATCATTTTACCCGCGGGGACAAGCGAAGCGACGTGCTAAAGCGGATGCAAACCGCCATGGATCAAGCCATTGCAACCTTGCTAGCGGATTTTACGCCCGGAAAATACATTAAGGATCGGAATGACGTTCTGACCCTTGCGTCGATCGTGGAGAAAGAAACCGCGGTGGCTTCTGAACGGCCACATGTAGCAGGCGTTTTTTATAATCGCTTGCGAAAAGGGATGCGGTTACAATCTGATCCGACGGTTATTTACGGCGTCACCCGCGGTGAGCGAGCGCTGGGCCGCCCGATTTATAAATCAGACCTCAAAGATGATAATCCGTTCAACACTTATGTGATTGATGGCTTGCCGCCTGCGCCGATCAGCAATCCGGGACTTGAGAGTATAAAAGCGGTCTTGAACCCGATGGAGACGGATGATCTCTATTTTGTGGCAAGCGGTGATGGCGGGCATGCCTTTGCCAAAACGCTGGCAGAACATAACCGCAATGTCCGTGCATGGCGGAAACTCCAGAAATCCCGTAACGCACAATAAGCGTCACAAAATCCCTTTTGCCCCGTCCTGTGTGTACGGCCAGCACAGGAAGGGATGGCAATGTCGGGTATGCGGGATCCAATTCAAATTCTGTTAAAGCAACGCCAAGAGCTGCGTGACTGTTTAAACGAATTGCGTGAGGAAATTTCCGCCCTGAAAGACAAAGCGGATGGCGTTCCTTTGGAAACAGAGGATGACGAGTTCTCATCAAGCCCACAATCGGTGTCAGAGTCGTCTGCTGTTGCGGAACCCGTTTCTGAGCCTGAGATATCGTTTCAAATGTCAGGGGTTATTCCATCAGCTCCGCCAGAGGAAGAGGTGGAAAACGCGCTAACTTCAGATAGTTCGATTGCAGCCGAAACGGCCCCCACATATCCCAAACGGATCTTAAAAACAAATGCCCCGGAGGTTGAAAGCACAAATCCTTTGGAAGCTATTCCAGAGCCAGAGCCAGAGCCAGAGCCAGAGCCAGAGCCAGAGCCAGAGCCAGAGCCAGAGCCAGAGCCAGAGCCAGAGCCAGAGCCAGAGCCAGAGCCAGAGCCAGAGCCAGAGCCCGAGCCAGA
>JAEPMY010000116.1 GCA_017643685.1 Sneathiella sp.
AGCCTTCTTTTGTTACTAGGACCGATCAACTTATTGCTGCTCGCACTTATCGCACCAGTTGCGTTTCCAGGTATGAACCTTTCCTGGATCGTAGTCATATCAGAACTTGTCGGGATGCTGGTAGTGATACCACTTTTGATGTTCAAAGGAAGTGGGATTGGGCTAACGAAGATCCGGATAACAGACCTCAAGGTCAAATCCCGCCAATACTACGTCTCTAGCCTTAGCGTGATGGCGCAGACGCAAGATATCCTTCTGATCGGGTTGATAGTGCCTTCAGATCAACTTGGCGTCTATGCCGTTGCTACGCGCTTTGCATCAATCGTTGCACTACCCAGGACCATGGCTGGGATTAGCTATGCGCCAGAAGTCGCCCGCATTTTCCGCGATCAAGGAAAAGAGGCTGCACTCATGCACACTCGCAAGACAACCCGAAACATTATGCCTATGACGCTGGTCTTAGCGATAGTGATACTTCCAGTAGGTTTTTTCGTTCTTGATCTGCTTGGCGCTGAGTTCCGCGCCGGATATCCCGTTTTAATTCTTCTTGCCGCTACGCATCTGCTACTTGCATTTATAGGGCATTCTGGCTTGCTACTAATGATGGCAGGCCACGGCCGCTTCCAGATGAGCGATTTCCTGCTCTCTGCTTCTGTAATGATTGTGCTTTTGATAATGTTGGTCCCAAGTCTTGGTATACTCGGAGGTGGGATTGCAATGCTGGCGGCAGCACTAGCAAGGGCCATATTCGGAACCATTGCGATCCAGCAAGTCTTCGGAAAAGGAATTACGGCCCTTCATGTATTCGGTCGACTAGATCAAACTTCAGAAAGCCTGAGAGTTGTAAATTCCAAGAGTCGGACAGATTGAACCTTTCCAAGCTTATAACACTCCACGGCATAAATAGCGTGTTAGCAGACACAAAGAATCGATACAAAAGCGTCGAACGATTAGGCAAGGTTGATCTCCAGCCTGCTTCTGTCGCCTGCGTAATTCCCTGCTACAATTGCGCTGACACACTTCTGAGAGCTGTACAGTCGGTGCTAGTCCAGAGCGAGCCCGTGCACGAAATCATCCTCGTAGATGACTGTAGTACCGATGAGACTCCGAAATTGATTGAACGTTTGACCTTGGAAGATTCGCGAATTGTGGCGCTGCGTATGACAACCAATGGCGGACCTTCACGTGCACGCAACGTCGGATGGAACCATGCCAAAAGTAAGTTCATCGCGTTCCTTGATTCTGATGACAGCTGGCACGACCAGAAAGTAGAGTTGCAATTGCAGCTTTATAGGGCGGTACCGGACCTTGCGATAACTGGCCACGTCGCTTTGGTTGACGGTGAGGTCAAAGGCCCCAAACGATATACTCTAAGCGATGCCGAACTCCACGCGCATACTCGTTCTATCTCGCGGCGATCATTATTAGTGCGCAATCCCTGGTCGACACCCACAGTGATGCTTCGCCGCGATTTGCCCTTCCGTTTTGACGAAGACCAGAGAGAAGCCGAAGACTTTCTTTTGTGGGCGCAGATTTTGATGTCCGACCGCGTTGGCCTGCGACTGGAACTACCACTCGCGCTTCTGTATAAGCCGCGATACGGCGCGGGCGGTCTCAGCGGAAATCTCTGGAAAATGGAAAAAGGTGAGTTACTGTCGTTTAGGAAGCTTTGGAACAGTAGGCATATAACTTCGGCAGAATACTGCTTCGCATATCTGCTATCACTCGCCAAATATATGAAACGAAGAATCCGATCAAAACACCAATGATCGATGCGAGTTACAAAAGCATGTCTTTCAATGCACTAACAGCCAGAATTTTTCTATCTACACAAGCGCGATTTAGTTTGCCATACCCACCAACTACAACTTCCGTTATCTATGACTGTGACGACATAGCAAAAATGTTGGGCATCGAACGGGATCAGTGTCGATGATCTATTATTCGACAATCACGATAATGTGCTTTGTCCAGTATTTTTTGATCCGAGGACTGCCACCCAGAATATCCAAAACAACTGGTTTTTTATTGATTGTCGTTTTTGCAACCTTTTCTGGTCTTCGCGGAATGGTCGGAACTGATACTTGGCAATACAATCATATTGTTGGTGCAATTGGAAATGGGACGACCGTCGCTTTAGAGCCAGGTTTTGTTTTCTTTGCAAGAGTATTCACTTCAATCACCGACAACACAATGCTTGCGGTAAATTTATTTTCCATTCTCTTCTTTGCTTTTGCGAGCATATACCTTGTACAGGCAACTCGTACCGAGGCGATATACTTGTTCGCCTTTTTTGCCCCGCAGAGTTTTATCATGTACAGCTTTAATGGATTGCGGATTGGGCTTGCTTCCATCACGTTCATCTTGGCCCTACAATACTGGCGGCAGGAGAAACATCTCGTGTTTCTGGGATTTCTAGCATTGGCTGTGGCTTTTCAATATACGATACTATTAGCTATTACCGTTTTCTTCCTTTTCAACAAACCGCTGACACAGCGCAAGTACGTGCTTCAGCGGCTTGTCATCCTGTTTCTCGTCGGAACTGTAGTAGTCCTTATAAACGACTATCTTTTCGGAAAAATTGAATCCTATTCTAACTTCGAACGGATGAGTTCGCTTGCCGGCCTCTCCTATTTGATAAATTTTACGCTATTCATGGCCTTTATTTGGAGGATTCCAATTCCCACAAACGAAATCCGATCGAAGCTTTATCTTTCTTTTGGTATCCTGTTGGCTGGTCTTCTTATTGCCACGCATAGCTACGCGGGGCTACGAATCCTGAATATCATGGTGTGGCTCGTTCCTCTCCTTTTCATCTATTCTGTAGAAAATGGCAAAAGCGCTGGACCACGATTTCACGCCGGGCTCGCAATTGTCGGCTTTGTTGGGTCTCTTGCCACATTACGCAATATTGCTGGCTCCACGGATTTCTCCGGAACCCCTTCACCATTCCTGCCCTATCATTTTATGTGGGAGACCTCCTTTTGAAGAAAAAACTAGCATATGTTGTGTCAACGCCCCGCACATACTTGGCTTTCATTAAGGGTCACGCACGTATCCTACGCGACGACTATGCCATCACTCTGATTTCAGATTTTGACAGCTATCCAGAACTGAGCGATTTTGAAGACGTCGCCAAAATCCAAGTGGGAATACGGCGAAACATTTCGATCTTTCACGATCTGACGGCTATGATGCGCCTCATTGGTGTACTCTGGCGTGGGAAGTTCGATATCGTACATTCAATCACGCCCAAAGCTGGCCTACTTGCGAGCATTGCTGGGCTACTTGCGCGTTGTCCAGTGCGTGTACACACATTCACTGGACAAGTGTGGGCGACGAAGAAAGGGGCAAGCAGATGGTTATTGAAAACAATCGACAAGATAACATTATTCTCTACGACGCATTCGCTGGCCGACAGTAATTCGCAAGCAGAATTTCTTCGTTCTGAAGGGTTTTCCAAGCCAATAGGGGTGCTAGGTGACGGTGCGATAACAGGTATTGATACGGAACGATTTCGCTATGATGAAGCTTGGCGCCGAAATACTCGAGATAGGTATAGTCTAGCGCCGGACGATTTCGTATTCGTTTTCTTAGGACGGCTTAACCGCGACAAAGGCGTATTGGACCTCGTCGAGGGTTTCTCACGAGCAAATCTAGGGCCACGCTTCAAACTCTTGATTATCGGGCCGGATGAAGCTGGACTGACTTCAATTATTGAAAAAAATCAATTCTTTAAGATGGGGCGGATCATTCTAACCGGTAGAAGCACGGTTCCCGAGAAGTTGCTGAATGCAGGAGATGTTTTGTGTCTTCCCAGCTACCGTGAGGGGTTCGGCGTTTCTATCTTGGAGGGCGCTGCAATCGGGCTACCCGCGATCGTATCCCGCATCTACGGATTAACCGACGCCGTGATTGAGGGCCAGACAGGGATAATGCATGAAGCAGGCAATGCCGACGAAATCGCCGCCTGCCTGACAGTGTTTGCAAAAGACCCCCAAATGGCCAAACAAATGGGAACAGAGGCTCGCGCTCGCGTGTTGTCCAACTTCTCGCCTTCTCGCGTAACTAAAGAACTCAGAGCGTTTTATGGAAAAGTTTGCCAAACGATCTGAGTTCGGAAGTAGCGCTGCATCTGCTAATTTGCGTCGAGTTCCAAACGACACGCAGCTAGTGCAGCTAGGTTTGGCCTGTCTTTTTACCCCATTTATTGATGGACGCCCTTTGTTTCACAATCATTGCGCTGGACGTAGGCCCAGCCAGAGCCTTCGTTCGCACCAACTCTAAGGAACGCCTATTAGATATTTCCATAGCCGTTTTGGCAATTTTTCCTATTATTATCGCTGCTCTTTCTAGCGGCGGCACTCATAAAAATTGACGACGGCACTGTGTTCTTCATACAGGAACGGATCGGAAAAGATGCTCAAATTTTCTCTGTTTATAAGTTTCGCACGATGATCTTAGACGCAAAAAAATATCTCGATGCAAACTGACAACCGCTTCGTGAGCGAATTACCTAAGGTGGCCGGTTCCTACGCAAGTAATCAATTGACGAATTGCCGCAATTCATTAAAATTCTATTCGGTGACATGTCACTAATCGGCCCACGGCCCATCCTTCCGATGATGCTTCCATACCTTACTAAACGCGAGTGGTTCTCAGTACGTCCCGGCATCAAAGGACTTGTACAGGAGAAAGACCGGAACAAACTCAAATGGAGCCGTCGTTTTCGATATGACGTGATTTATATCCGCCGCTTTTCTCCCGTCCTAGAGGCTTGAATTATCTGTCAAACCGTGAAGACTGTGCTGTTCGGAGTAGGTGTCATTCATGACCGCAACCCTGATCAGGTGAATGATATCACCTAGCTTGTCTTTCGCGAAGCGGAGACTATTCATCACGAACCAAGAACAAGCCTTCGAGGCTTTCAACCATGCCACCTCTTGCGCTCCCGATGAAGTTCTCGCAGGAGAGACACCACCTATTCTTTTCATTTGCGGAGCGCCATGATCGGGTGCCACGTTTATCACCCAGTGCCTCGCCCATGGCGGTGACCCGGGAAACATAACCAGCTTGGTAGTCCGCTTTGCAACAAAGCCCACACTCGGCATCCGTCTAGTCCAAACTTTAGGTCTTCAGTCAACATTTTCCGGGAAATCGGACTATGGCCGCCCCATGGCCTTAGCGACATTCATGAATTCGGCAGGAGCAGGCTGGTATGGCATGGGCATCTTGCCGAAGTACGGCCGGCGATCACTGCGGCCCATTTTGCTGTGCTGCCTAGCTATCAAGAAGGCACGCTGCGCACGATCTTCGAAGGCATGGCCATGGACCGCTCGATCATCACCACAGATGCCCCGGGTTGCTAAGAAACTGTCAGGCATGGCGAGAACGGCTATCTTGGTCCGATCCGCGTTGCCTGGGCCATGGCAGACTCCATGCAGCGGTTCATTGATGCGCCTACCCGTGTTTGCACCATGGGAAAAAAATCAACAGAAATTGCGCGGGAAAAGTATGATGTGCAAAAGGTGAACACTGCGATGCTCCAAATCATGGGGCTGGATTAACTTTCGCTCATCTGGAACAGCCGATTGACCCCACAAGTTATGACCTTGTCTCCATGGCTAAGAAGTGATTTTGGAGAAGCTATAACATGCTGAAACGATGTATTGATATTCTCGGCGCCAGCTTTGGCCTGCTTTTCCTGTCACCGGTCATCGTCGCGGTAGCGCTTAACGTGCGACGCGAGATGGGAAGCCCTGTATTATTCCGACAGACGCGGCCCGGCCGCAATGGCAAGCCCTTTCAGATGATCAAGTTCCGCACCATGCGCGATACCTTCGACGCAGAGGGAAACGCTCTTCCTGACGCTGACCGTCTGACAAGCTTTGGCCGCTTCTTGCGCTCCAGCTCGCTTGATGAAATACCCGAACTGTGGAACGTGCTGAGGGGCGAGATGAGCCTAGTAGGCCCCCGCCCGCTCCTGATGGAATACCTACCGCTCTATTCCCACGAACAGGCCCGCCGCCACGAGGTGCGCCCTGGCGTCACCGGCTGGGCGCAGGTCAACGGGCGTAATGCGATTTCATGGGACGAGAAATTCGCGCTGGATGTTTGGTATATCGACAACCGAAGCCTCTGGCTGGATCTGAAGATCATCTGGTTGACCATACGCAAGGTAGTCAAACGCGAAGGGATTTCAGCTGCAGGCGAAGCCACGATGCCCAAGTTCGAAGGAGAGAAGAGATGAACCTTTACGGCGTTTATGGCGCTAGCGGCTTTGGACGGGAAGTAATGCCTCTACTTCAGGCGCAGGTAGCAAACGACCCCGAGGCAGAGTGCGTTTTTGTGGATGATTCTGATACAGAAGACCTCGTAAACGGCCACAAGTGCATGACATTCGAGCAATTCCTCAAACAGCCCGCAAAAACCCGTGCTGTTACAATCGCCATCGGCAATGGTCGGATCCGCGAGGTGTTGGCTGAAAAATGCAAGGCTGCGGGCGTGAACTTCATTGGCGTGCTGGCAGGAAACTGCATGCTTCTCCACGAACAAAGAATTTCAGAAGGAGTGATCTTGTGTGGTTTTGCGACCATCACGTCTAATACAAAAATCGGTCGCCACTTCCATGGCAACATTTACTCCTATGTTGCCCATGATTGCGTGATAGGTGATTTTGTAACCTTCGCCCCTCGCGTGATGTGCAACGGAAATGTCTGTATCGAAGATCATGCCTATATTGGTACGGGCGCTATTCTACGGCAAGGCAACCCCGGCAAGCCCCTTACAATAGGAGCTGGTGCCATTGTCGGCATGGGAGCAGTCGTCACCCGCGATGTGCCACCGGGCGTCACCGTCGTAGGGAACCCCGCCAAACCTCTGATCAAAGACTAACTCTATGCGCATCTACCTCTCACGCCCCCATATGTCCGGCAATGAGGAGCGCCGTGTTGCCCAGGCTTTTGCGTCGAATTTCGTCGCGCCCATTGGCCCTCAACTCGACGCCTTCGAAACCACTGTGCGCGACTATCTCGGCGCGGATGTGCATTGTGTCGGTCTGTCATCGGGCTCTGCTGCCCTACACCTCGCCCTTCGCATCGCCGGTGTCGGCTCAGGTGACGAGGTCTGGGTTTCTTCCATGACCTTCGCAGGAGGAATTTTCCCAGTAAACTACCTCGGAGCTACTCCGCGTTTTTTTGATCTCGATAGAGAAAGTTGGACAATTGATGTCAAGATATTAGCCGAAGAGCTGTCCAAAGCTGCGCAGAAGAACCGCCTGCCTAAAGCCATCGTGCCAACCGATCTATATGGGCAATCCTCTGACCTAAACGCGCTTGAAAAGCTAGCCGAACAATATGACGTCCGTTTAATCGTCGATAGCGCCGAAAGCTTAGGTGCTTCCTATAAAAACGGACGCAAGGCAGGCTCGGGAGGTGATGCAGCGATTTTATCGTTCAATGGCAATAAAATCATTACGACCTCTGGCGGCGGCATGCTGGTTACCCGTCATAAAAACTGGGCCGAAGAAGCCCGTTTTCTAGCGACACAAGCACGCGATCCCGCGTCACATTATGAACATTCCACTTTTGGATATAACTATCGGCTTTCGAACATCTGTGCCGCTATTGGGTTGGGGCAGATGGAGGTTCTCGATGCGCGCGTCGCACGCCGCCGTGAAATCTTTGCACGCTACCAATCGGCACTCACCCGTCCTGGGATTGCGTTCATGCCAGAACCTGAGAACACAAAATCATCCCGTTGGCTGACAGCTGTCGCAATCGATCCTGCAGTGACTGGTGTCAGTCGTGAAGACGTTCGCCTTATGCTAAACGAGCATCAAATCGAGTCTCGGCCTCTTTGGAAACCAATGCATTTGCAGCCGCTATATTCGGGCTCTCAGTATCATGGCAGCGGATTTGACGAACGTCTCTTTGAAATCGGACTATGCTTGCCATCAGGCAGCGATATGTCTGATGAGCAGCAGGATGAGGTTATTCAACATATTGTCCAAATGCTGGATCGCGCACACTAGACGGGACAAATGCTTGTTACTCTGGCCCGTCCGGCTATGCAGCAGCAAGCAACCAAAATTTCTCAAGAAAAACAAAACGCTGCTTTATCGATGAAAATGCAGTCTATGCTCGGACGTTAAGAGACCGAGCTTTACGCTTAAAATTTAATGAACAAGATTGGGATGTTGTGGCGGAGAGGAAGGGATTCGAACCCTCGAGACGGTTCCCCGCCTACACACTTTCCAGGCGTGCGCCTTCGACCACTCGGCCACCTCTCCGTCGACCCGTCTAATGGAAACTGAAGGGTAAGTGCAAGGGGCGAATTGTCATAAATTTGAACAAAATCCACCTGCTAGCATCAAGCTTCCAAAAGCAGGTTCACGCGGCGGTTCTGTTTGCCTTTGTTTTCAATTTTTCCGATACGGATACGCCCGATTTCGCCTGTGTTGGCGACATGTGTGCCGCCGCACGGTTGCAGATCTACGGTGCGGTCCCCTTCCCCGATCCGAACAAGGCGAATGCGTCCTGAACCACGTGGTGGCTGGACCGACATGGTTTTCACCATCTCAGGGTTCTCATCCAGTTCGGCTTCGGTGATCCACTCGTCAGAAACCTGCAGTTTCTGGTCGATCAGCGCATTCACCGCGTCCTCGATCGCTTGCTTGTCCGAGGGGGGCTCAGGCATCAAGAAATCCAGACGTCCCTTACCTTCGCCAATCGCACCCCCTGTGACCGGCAAAGGCAGCACAACGGACAACAGATGCAGGGCCGTGTGCACCCGCATGTGGGACATACGCCGCCCCCAATCTAGGCGTTGTTGAACCGCGCTTCCGATCGGTGGAAGTGGTTTGGGTTCTGCGGGCACAAGAACGATCTGGTCGCCTTCGCCCTTCACTGTTGTCGCAACATCCCAAACTTGGCCATCCAGCAGCAACTGCCCACTATCGCCGGGCTGACCACCGCCTGTGGGGTAGAAAATGCTTTGATCGCAGACGATGCCCCCTTCCGGCGTATGGGCGATGACCTGCGCCTCCAGAATGGATTGCATGGGGTTCTCACGAAAGACGGGTGTGGTCATTTTCTGTTCCTACGTCGGGACCAAATGAAAAATCTGCGCCACGGGGGCGCAGATCATTCAAGCCATTTTATAGCTATCAAAGCAAGTCGGGCCGATGCCCGACCTTGCTGACTTATCAGTCTTCGAAAACGCCCGGGATCGATGCCGGTGCGCGGTCCAACCATGACGGAACCGGCAAACCGCGGCCTGCAAGAAATTCCGGGTTAAAGAGCTTGGACTGGTAGCGGTTACCGTAGTCACAGAGCACCGTCACAATCGTGTGGCCCGGTCCCATTTCCTGCGCCATGCGGATGGCGCCTGCGACGTTCACGCCCGTCGAGCCGCCCATGACAAGGCCCTCTTCGGACAGCAAGTCAAATACGATGGGCAGCGCTTCGTGATCGGAAATCTGATAGGCGAAGTCCGGTTTGAAGCCTTCAAGGTTCGCTGTGATGCGGCCCTGCCCGATCCCTTCGGTGATCGAGTCGCCTTCGGATTTGAACTCGCCCGTGGTGTAGTAGCTGTAAAGTGCGGCGCCCATAGGATCTGCAAGACCGATTTTCACTCCTTTGGATTGCAGCGACTCGGCCACGCCCGCCAGTGTACCGCCGGAGCCGACAGCGCAGATAAAGCCATCAACCTTGCCGCCGGTCTGTTCCCAGATTTCCGGACCGGTTGTGGCGACATGCGCCATACGGTTGGCAACGTTGTCGAACTGGTTCGCCCAGATAGCACCGTGCTTTTCGGTTTTTGCCAGCTTTTC
>JAEPMY010000024.1 GCA_017643685.1 Sneathiella sp.
GACCATCTTCGATCAAATCCGGCAGGTCCGCTTCCTCAAGACTTACAACATACTCCGCATCCTCAAGCGTGATATCCGCCTTATTGAATGTGTAGCATACCGTATAGTTTTCTTCAATTTTCTGCGTCACTGGTTCCAGCGTAACCACGCAGGATTGAACCACTTCAGCTTCCACGCGCCCTGTCAATTCGATCCGGCTGCGCTTCTCCAGACGGTTCAGCTCACCACTTGCCGCCAAAGAATTCACAGCGACGATTTTCAGTCGCTTCGCCAAATCAGCACGCTCTTCTTCGGTTGGGTTCAATGTAAAGGTGATCGGATCCCGACCTAGCTTCTCTACATTTACAAACCGAACATACTCATTTCCGGCTTCCTGCATGGAGCATTCCTTTCCACAACATGATGACCCGGTAAATCTGCATATCCATCAGTCCGAACGGATGCATGATTCGAAGGCGCGAAAATAAGCGTTTCCCCGCCGTGGGTCAATCAGTTTTACAAAATTCCGTTAAAGCCTTGAAAATGAAACCAATTACCGGTCTCATTCTTTCATTTAAACCGCAAAAACCGACATTTTATGTCAGTTTCGTGAATGCCACCTCACCTTTCGCAAGATCTGCATCCGAAATCTTTTCCAAATCTGAATCGTTCAAGCGTACATATGCTGCCATGCGCGCGAGAATTTCATCACTCGGCGTGACTTCCAATGTTCCGTAATGATTCCGGGCCAGCGCGTCTTCCAGAGATTCTTCGCCGCCCTCCAGCGCTGTCTCATAGGCAACGATACGGCCATAGAAAACCTGCGCCATTTTCTTGATGCGCTTACCAACGGCCAAATCGCCAACACCAATTTCCCGCAAGGACTGATCCATATCCTGAAACATCAGATCAAACACCACTTGGGAGAGGTCCTGAAATTTCTTCCCACTTTTCTTTAAACGGCGCATCACCAAGAAAGAATGAAGGGAGATCATTTCATAGCGACCATCAATGTTATCGGGCACCTCAACTTCCAGATAAAATTCTGGCTGGCGGGCGGCCTCTACGACCTTTTGATAGATTTTGCGCGCGGCATCATATTCTTTGCTAGAGCCGAACAGCTTTTTCAATATCATCAAAATACTCTCTGCTATGAAATCGGACGCCTAAACCTTTCGGACGTCCCCCTTCGAAAGAATTGACAGAACCGCCAATTCAGTGGCATTTATATGCCTGCATTTACAGTAAATGCAAGTCATGCGTAGTGGTTTCAGCCATTCTTCCGGCTTTAACGGATCAAAAATTTCGGGGCTTATTCAACCAATGACCAAATTTGCCAAAACTCTGCTTTGCACGTCTGCACTTCTTGTGTCCCTAGCGGCATGTGATCCCGTGCGCGAAGAACGTGGCTATCGCATGGACCCAGAGCAAATCTCGCAGGTTGAAACGGGCACAAGCTCCAAGGATGAGGTCCTCGAACTCATGGGCTCCCCTTCCAGCATCTCAACGTTCCCCGAAAGCGGTGAGGCCTGGTATTATATAGGCCGCAAAACCGAGCATTATGCCTTCTTGGAAAAAGACGTCCTGCAGCAGGATGTGGTTGTGATTGAATTTGACGAAAATGAAGTCGTTAAAGAGATTAAAACCTACGATAAAGACGACGCTCAGCAAATTGATGTGGTGGATCGCACAACGCCAACAGGCGGTAATGAGCTCGGCTTCTTCGAACAGATCTTCGGCAACTTCGGCCGGTTCAACCCACCCACTCAATAATAAGCGCTCCCCCTACTCTCTGGAGGAGCGGGCATAACATTTCGCATCGGGGGAGATATGATCCCACGGCTGGGCGCTTGCAGTGTATATATCAATGCTCGGCTTGAAGAAACTCGGGTCGTCAAATGCACTGGCATAAATGGCATAGATGTCATCCTTCACCGCATTCACAAACATCAATGGAGATCCGCAATCCGGGCAAAATGACCGGCCAACGCGCTCCCTGCCATCTGACATCTTTTCGAACCAGCTTGGTGTTCCCTGCAACAGGTTAAAGTCGGAAACTTTGCAAATCACTGACGGAAAATACGGACCGCCCGTTGCGCGCTGACAATCACGGCAATGACAATTGCTCATATCAATGGGATCCTGCACCATCTCAAAGCGCACAACTCCACACGCACATCCACCTGTATAAATCGGCTCCATATTCCCCTCCATTGCTTGTATCGAAGCAGTTTACCTTCAATTCTCTGTAAGACGAGGTCTTTATATATAAAAATATGAACTTTTTCTGTATCGCCAGTAGCATCGACGCGCAGAACATGCTAATCGGTCCAAGAATTTTTAAGAAGCCTTTTGAGGAGCTTGCAAAGAATGGATATCTCCAAAATTTCTGCGGGTAAAGACGTTCCAAACGACGTCAATGTCATCATCGAAATTCCAGTCGGCGGTGTTCCTGTAAAATACGAAGTAGATAAAGACAGCGGCGCGCTTTTTGTTGACCGTTTCCTTCAAACCGCCATGTTCTACCCTTGCAACTATGGCTTCATCCCACACACAAAATCTGACGATGGCGACCCAACCGATGTTTTGGTTGTTGGTGACATTCCATTGATGCCAGGTTCCGTGATCCGCTCCCGCCCTGTTGGCGTGCTGGTGATGGAAGACGAAGCCGGTCAGGACGAGAAAATTGTTGCGGTACCTGCAGACAAACTGAGCCCACTTTACTCAGACGTCAAAAACCACACTGACCTGCCAGAAATGCTATTGAACCAGATTGGTCACTTCTTTGAGCATTACAAAGATTTGGAAAAAGGCAAATGGGTGAAGGTTGTTGGTTGGAAAGACGCTGAAGTCGCTTCCAAAATGATCAAAGACGCTCTGCTTCCAGACGCGCTGGTTGGCTAAGCCTACCGGACCATTCAATAAAAAAGCCGCGGGGAAAACCTCGCGGCTTTTTTTGTGTCTGAATTTATCACTTATTCAGCAGGGGCAATTTCCCGCTTGCCGCCCATAATCTTCACCAGTGCCATCACCGCGACCAGAATAAAGAATGGCAGGACCGTGTAGTTCACTGTCTCCCACCCAAATTTCTGCTGCAGGATACCCGCAGACAGGGATGCCGTCGCAACGGTTCCAAAAACCATAAAGTCATTAAAACCCTGAACTTTAGCGGTTTCAGATGGCCGGTAGGTCGTTGTCAGCAACGTTGTGCCCCCAATAAACATAAAGTTCCAAGAAACACCCAGCAGCACCAAGGCCACCCAGAAGTGAGCAAGCGCCAAACCAGAAAGCGCCACGAATACACACGCCACCCCGAGCAAAGCACCAATCATGATGATCTTATAATCGCCATAGCGCGCAATCAGGGAACCGGTGAAGAAGCTTGGGCCAAACATGGCAACCACGTGCCAGCTGATCACGTTAAATGAGTCAGCGGGCGTCAGTCCGCAGCCAATAATCGCAAGCGGCGTTGCCGTCATGACAAAGCTCATCCCGGCATAGCCAATCATCGCACTCAAAATGGCGAGGATAAATGTCGGTTGCTTCATGATCTCCGTCAGAGGGCGTGGCTCTTCCTCGAAATGGCTTTCTTTCATCTTCGGAATAGAAACGCGGCTGATGAAGATCAGCGCCAAAACGCTCAGCCCAAGAATAGCTACATAGGGCCCCAGGTAGATATATGGCAGGAACAGCTCACGGGTGTGGCTTGCGATTTGCGGGCCGATAAAGCCCGCAACCAACCCACCAGCCATCACGTAAGAGACAGCTTTACTTCGGTATTCTGGCCCCGCAATGTCAACGGCAGCGAACCGGTAATAGTTCCCAAAGGCCGTACTGGTACCAATGAGCATAGCCCCAAGAGTGAAGCCCACAAAACTGCCCATGTAGATGGAATATCCCGCCACCGCGGCCCCGACCATCGCCAGAAGAATGCCAAACATAAACCCGGCTTTCCGCCCCGCATGTTTCATCATGTAGGAAGCCGGAATTGTGGCGAGCGCTGTTCCCGTCACCACAGCCGTTACAGGAACAGTTGCAAGTGTCGTATCTTCAGGAAGAAGAATAAGCGCGACCAGTGAGGCAGAGCTAATCAGAATGGAGGTTGTACTGTTCAGCATGGCCTGTGCGCCGGCCATGAAGAGGATACTCAACTTGGTTTGGGTGTCTTGCAAATCACCACTCCTTCTTGATCGTCGAAGTGGTGAGCCCCACCCCTACATTCCTTTGAACACCTTCACAACGTGAATGGCTTCAGGCGCGCTTTTACCCAGTACTTTTTTGGCCTGATTATTCAGGCGGCTTTTGATCTGTTCGAAATCCAGCCCCTGACTTTTGTCTTTATGTAGAACAGAACGACCACTCATGTCTTGCAAAAAGGCATCCCGAAGACGCGGGGTCAATTTTCTGGCTTTCGTCTTTTTCTCTTTTTCATCAAATTCCAAGCTTGGAACGATGAACATATGATACTTGATGGCGCCGCTTTTACGTCGAATTGGAACGCTAACGGGTTTTAGCTCCAGATAAAACGGTCCCTCTTCAACAACTTCTTCACCGCCTCCGCCACCTGCAGCAATGGCCGGCTTATTTGCAAGAAAGAACGCGCTAACAGCAAGCATTCCAACCAGCAGCAGTTTAACGGATACACGACGCACAAGACCCAACATCTGAATTGTCCCTATTCTGTTCAGAAAATCTGCGGGTATTCTGCCGCAGAAGGCTTTCAGAAAAGTTTACAAATGTTGGTAGCTTTAAAAATTATGCGGCGCCAGAGATGCTCAGCCGATCTGGCACAACATCATAATCAAATACACAGTCGGCTTTTGGGCTATATCCATTATCTTTACGGGACCAAAGGCTGCAACGGGCAACTTCCCAGCGATCAGGATCGAGAAGCACCATGTTAGCGAAAAGGCTGTCATGCTTGATCATGTCGGCATGCAGTTCTTTTTCACGGGTGCGCATTTCACCCAGTTTTTTGGTATCGCAAACTTTATCCATTTCGGTGATCATAGACACGCTTTCCAGACTGGAAGGGCCATAATCAAATTCGAGGATTTGCCAGCTACGCACACGAGGGCGTCCAAAATCCTGAATTACGTCAGAAAACAAGTCGTTCAGCAAGAACTCCTGAGCCGCACCACTATCTTCCCAAATATACATGGGGGCATAAATATGCTCTTCGCTATCGTAGAGATAAAATTTATGCTTGAGTCCCGGATGGCCCTTAAATTTCGGCCCCCGGTTGGCTACTCGCTCATAAACCTTTTCAAGATCATATTCCTGCGGCAATCTAACAGAGTATTGCATCGCGAGCATATAGGTCTCCTAATCGGTCAAAATATCGGCGCAGTTTTCCAAAATGACCATTTGATGACAACACCCAGAAATGCATAGCACGCATGCAGAGATAACAGAGATCATAAAATTTTATGAATATGCTTATAAATGCTGCCAGCCTGTTCGCGCGAAAGACATCAGCGCCCCGTTCTCGTCCAAAACGTGAACTCCATCCCCTGCTTTCACCTTACCAATCACACTGATCGGCACGGCGCATTCATTCTCAAGTCTTTGTAATTCATCGCGTTTTCGTGAAGGGATGGTAAAGAGCAGTTCATAATCATCACCTCCGCTCAAAATATCCTGAAAGCTCGCCTGACCTGCATTTAAAACGGTTTTCACACTATCAGATAGTGGAATATCCGCGATTGAGAGTTGCCCACTAACGGCAGAGCACGAAACAATATGACCGAGGTCTGCAAGCAAGCCATCGGACACATCCAGACAACTGGTCGCTAAATCCAGCAATCTAGGCCCCAAAAGGCATCTAGGCCGGGGTAGATAGTATCGGTTTTCCAGAAAATCAGAATCGTTTTTGCTTATATCAGGGATCTCGCCCAAGACTGCTTTCAACCCCAAAGCCGCATCACCGATGGTTCCGCTGACACATATCAGATCACCAACATTGGCCCCCGACCTTAAGAGGCGTTGCCCCTTTGGCACCGTCCCGAACAGGGTGAGACTAAGGGTCATGGGACCGGGTGTTTTAACCGTATCGCCCCCCATAAGCGTAACGCCGTAAATGCGCTGATCATCAGCAAGGCCCGCGGCGAAATCCCGAACCCATTGGATATCTAGATCCTGCGGCCACGCAGTCGCTAACAGATAGCCATATGCTTTACCGCCCATTGCGGCAATGTCAGACAGATTTGTACGAAGAAGTTTGCGGGCGATGTTCTGAGGGTTATCATTTTCCAGAAAATGAACACCTGCGACCATGGCATCTTTGGTGACCACCAGGTCCTTCCCACTTGGCGGCGAGAAAATGGCCGCATCGTCAGTCAGATTAAATGTTCCGGGATGAGAAGCCGCAAGCGGGCGGAAGATCTGTTCAATGATCTTAAATTCCTGCCCGCTTGATGCGTTATCAGTCATAACCTATTCGAATTCGCCTGGGCGAATATCGCGGGCAAGGCGGTCCAACACACCGTTTACAAAGGTTGGTTCTTTCCCGGTGAAGAATGTACGGGCAAGGCCGACATATTCAGTTATCACAACGACACCTTTAGTATCGACCCGCGCCAGCAGCTCATAAACCGCAACCCGCAGGCAAGCCTGCATAATCAGGTCCAACTTGTCGATCGTGCGATCTTTATCAAGAACAGTGTTCACCCGCGTATCGATCTCCTCGATCCGCTCTTCTGTACCGATAACCAGATCCCGAAACAGGTTTTTGTCAGCGTCTTTAAACTGCAACCCATCAATTTCAGCACCGACGCGGTGCGCCAGAAATTCTTCGACAATATCAGTCGCAGAGATGTCATCCATCCCCTTCTGATAATAGGCCTGAACCGCATTTAAACGGGCCAGCGTCCGGCGGCTATGCTTGTCCCCGCGTTTTTCAGCTTTGTAGTTCATCGTGGGAACAATCCAAATTTCTGTTTCAGCTCCAGCATGTGAAGCGCTGCTTCTGCTGCTCCGCCGCCTTTGTTTTTCTCTTCTTTACGTGCGCGTGCCCAAGCCTGCGCCTCATTTTCACAGGTGATAATCCCGTTACCAATGGCCAAGGAGAAATCTGTGCTGAGATCCATCAAGGAACGGGCGCTTTCTTCAGACACTGTATCATAGTGCGAAGTTTCGCCGCGGATCACGCAGCCGAGCGCCACATAAGCATCAAAACGTCGGTGACCGCCTGTAAATTCCATCGCCTTCATGGCAAAGCGAATGGCCGCCGGAATTTCAAGGCATCCCGGCACCTGGACGACTTCATAGTCGACACCGGCTTTCTTCAGGACTTCTGTTGCACCATCCAGCAGCGCATCAGAAATATCACGGTAGAAATCCGCTTCGACGATCAGAATTTTTGTTTCTTCCATTGAACCCTATCCTTCGGATTTGATCGCACGCGTCTCGCTGACGGACAGGCCATAACCTTCCAATCCAACGATATTACGTTCAGTGTTGGAGAGAAGGACCATTTTTTCTACCCCAAGATCAAGCAGAATCTGCGCGCCGATACCATAATCCCGCAATTCATGCTGCGCTTTTGGTGGCTCACCTACTTTTTTGCGGACCCGATCAGACAGCGCCATCGGACGTGGCTCGCGGATCAGAACAACAACGCCGCGCCCCTCTTCGTCGATCTGACGCATTGCATCCTGCAGCATTGTTGGATGCTCATCTGTCTCGCCCAGAACATCACCAAGAGGGTTCATGGCATGCATCCGAACCATAACAGGTTCTCCGGCTTCGATGTCACCTTTAACAAGGGCAACATGCTCCGCATATTCTGGCTTGTTCGCATAAACGATCATCCGCCAGTCGCCACCATAAATACTTGAAATATCAGCCTCAACCTCACGTTCAATCAGGCTGTCATGACGGCGGCGGTAGGCGATCAAATCAGCGATTGTCCCAACCTTCAGGTTGTGCTCTTTCGCAAACTCAATCAGGTCTGGCAGACGCGCCATTGTCCCGTCATCGTTCATGATTTCACAAATCACACCCGCAGGGTTCAGCCCTGCAAGACGGGCGAGATCAACGGCGGCTTCCGTGTGTCCAGCACGGCGAAGAACCCCACCTTCACGGGCAACCAGTGGGAACACGTGGCCGGGGCTGACAATATCCTGCGCCCCTTTTTTAGGATCAATGGCGACAGCAATGGTTTTTGCGCGGTCCGCCGCGGAAATACCTGTTGTGACCCCTTCACGAGATTCGATGGAAACTGTGAAATTTGTATGCAGACGGGACGCGTTGGATTGCGACATGAGCGGCAGATCCAATTCCTCAACGCGCTCTTCGGTCATGGAAAGGCAAATCAGACCACGGCCATATTTCGCCATGAAGTTTACCGCATCAGGCGTTGCCATCTGCGCAGGGATAACAAGATCCCCTTCATTTTCGCGATCTTCAGCATCTACAAGAATAATCATCTTGCCGTTGCGGGCTTCTTCAATAATTTCTTCGGTTGAAGCGAGGTGTTCTTTATAGCTCATTTTAGTTTTTAACCTCATTCATACGGGCCACGTAACGGGCCAGCACATCAATTTCCATATTTGTCGCCTTCCCAACACTCAGATCCTGAAATGTTGTATTGGCTTTGGTATGGGAGATAATGTTCACGGTGAAAAAGTCATCCCCTACAGAATTCACCGTTAGGGAGATGCCATCCAGAGTTACGGAACCTTTTTGCGCGACAAAACCTGCATAATCAGCTGGCAGGGAGAAGGTCACTTTTGTGGAATCACCAATAGTTTCCTTATCTTTGACGGTGATAACCGCGTCCACATGGCCAGTCACCACATGGCCGCCAAGCTCGTCACCCATTTTTAAGGCCCGCTCAAGATTAACCTTGCTGCCTTCTTTCCAATCACCAAGGTTAGTGCAGGAAAATGTCTCGTCTGATGCCTCAACGGAGAACCAGTCTTCCCCCTTATCGGTGACGGTCAGGCACACACCGGAACACGCAATAGAAGCCCCGATATCAATACCTGTGGTGTCGAACGCTGTTTTAATTATTATTTTCGTGTCGCCACTTTTTTCCAGGGAAGCAATGCTGCCCACGTCAGTGATAATTCCAGTAAACATAGCCTACTCAATTCGAAGGTTATAAATTTCAAGCTGATCATCCCCAAGCTGGCGACGATCTTTCAATATCATGCCGGTTGCGTCCCCGATCTGATCCAGCCCTAAGGATTGCAAGGCTGAAATCCCGTCTCCCCCAGCGAGTTTCGGTGCGCGGAACCAGTAAATTTGATCTGCAAGATCCCTTTTTACCAATGATGCCTGCAGATGGGAACCACCTTCGACCAGAAGACGGGTAATTCCTCGCTCTGCTATCTTGGCAAAGGCCTCAACCATATCCGGGTTTCCGCCCTCATCCGCAGTCACCTCAATCACCCGAACGCCCAGCTCCCGATAGGCCTCAAGTCGATCTTCGTCATTGCCGTCGATTGTGATGATCCAGACAGGCAGCGAATGCGCCGTTTTCACAAGCTCACTCGTCAGCGGCAACCGAAGGCGGCTATCCGCGATGATACGGACGGGAGAGCGGCTCTCAAGTCCCGGAATACGGCAATCGAGCCGCGGATCATCGGCAAGTGCCGTCCCTATGCCAACCATAATCGCATCATGATTTGCCCGAAGCATATGCCCGTAGCGACGAGCCGGTGTTCCTGTGATCCATTGACTATCGCCGGTGTGGGTGGCGATTTTGCCATCCATCGTTGTCGCCATTTTCAGCGACACAAGCGGGCGATCAATGGTGCGGTTAAGGATAAAACCCAAATTAGCGTCCAGCGCTTCCGGCTCCAGAATATCCGAGATGACCTCTATTCCGGCGTCCTCCAGAATTTGAATGCCGCGGCCATTTACCCGCTCATCAGGATCGGTCAGTGCGACAACGACCCGCTTGATGCCGGCCTCAATCAGGGCTTCGGCACATGGCGGTGTTTTTCCGTGATGGGAACAGGGCTCAAGCGTCACATATGCGGTGGCATCTCTGGCAGCCTCACCTGCCTGACGCAGGGCAACCACCTCAGCATGGGGGCGTCCGCCTTTTTGCGTCCAACCGCGCCCGACCACGATATCATCTTTCACAAGAACGCAGCCAACGGCCGGGTTGGGCGCCACTTGCCCAAGCCCGCGGCGCGCCATCTGCAGCGCCATATTCATATATTTTTGATCGGCTGCTGCCTGATCAGGAATTAACTTCCCCATGAAGTTCGCCAATAAACTCTTCAAAATCTTTGGCTTCCCGGAATTCCCGGTAAACCGACGCAAAGCGAACATAGGCGACACTATCGAGGATGGCGAGGCCTTCCATCACAAGTTCACCAATTTTATCTGAAGTCACTTCCTGCTCCCCGCTACTTTCAAGCTGGCGAACAATACCACTGATCATTCGATTAACATGATCTGGATCGACAGGCCGCTTACGGGTTGCAATCGTGATGGAGCGTTCCAATTTTTCACGCTCGAATGGATTACGCTGACCATCTTTCTTAACAACAGTCAACTCGCGCAGTTGCACGCGCTCAAACGTGGTGAACCTGGCACCACAGGCCATACAGGCCCGCCGGCGACGAATAGCTGTGTTATCTTCCGTCGGACGACTATCTTTTACTTGTGTTTCTTCACTGTTACAGAATGGGCAACGCATTCAGCAACTCCCCCTATAGATGGGGGGACATTCATCCCCCCGATCTGGCTTATCCCAAAGAGGCGTAAATTGGGAACGCGTCACAAAGTTCCTTGACGCTTTCACGGACTTTGGCCTCAACCGCGCTGTTATCCTCGGGGTTTGCGACCAGTCCGTCAAGAACTTCGGCAATCAGGTCACCAACTTTTGCAAATTCAGTGGTACCGAAACCGCGCGTTGTCGCTGCTGGTGTTCCAAGACGAACGCCAGAAGTGACCATTGGTTTTTCTGGGTCGAACGGAATACCATTCTTGTTACAGGTGATATTTGCATTTTCCAAAGTATGTTCAGCAACCTTACCGGTCAGCTTCTTCGGCCGCAGATCAACCAGCATCAAATGCGTGTCTGTACCACCAGAGACGATATCCAGACCATGACCGACAAGCGTGCTTGCCAATGTCCGGGCGTTATCAACTACCTGTTGGGCATATGTTTTAAATTCTGGTGTCAGTGCTTCGCCAAACGCTACCGCTTTACCGGCAATCACATGCATCAACGGGCCACCCTGAATACCTGGGAAGATCGCGGAGTTTACTTTCTTCGCAATTGCTTCGTCGTTCGTCAGGATCATACCACCACGCGGACCGCGCAGGGTTTTATGGGTTGTTGTTGTGGCAATATGAGCGTGCGGGAATGGGCTTGGGTGAACACCTGCGGCGACAAGACCCGCAAAGTGAGCCATATCCACCATCAGATATGCGCCAACTTCATCAGCAATTTCACGGAATTTAGCGAAATCCAGATGACGTGGGTAGGCAGAACCACCAGCGACGATCAAAGCTGGTTTATGCTCCTGAGCGAGTGCGCGAACTTCATCAAAATCAACAAGGTGATCATCCTCACGAACACCATATTGAACAGCATTGAACCATTTACCAGACTGGTTTGGCGCGGCGCCATGGGTCAGGTGACCACCCGCTGCCAGCGACATGCCCAGAATAGTGTCACCTGGTTTAATCAGTGACATAAACGCGCCCTGATTGGCCTGAGAGCCGGAATTTGGCTGAACGTTGGCAAACTCACAACCGAACAATTTCTTTGCGCGCTCGATTGCCAGGTTTTCAACGATGTCAACAAACTCACAACCACCGTAGTAGCGGCGACCTGGGTAACCTTCGGCATATTTGTTGGTGAGGACGGAGCCTTGCGCAGCCATAACGGCCGGGCTCACGATATTTTCAGAGGCGATCAGCTCGATCTGATCCCGCTGACGGCCCAGTTCCTGCTCCATTGCGGAAAAGACATCTGGGTCATTTTTCTGAAGGTCTGCGCTGAAGAATGCGATTTGTTCAGGGCTTTGCTTGGTCATATTGTTACTCCATATCCCAAAATTTAAGCCAACTCGTACCTTACGAGCTTTCAGGTTCACGCACCGCTTCGGTGGCTTGACGTCCTGATGAACATGGCCATCCAACATCAAATTTATATGGATTATTCACACGCGGAGCATGTGATATTTTGAAAACCATCCAAAGCGCGGTCTGGATATCACAGCTAACTATAGAAGCCTAGTGCTAACTGGCAAAAAGCGGGTTTTTTGACAGTTTTTTGAATATTTTTTACCTGATGAAATTAGAACAGTCTCTCTGACCGATGGTCAGCGCTGCAGGCGTTTTATTCTAGACGATGATTCCGCCGCGCGACGAGCCGCCGCCCTGTCCCCCGCCGCTACTTTGATCATCAGACTTCTTACTCAACACATATTGCAGCTTATTCAATACATTCCGCTGCAATTCCGCCTTACCAGCAGAGGCCGGGCCGATAATAGAGACTTCCGTCAGGCTTTTCGGATCCATAGCCGACACCTTGACGGATTTGCCCATCGGAACAAATTCAATGATATATCCTGTGTCGCTTTGGGACATGAATTACATTTTTCCTCGGTTTGTTTTACGCAGGATACTGTATCTGCTGCTGATTACTCAAACCCATATAAAATATAGTTGAGTTTGATACAGAAAACATATAAGTAGAGCCATACCAATATAAAAATAGTAAATTGGAGCATCTCGCATGAGCAACTCACACCCCCTGCCGAGCTTTAATGCCGAAGATCCGTTTCTGCTGGAAGAGCAGCTGACCGAAGAAGAACGCCTCGTCCGTCAAACCGCACATGATTACTGTCAGGAAAAACTGATGCCACGTGTGCTGGAAGCCAACCGCCACGAAAAAATGGACACTTCCATTTTCCGTGAAATGGGTGAGCTGGGTCTCCTCGGCGCTACCATCGAAGGCTATGGCTGCGCAGGCATGTCCTATGTCTCTTACGGTCTGATCGCCCGCGAGGTTGAGCGTGTCGACAGCGGCTATCGCTCCATGATGAGTGTTCAGTCCAGCCTTGTAATGCACCCAATCAATGCATACGGCTCCGAAGCGCAAAAAGAAAAATACCTGCCGAAGCTGGCAACTGGTGAATGGATTGGCTGTTTCGGCCTGACCGAGCCAGATCACGGCTCTGACCCCGGCAGCATGGTCACACGCGCAAAATCTGTAGATGGCGGTTACAGCCTGAGCGGAGCAAAAATGTGGATCACCAACTCCCCTGTTGCAGATGTGTTCGTGGTTTGGGCGAAAACAGATGATGACGTCATCCGCGGCTTTGTCCTTGAGCGCGGTATGGAAGGTCTCACAACGCCGAAAATCGAAGGAAAATTCTCTCTTCGGGCGTCCATCACGGGTGAAATCGTTATGGATAACGTTTTTGTTCCAGAAGAAAATCTGCTGCCAAATGTGAAAGGCCTGAGCGGTCCGTTTGGCTGCTTGAACAGTGCCCGTTTTGGCATTGCTTGGGGCGCACTGGGTGCCGCAGAATTCTGCTGGCAGGCTGCGCTGCAATACACAATGGACCGGAAACAGTTCGGTCGTCCGCTGGCAGCAAACCAGCTGATCCAGAAAAAATTGGCAGACATGCAAACTGAAATCAGCCTCGGCCTTCAGGGATGTCTACAGGCAGGTCGCCTTCGGGACGAGAACCGCGCCGCGCCTCAGCTGATCTCCTTGATCAAGCGGAACTCTTGCGGTAAAGCCCTCGACATTGCGCGGATGTCTCGTGACATGCATGGCGGCAACGGCATCAGCGACGAATATCATGTGATCCGTCACGTGATGAACCTGGAAGCGGTAAACACCTATGAAGGCACCCATGACGTTCACGCCCTGATCTTGGGCCGGGCGCAGACAGGCCTTCAGTCATTTACAGGCGCGTAAACAAACGCCCTTTAAAAACCAATTAGAAGAATGGTCCGGATTTTCCGGGCCATTTTTTTGTTTGCACTCCCCCCCAAAGCTGACCACTATGGCAAAAAATGAAAAACACCGAAAAGGTGGGGAGGATCATTATGAAAGTTTCCGGAAAAAATATTGTCATTACGGGCGGTGCCAGCGGCATCGGCAAAGCGCTTGCTGAACGGTTTCATGCAGAAGGCGCAGCCCATATAACCGTTGCAGACCTTGCCGAAGAACCACTTAAAGAGGTTGCCAAAAGCGTAAATGGCCTTGCGGTTGTAACAAATGTCGCCAAAGAAGAAGACATCCAGAATCTGGCAGCAAAAGCAGAAGAAGCTGGCGGCCCGATTGATATTTTTGTCTCTAACGCCGGGATCATTCGCAAAGGCTGGGAAGATATTCCAAATGATTTCTGGCAGTTAAGCTGGGACGTGCATGTAATGTCCCACGTGTATGCGGCCCGCGCCGTTGTCGATAAAATGGTGGAGCGTGGCTCCGGCTATCTTGTGAACACGGCCTCTGCGGCTGGCCTACTGAGTCAAGTAGACGCCAGCGCCTACGCAGTGACCAAACACGCGGCCGTGGGTTATGCAGAAACACTTGCCGTTCGATATGGTGATAAAGGCGTTCGCGTTTCCGTTCTTTGTCCGCAAATGGTTCACACCGGCATGACAAAAGGCAAGACTGATAGCGTTGCCTCCGTTGACGGGATCATCACAGCAGAAGAACTTGCAGGATGCGTTGTTGAGACAATGGACAAGGAAGAATTCCTTATTCTCCCTCACCCACAGGTGCGTGAATATATGCAGCGGAAAACAGCAGACTATGATCGCTGGATCAGCGGCATGCAGCGTCTTCGCGATAAATATCTGGGGGATGAATAAGGGGCATTAGCGCCCCTTGAATTTGGGATCCCGTTTTTCAATAAATGCGTTCACCCCTTCCGCATAGTCTTCGGAATAAGTGGTTAAGGTGAATTGATCCACATCCATATAACTGGTTGCATTATTAAGGGCGTTGGCGGCTGCGCTAGCGCCTTTTTTGATCATACGAACCGGAATTGGGGGACGCTCCGCAATTTTTTGCGCCAGCTCCATCGCTGTATTAAAGGACGAAATGCTGGTTGCCACCTCCTCAACCAATCCCCACTTTTCCGCCGTCGCCGCATCAATCATTTCAGCAACAATGGAAATCTGCTTGGTTCGCGCAGGGCCCATCAGGTTGACCATCCGCGGAATGGACTGCCAGCTCATATTCATACCGTTTTTAATTTCGGGTACATAAAAATGGGCATCCTCCGACGCGACACGGAAATCTAGCGCAACGGACAAGGCCACACCGCCGCCAATGCAGTATCCATCAATTGCTGCGATGGTAATCGGCTCAACATCTTCCCATGCCTGACACATGCGCGGCCCGACAGATTGCAGAACTTTCCGCTCCAGCATGCCGGCGTTCATCCGTTCTTTTTGAGCAGCGCCTTTTAAATCAAATCCGGCGGAGAAGTTTTTCCCATTGCCGGTCAGAATGACCGCATTTGTCTCAAAATCCTTTTCAAAACTGCGCGCGACATCTGTCAGCTCTTCCATCAACTCAACAGAAAGCGGGTTCATATCATGCTGACGGTCAAACCGGACAATCGCGATGCGATCTTTCTTTTCTACGGACACGTACTTGTAGGTCATCTATTTCCCCCTTATTGTTCTTTTTGTTTTAACGATAGCAGTCCGCTAACTTTATAAAAAGGAAAGTTTATGCCTGCCTACATGGTTGCCCGCGTCAACGTCAAAGACCCAGCCCAATACGAAGAATATAAAGCGCTTGCCCCTATCGCCATTAACAAATATGGCGGCGAGTATCTGACCCGCGGCGGCGAAATGGAAACTCTGGAAGGACCAGAAGAAACCCTGCGTGTGGTGCTTGTGAAATTCAAAGATATGGACACAGCCCGCGCCTTTTATAACAGCCCTGAATACACAAAAGCCCGCGACGCACGCGAAGGTGCTGCCGAGGGCCAGTTTGTGATTTTGGATGGCTATCAGCCTTAAAAATCCATAAATATCAGATTTTTAGATCACCATTTTCCAGGGGGGCGAAATAGGCATCAATGTCCGCCTGGGAAACATCATCCAAATTGGCAGGGTTCCAGCTAGGGTTCTGATCTTTATCAATCAGAAGCGCCCGAACTCCTTCATAGAAATCCTTGCCCTTGATGATGCGGTTTACCATCCGCCATTCCAGCTTCATGCAGTCATCAAATGACAGTTTCGCGCCTTCGCGAATTTGACGGGCCGCAATCTTCATACTGGTCGGAGATTTCGCGCGAAGACCAGCCGCTACTTTCACAGCCCATTCCCCGCCGTCCGCATCCAGACTTTCAAGAATATCTTCAACCGTATCATGCGCAAAATGGCGATTAATATCCGCCATCTCGGTTTTGATTTTACTCTCTCCTGGATCACCCAAAAACACATTGATCATCTGATCAATATCCCCCAGCGGATCGGCTGAGAAAGTCATGGAAGCCAAAGAGTTTTCAAGACCTTCCAGATCCTGAGAATTCATGTAATGGGTTGCAACACCGGCGTAAACCACGTCACCGCCTTTAAGACGGGCACCAGTTAGCCCCAAATACATGCCAAGTTCGCCCGGACAGCGTGGCAGAAAATAGGTTCCGCCCACATCCGGGAACAGGCCAATCCCACTTTCCGGCATGGCAAACATGGTTTTCTCTGTCGCAATCCGATGGCTACCATGAACGGAAACGCCAACACCGCCGCCCATTACAATGCCATCAACAAATGCCAAATAAGGTTTTGGAAAATGCTTGATGGTGGCATTGCCGACATATTCATCATGATAGAATTTATAAGGATAATCGCCGCCCGCTTTACCTTCCTGATACAGCTTGACCACATCGCCGCCCGCACAGAAGGCCTTCGCACCTGCCCCTTTAATCAGAACGGCTTTGATCCCCTCATCCTTGGCCCATGCGTTCAACTGATCTGTCAGCGCAATAGCCATTTCATGGGTAAGCGCGTTTAGCGCTTTGGGCCGGTTCAGGGTTATTACCCCAAGCTGATTTTTCTGCTCAAAGATAATCTCGTTACTCTCGCTCATCAGGCTTTTCCCTGTCCTTCGGATAATTTCCGCGAGATCACAACCCGCATGATTTCGTTTGTCCCTTCCAGGATCTGATGCACGCGGGCGTCGCGCATATAACGCTCAATTGGGAAGTCCCGCAAATATCCGTAACCGCCATGAAGCTGAAGAGAGGTATTACAGATTTTAAAGCCCATATCGGTGGCAAATCGCTTGGCCATCGCACAGTGAAGCGTCGCTTCAGGGTCTTTTGCATCCAGTTTGGACGCCGCTTGACGGATCATCAAACGGGCCGCCTCAAGCTCCGTTGCCATATCCGCGATTTCAAACTGAACCCCTTGGAAGCTGCCAACAGCCGTCCCAAACTGTTTGCGCTCAGCAGTATATTCCTGCGCAGCCTCAAGGCAAGCGCGGGCGGCACCAATAGAACAGGCGCCGATATTCAGACGACCACCATCCAGCCCCATCATCGCAATTTTAAAGCCCTGCCCCTCTTCCCCAATCAGGTTTTCAACGGGAACCCGGCAATCATCGAACTGCACCTGCGCGGTTGGCTGGGAGTTCCACCCCATTTTCCGCTCTTGCGCGCCAAAGCTGATACCCGGCGCATCTTTTGGAATGGCAATACAGCTAATGCCGCCTGCACCGTCATCGCCTGTGCGAACCATCGTGACATACACATCAGATCGGCCACCGCCAGAGATAAATGCCTTGCCGCCATTGATGACATATTCATCGCCTTCACGCACCGCACGTGTCCGAAGTGAGGCGGCGTCAGATCCGGCCCCCGGCTCCGTCAGGCAATAGCTGGCGAAATGCTCCATGGTTGTCAGCTTTGGCAAAAACTTCGCCCGAACCGTGTCGGAGCCAAAGCGATCGATCATCCAGCTTGCCATATTATGAATGGAGATATAAGCCGCCGTTGAGGTACAACCCGCAGCCAGTTCCTCGAAGATAATAGCAGCATCAAGGCGGCTCAGCGCCGATCCACCATATTCTTCACCTACATAAATGCCAGCAAAACCCAGTTCCGCTGCCTGTCTCAGCTCGGCCTCTGGAAAGATTTTTTCCTCATCCCAGCGTTCCGCATTTGGGGCAAAAACCTCTTGCCCGAAAGAGCGGGCCATATCGCGAAATGCGACCTGTTCTTCTGTCAGATTAAAATCCATATGATCGTTTCCTGTTAGTCCCTTTCCCTGTTGATAGTGCCAAATGGGGCGCCTGTCAATTCCGACCTAACGACCGTTAGGCTTAAAGGTTTGCACCACTCGCTCATGAGGACTATGATCGGCGCGATTTGCAGTCAAATGTGAAAGCCAACGTCAATGAGAACACTCCGCCGCACTTTTCCCGCATCACGTCCCCGCCGCATTCGCAAAGAAGACTGGTCCCGCCGTCTGGTTGCTGAAAATGTAGTGACGCCAAATGATCTGATCTGGCCGATTTTTGTGCATGAAGGAAAAAATCTATCGGTGGAAATTCCGTCCATGCCAGGTGTTAATCGCCTCAGCCCGGACCTGGCCGCAAAAGCGGCACGGGAGGCATATGATCTTGGCATTCCGGTCATTGCCCTTTTCCCAGCGGTAGAGCTTGGCCTGAAAACAGAAGATGGTCGCGAATCCTCTAATCCTGACAATATTATCTGCAAGGCGATCAAGGCCATCAAGGATGCTGTTCCTGAAATGGGTATTCTGTGTGACGTCGCGCTTGATCCATTTACCACCCACGGTCAGGACGGCATTGTCGAAAACGGATATGTGGTCAATGACCCGACCATTGAGGCATTGATTGCACAGACCCTTAATCAGGTAGAGGCTGGCTGCGATATCATTGCCCCCTCTGATATGATGGATGGTCGTATTGCCGCTATTCGTAGCTCGTTGGAAAATGCCGGTCACATTAATGTGCCGATTATGGCCTATTCCGCAAAATATGCGTCTGGCTACTACGGTCCTTTCCGGGATGCTGTGGGATCAACCGGCAATCTTGGAACCGGTGATAAACGCACCTATCAGATGAACCCGGCCAATACTGACGAGGCGCTTCATGAAGTTGCCATGGATATCGAAGAAGGCGCGGATATGGTGATGGTCAAACCGGGCATGCCATATCTGGATATTTGCCGCCGGGTCAAAGACGAATTTGGCGTTCCAACCTTCGCTTATCAGGTCTCCGGCGAATATGCGATGATTGCAGGTGCTGCGAATAATGGCTGGCTTGACCGTGAAAAGGTCGTCATGGAAGCTTTAATGTGCTTCAAACGGGCGGGTTGTGATGGTGTGCTAAGCTACTTCGCGGTCGAAGCTGCCAAATACATGAACCGCTAACGTCGCGATGTTCCAAAAATGAAAAAAAGGGGCTCATAAGCCCCTTTTTTATGTTTTAAACGTGTTTTTTAGCAATCAATTGCGTTTTTCAAATCCGCAATCAGATCATCTGCACTTTCAATACCAATAGACAAACGCAGCAGATTTTGCGGACACGGGGTTCCCTCGCCCTCAATGCTCGCGCGGTGCTCAACGAGGCTTTCAACACCACCAAGAGATGTCGCGCGCTTGAACAGCTCCAACCGACCGGTCACGGCGAGCGCATCTTCTGCACCACCTTTAATGCAAACGCTTAGCATACCACCAAAACCACCGTTCATCTGGCGGCAGGAAATCTCATATCCCGGATCAGTTGGCAGTCCCGGATACTGAACGCTTTCCACATTATCAAAAGACTGCAAGGCCTCCGCAATTTTCATGGCGTTGCTGGATGCTCGCTCTACCCGAATGGAAAGGGTGCGCATCCCACGGGTAAGCAACCAAGCCTCCATCGGGCCCATAACCGCGCCGCCACCGTTACGGACTTTGGCAATCCGCTCCCAGAACGCATCTTTGGTTTTCGTGATTAATGCACCCGCCAGAACATCCGAATGGCCGTTCAGGTATTTTGTCGCGGAATGCATCACAATATCCGCCCCCAAGCTGATTGGCTGCGTCAGGATCGGGGTTGCTACAGTATTATCAACGGCAAGACGCGCGCCGACCGATTTCGCAATTTCAGCCCAAGCGGCGATATCGTCCACCGCCCAAGTAGGATTGGCCGGTGTTTCCATCCACATGATTTTTGTCTGGCCGGGCTTAGCAGCCGCCTTCACCGCATCGATATCGCCATTTTCGACAAAATCAACTTTCAGCTCCATATCAGCGCCGAAGGTCAATAACCAGTTGCGTAGCGCCCAATACATAACCTTAGGCGCGACAATGTGATCCCCCGGCAGCAACGCCTGAAAAATAGAGACCGCCGCCGACATGCCAGATGAGAAAAGAAGCGCCCCTTCGCCCTTTTCCATAAGAGAGAGCATACTTTCCGCCTGATCATAATTGGGGTTCTGATCCCGTGTATAAACGCGACCATTTGGATAGCTGCCATCAGGCTCACGCTCATATGTCGTGCTTGGGTGGATACCCGGAATGACACCTTTGAACTGATCATCCATGCGACCCAGCCCCTGTGCCAGTGCGGTTTCAATGGATACGGACTTACTCTTCTTCATTATGACTTCCTTTCACGCCCGACCACCTTCATTCGTTTCCTAACGGCCCAAACCAATCGGAGAGCTGTTAGATGATGAGGACACAAGCCCTGCTGGAGCGGATAAATGATGTTCGACAATCCTGCGGTTGCAGGCCACTTTTGTTGAACGATACATTAAGTCTGGCAGCAATGCATCATTCTGTTTTTATGTTTGAAAGCAAACTTCTCTCTCATACAGGGAGAGACGGCTCCACCTTCACTCAGCGCTTATCCCATGTTGGGGTACCATTTTTTGGAAGCTGCCGAAAACATTGCCTACTGCGATAGTGATCCGGCGACTGTTCTTACCCTATGGCAGAATAGTCCCCCGCATCACCAGAATATAATCAATCCTGTATTTTGTGACGTCGGCCTAGCCTTAGTCAAAAATCAGGAAAACCCTGCCAGCGCTTATTGGACGGCGCTTTTCGCCTCCCCGCTTCAGGCTGACAGGGTCCCGTATTAGCTTTCGTCCAGTTTCCGAAGACGGCGAATTAGGCTGGAGGTGTCATTACGGTTGCCGCCCATATTCTGAACGTCTTTGTAATACTGATCTACCAGCGCCGTGTTTGGCAGAGACGCCCCGATTTGATCCGCAGTAGAAAGGCAGATCCCCAAATCTTTGCGCATCCAATCAACAGCAAAACCGTAATCAAATTTACCTTCGATCATGGTTTTTGAACGATTTTCCATCTGCCAGCTTTGCGCGGCACCTTTGGAAATAACATCAATGACCTTCTCTACATCAAGGCCAGCTTTCTGACCAAAATGAATTCCTTCGGAAAGCCCCTGCAAAACGCCGGCGATACAAATCTGGTTCACCATTTTTGCCAGTTGGCCCGCGCCAACATCACCCATCAATTTGCAGGATTGGGAATAGGCATCAATCGGCGTCGCTGCACGGGCGAAGTCATCTTCGCTACCGCCGCACATAACGGTTAGAACACCGTTTTCGGCGCCGGCCTGCCCCCCTGATACAGGAGCATCAACAAAACCAATTCCCTTGTCTTTGGCGATTGCCCCCAACTCGCGCGCCACTTCACTGGAGGCTGTTGTATGATCGATGAAAAGGCTACCGCTTGCCATTCCGGCAAACACCCCCTCCTCACCCAGAACAACGCTTCTCAGATCATCGTCATTGCCAACGCAGGCCATCACGAAATCGGCACCCTCTGCAGCAGCGCGGGGTGTTGTCTCGAAACTTCCGCCATATTCAGCGGCCCATTTTTCCGCCTTCGCAGTTGTTCGATTATATACGGTAACGTCATACCCGGCTTTCACCAGATAACCCGCCATAGGGTAACCCATAACCCCAAGACCGATAAAAGCTGCTTTTTTGCTCATGCTGCTCTCTCCCTGAAAATTGCTTGAATTCGGTTTTAATGCCTGCCCCCGGTGATGGAAAGGGTAAAGTCATACTTTTCCGCCCTGTGACAGAGCGCATTGCTATTTCCATAAAACCACGCCAAAATATTAGAAAAACAGGGGGAAACATCATGCGGTGGATTGGACGAGTTTTTTTCGGCATTCTCATTCTTGCCATTGTAATCGCTGGCGGCGGCTATATTTACCTGCGAACGTCACTACCAACACTTGACGGCGCTGTTCAGGTCACTGGTTTAAAACGTGAAGTTGTCATCATCCGCGATGAACACGCCATCCCACATATTGAAGCAAAAGACCTGAATGATGCGTCCTTCGCGCTTGGGTATGTTCATGCGCAAGATCGGCTGTGGCAGATGGAAATGAACCGGCGTATTGGCGCTGGCCGTCTCTCTGAAATTCTCGGGAAAGCAGCGCTTTCAAAAGATGTCTTCCTGCGCACCCTCGGCGTTTATAAAGCGGCAGAGCGAACTTATGAACAGCTTGATGAGGATAGCAAATCCCTGTTGCAGGCTTATGCAGATGGTGTAAACGCGTTCCTGGAAGGTCGCGCCGGCGCGCTCCCACCAGAGTTTCTCATTCTTGGGGTCGAGCCGGAGCCTTGGACCGTTACTGATTCCATTGTCTGGACGAAAATGATGGCCTGGGATCTTGGGAAAAATTGGGGCATTGAATTAGAGCGCCTCCGTCTTTTGCAAAAACTGACACCTGAGCAGCTCGCTGAAATCATGCCCGCCTACCCCGGAGAGACAGAAATCCCGCTGCCGGAATTTGATGGCATTTACAAACAAACAATGAAAGCCGCGGATCGCCTTTTCGCGATGGCCCCGGAGCCGCTCCCCGAAGGAGCTGGATCAAACAATTGGGTTGTCTCTGGTGATTTAACAAATACTGGCAAGCCCTTGCTGGCCAATGATCCCCATCTGGGACTTGCCGCACCTGCTCTTTGGTATTTTGCCCATATTAAAACGCCTGAGATCAGCAGTATTGGCGCGACCCTTCCGGGGGTTCCGGCGGTCATCCTCGGCCGGAATGAACATATCGCTTGGGGCTTTACCAATACAGGGCCTGATACGCAGGATCTTTATATTGAGAAAATAAACCCTGACGACCCGGCGCAATATCAAACACCGGATGGCTGGCAGACCTTTGAAACCCGCGAGGAAGTAATTCCGATCAAAGGGGAAGAGGCTCACACAATAACGGTTCGCAGTACTCGCCACGGTCCGATTTTAAGTGACGCACTCGAAGGCAGTGAGACATATCTTAATGATGGCTACGCCCTCGCCTTTGCTTGGACAACACTGCAAGACGGGGACCTAACCGTTTCCGCGATTGAAAGCATGATGTCCGCTAAAAATTGGGATGAATTTAAAGGCGCCATTCGTGATTTCACCAGTCCGCAGCAAAATATGGTTTACGCCGATGTTGATGGAAATATTGGTTATTACGCCCCCGGCCGCGTCCCCATCAGATCACCAGAGAATACGGCCCTCGGGCGTATTCCCGTTCCGGGATGGGACGCAAAATATGACTGGCAAGGCTTCGTTCCTTTTGAAGAATTACCTCAATATTTCAATCCGATAAAAGGATTTCATTACACGGCGAACGAAAAAATCGTGCCCGATGATTACCCCCATATGATCACGAGAGACTGGAGCTTACCGTACCGCGCCAAACGGATCTCTGATCGGTTGGAGCAGGAAGAAACCCATAGCGTTCAGACCTTCATTGATCTGCAATCAGATGTCCAATCCCTGATGGCTGTTGAGTTTTTGGAAATCCTGCTCACCACCAAGCCGGCCAATGACCGGGACCGTCAGGCCCTTACCCTGCTGTCCATTTGGGACGGCAGCATGACCAAAGACGGTCCAACACCGCTTATCTTTAATGGATGGATGAGAGAGTTATATAAATCCATCTATGCAGATGAGCTTGGGGATTTGTTTAACAGTTATTGGCGCCCCCGCCCCGATTTCGCAGCCCGTGTTCTACGCGGTGAAGATCAAATGCAGAAATGGTGCGACGACGTGACCACGGATGGGATTGAAAATTGTGGACAGGTTCTGCAATCCTCTCTCACACGCGCTTTGGATGATCTAACCGTTCGCTATGGGGATGAAATGCTCTCGTGGAATTGGGGAGACGCCCATTTTGCGCACAGCGACCACACCCCATTCACTCAGGTAAAGGCACTCGCGTGGTTATTCGATGTGAAAGAACCGTCTATGGGAGACACTTACACCGTAAATGTTGGTCGTAACCGGTTAAAAGATGAAAAGCAGCCTTTTGCCAATACCCACGCCGCATCCCTTCGGGCGATTTACGATTTCTCGGATCTGAACAATTCACTCTTTATTCATTCAACGGGGCAAAGCGGGAATATCTTATCCCCCTTCTATGATGATATGGCAGCGGATTGGGCAAATATGCAGTATCGCCCCATGACCACAGATCATGAGACTTATGCTGTAAATGCTATTGGAACGTTGATCTTAAAACCGGCGAGCCTCCAATAATCAGGCGAGAAGCGGAAAGCCGCCGCGGTAGTAAAGCAGCGGCTTTTTCTCCATATCCACCCGCAGGTTCGTCACTGCACATAGAAAGATAAGGTGGTCTCCGGCTTCAATGAGTTGATGCTGCTGACATTCAATAACCGCTGCGCAGCCCGGAATAACCGGGGCGCTTTCTTCGCCTGCTTTCGTGTGGTCGATACCGTTAAAGCGATTATCCATAGGTGACGCAAAACGGCTGCAGATATCCCCTTGATCATCCGCAAGAATGTGGATGGCGTAACTTTCACTTTCCTGAAATTCGCGGCAATGATTCCCGTCATACCCCAAGCAGAATAGAACCAATGGCGGCTCCAGCGACACCGAGGAAAAGGAATTAACCGTAATCCCCAAAGGTTCCCCTTTTTGGCTGGTTGAGGTGACAACCGTAACACCGGTTGCAAAGCTACCCATCACATCACGAAACAGTCTGGAATCAAACGTCATCTACTTATTGGTATATCTTCATTAATAAAAAAGCTCTCCACCTGGGCAATCTCCCACAGGTCTGATTTAAAATCACCTGTTTTTTTGGCAAAGCCCGAAAATCTGGCCTTTCCTGCGATGGTAGAAGATTTCTGAACAAACTCCGTAAAATTGCTCACAGTTTATTAACCAAATACCGCCAATATCATTAACCAATTAAGCATTAGAGATAGCAGGGGCTTTACGAAGCATGTTTTTTATCATCGGTGTAGTCATTGTATTTGGCTCGGTGGCTGGCGGGTATCTACCGCATGGTGAACCAGGAATTTTGTTCCAGCCGCTAGAATACCTTATCATTCTGGGTGCAGGGATCGGTGGCTTTGTACAGGGTAACCCGAAGTGGGTCATCTTTGGCACGCTTGGCGCACTTGGTAATCTTTTCAAAGGCGCGCCACATGATAAGAAATCATACGAAGAGCTGCTAACATTGATGTACGCGATTTTCAAACTGGCGAAAACCAAAGGGATGATCGCCCTTGAGCCGCATATCGAAAACCCCAAAGACAGCGCTCTTTTCTCTAATTTCCCCTCTTTCATGAAAGATCACCACGCAACAGACTTCATGTGCGATTACCTGCGTCTGATGACAATGGGCACAGAAAATCCGCATGAAGTTGAAAATCTGATGGATGTGGATCTGGAAACCCACCATGCGCAGCAACATGCCATGTCAGGTGCGGTGACCACCCTTTCAGAAGCGCTACCGGCCTTTGGTATCGTGGCCGCGGTGCTTGGTGTGATTGTGACCATGGGCTCCATTTCAGAACCACCAGAAGTACTGGGTGGTCTGATTGCTGCGGCGCTTGTGGGTACATTCTTTGGTATTTTTGTTGCCTATGGTCTGTTTGCGCCAATGGGCAGCAACCTAGAACAATATTTTGCTGCTGATGCTAAATATTATGAGTGCATGAAACAGGGCCTCCTCGCCCATCTTCAGGGATATGCACCGGCCGTTTCCGTCGAATTCGCACGGAAGACGCTTTATAGCCACGACCGCCCCTCTTTTGCAGAGCTGGAAGAAGCCTGCAATAATGCACCAACTGTTTAATCTGAAGAGCGGGATCAGATAGATGGCAGATGAAGTCGCCCCGATAATTGTCAAAAAGATCAAAAAAGGCGGACATGGCCACCATGGTGGTGCGTGGAAGGTGGCCTATGCTGACTTTGTGACTGCGATGATGGCCTTCTTCCTGCTGCTGTGGTTGCTGAACGTGACTGATACTGTTCAAAAGCAAGGTATCGCGGATTACTTCGCCCCAACGGTCGCCAGCTCCAGTGAAAGCGGTGCCGGCGGTGTTCTGGGCGGCAATAGCATGCAAACTGACGGGGCCATGAATTCTAACACTGGCTCCCCTTCCGTTGTCACGTCTATCTCCCCCCCGGAGGAAGGTAGTAAGGATGACGCGGAAGGCGAAGGTCAGAGCGAGATTGATGAAGAGGCCTTTATGGCGCGCCTTGCGGCCATTGAAGAAGCCACCTTTGACGCCACCAAAGCAGATATCCAGCAAGCGCTTGCATCTGATCCGAATTTGGCAGGGCTTGCCGAAAATGTTGTGATGGACATGACACCAGAAGGTCTTCGAATACAGATTGTCGATCAGTATGATGAAAGCATGTTCGAACCCGGCAGCACCTCGATCAAACCGCGGATCAAACGCCTGATGGGCAAAATCGTTAAAGCCATTGAAAAAATGCCAAACAGCATCTCGATCAGTGGTCATACGGATAGCTCTGGCTCCAACACAGGCAGTTATTCCAACTGGGAGCTTTCGTCGGACCGAGCCAATTCCAGCCGCCGTGCCCTTGTTGAGGTGGGACTGGACCCCACCCGAATTGAAAAGGTGACAGGTAAGGCGGATACCGATCCAATGATTACGGATGACCCGTCGAACCCAAGTAACCGACGCATTAGTATTACCCTGCTCAGGGAAACGCCGGTGTTGCCGCCGAACCTGAAATAGTGGTTACATCTTCCAGATAAACAGTTTCGTTTTACGGCCATCCTGCACATTCACTGTGCGGGATGGTTTTATATTGGGAACCGTAAAACTGTTACTGATAAAGAGGCTTCCCTCTGGCATCTCATCTCTGGCCTTCAAATATAAGTCCGGCATGGGCACTGGAGAGAGGAAACAATAAACACGATCGAAATGAGACAGGTTAGCCACCCAAAGGCTGACAAAATGAATATGAACATTAGACGCGCCCGCAAGAAGTGCCCGCAATTTTGAGATCATAAAAGGAACTGGCGCAGTCTCAAATCCGTGAAATTCCATATCCGGGCGGGCTTTGGCCAAGGTCACCAAGGTGCCAGCAAGGCCGCATCCCAAATCCGCAAACCGCCCCCCCTGCTCTTTTGGAAGTAATGATAGTAACTTATCCGTTGTTTTGGTGTTGGTGAGGTAAAGCGGCACCCGATTGATAGCGACGTTCCAAAAAACCATCAGCAGCACAACAAGCGTTAAAGGGAAAATCCAAAGCGGAATTTTAAAGGCAAGCCCGAGGATCAAAAGCGGCGCAAAAACGAGCTGAATGCCAATCCACCAATAGGACATCCGAGAGAGGAGCGTCATAACAGCAGCGAGCGCTCCTTGGATCAGCGCCCAATTAAAAGCGGACAGCGTAATCTCCTGACCACCATAAGTATCAACCAAACGGCAAATTCCGAACGCGACCAATTGAATGAGCATCGCCAGCAAAATCGGCGGCAACCGCTTTATCATTTTCATCTCAATACCTTACGCCAGAATTCTCAGACACTTCAGTTTACCGGAACATCAATTTTTCTTGAAGGGCTTTCCCTCTATTACCATCTATAGAGGGCCTAAGTATAGACAACTGGTCGCCGCAACTAAAGGATGCCCTATGTCCGGAAATGAAAACAGCTCCATCCAACTTGCCTCGTTAAAAGGCCATCAGGAAGGAGACTTTAAACGTGCTACCGCTGATCGGTTTGATGGCGTCCGCACGAAGCGGATCATTGCTTACATCATCGATCTGGTTTGTATTGCCGTCATCACTTTTGCCGCAGGTATTTGTGCCTTTTTCCTTGGCATATTATCCTTTGGCGCCCTAACGCCAATTCTGGGTGTGGTCTTGGCCCTGATCCCAATCGGTTACCACACCTATACAATCGGTAGCCACCGCAACGGGACTATCGGTATGAATATCATGGACCTTGAGGTCTTCCTGGAAGATGGGCGGGAACCTGACTATGTCTCTGCGTTTCTACATTCAGGGCTTTTCTATGCGTCCATGACGCTGACATCAGGATTTATCCTGCTGATATCCTTGTTTAACGATAAAGGAAAGCTGCTGCATGATTATCTTACCAGCAGCGGCGTTCGGGTAAAATCAGACCACTAACCTAAAATATCCCGAAGACGATACCATAGAGATGCCAAATAAATAGCGGGTGCCTGAATATATTTTGAAGAGGGCACCCGTTTTTTGGGAAGGCGTGAAAATACATCCAACGCTTCTAATTGACCGGCAACGGCGCGCGCCAGAATTTCACTAGTCCCGTTCGAGACAGTCACGCCCTGCCCCGAATATCCATGGGCATAGAATACATTTTTAGAGAGCTGCCCCGCATCCGGCAGTAAGGTTCGCGTGAAGGCAATTTTCCCCTGCCAGAAATACTCAATCTCCAGATCGTCAAGATCAGGGAAGGTTTTCAGCATATTTGATCGGATCCGCGCCCATGGCGCCCCAATCCCGAGAAATGAGAAATCCTGCCCCCCATATATCAATCGGTTGTCTGGTGACATTTTAAAATAATCCAGATCAAAATTTGTGTCGCACACACACACATCCGACGGATAGAGAGACTTGGCCCGCTCAGCGTCTAACGGGGCAGTTGCCAAAATGCTGCTTTTAACTGGCATCATCCGTTTCAGAAGCGGCGGTGCGATATCATTCAGATAAGCATTGCCAGCAAGAACCAACGCCTTGGCCTGCACCTGTCCAGTGTCAGTAAAAATGGTCACCGTTTCGCCAGTTTCCTGATACCGAAGGGCACGGCTATTTTCATATATCACCCCACCATGCGAGGTAACCGCATCGGCAAGACCCAAGCAATAATTCAGTGGATGCAAATGCCCGCCCTCTTTATCCAAGAGGCCACCAACATATCGGCGACTGTTTATAAAGCCCGGTAAATCTGCCTTCTCGATCAGCTCATACCCTGCAAAGTCAAACCGATCCTCACAAAGCTGTTTTTCCTCTTTAAGCCATTCGAAATCGGATTTTTTGACAGCGGCGTATATCTCACCCTCTTTAAAATCACATTTGATCTGATATCTATCAATTCGCCTTTTGAGGATTTCTTTAGATCGTTCCGACAATGCCCACATTTTTGCGGCATCGTCTCTACCGGCCATTTCTTCAACCGCAATCATCCCCGGGGAGTAACCAGACGTTACCTGACCGCCGCTTGCCCCTGAGGCGCCTGCCCCAACTGATCCACCCTCTAACACACAAACCTGATAGCCCCGCTCTGCCAGTTCCAGTGCCGTTCCAAGGCCTGTAAAGCCCGCGCCGACGATACAGATATCCGCCTGATGCAGGCCCGACAATTTAGAGAAGTCAGGCACCGTATTTTTGGAGAACTGATAATAATTACGATCCGACCGCACGAGGAGACGCCTTTAAAAATATAGCCACGCAATCAACGATTTGCTTGCAAGAACCCAGACATTATTCATGATAGGGAGTGCAGCTTAAGGTATAGCTGCGACGCGTCTGAGTGGTTTCAGGCAAAGGTTTTGGGACAATTAATACAGCATCATGATCGAAACACAAATTCATATGTGGCTGGTTTTTCTCTTCATTGCAGTGGCGATGTATGCCTTTGCAACCGAGAGGCTAGAGCTTGAAATTTCGGCCGTGGGCGTGATTTCCGGTCTATTGCTTTTGTTCTACCTCTACCCCCTGACGAATGACGCGGGTGAGCAGATATTGGGTGCCCGTGAATTGTTGGCAGGGCTAGCTGATCCGGCACTGATAACTGTGCTTTCCTTGCTGGTTGTTGGGCAAGGTATTGTGCGAACCGGCGCGCTCGAAAAACCTGTTAGAATGCTTGTCACATTGCGGCGGCATCATCCCTCAATGGCCATTGCTGCGGTTCTGGCGACAGTCCTCTTGATTAGCGCGATTATGAATAACACCCCTGTTGTGGTGGTCTTTATTCCTCTGATGACGGCTTTGGCGGATCGATTACATAAGCCAACCTCAACATTGATGATCCCGCTTTCATACGCCTCTATTCTTGGGGGCATGACCACACTGATCGGATCTTCAACAAACTTGTTAGTGTCCGCCGCGGCCGTGCAGGCAGGACAGCCTGCCATTAATTTCTTTGATTTCACCATACCCGGCATGGTGCTTGCCGCTGTCGGTCTGGTATATGCAATTTGGGTGATCCCCCGCCTACTGCCAGAGCGGGAAGCCGTAACCGATAGCTCGTCTCAGGTTTCGGGCAAGCAATTCATTGTTCAAATGGAGATTTCCGCCGATAGCCCCCTTGTCGGAGAGACGGCGGTTGCCGGACAGTTTCCTAGCCTGAAGGGCATTACAATTCGCTTTATCCAGCGAGATGAGAATCTTCTGCTGCCGCCATTTGACGATATGAGCCTGCGTCCGGGTGATTCTATTGTTTTCGCCGGCACGCGAAAATCGCTGATGGATTCCTTTGCAGATAATCCCCAAATCCTGAGCGATTTCCTCGATATCGAAGGAAAAAGCGAAGAGGAAACGGAAGAGCGACGCCCAACCGTGGACCAGAGCCTTGCTGAGGTGGTGGTTGCACCCGCCTCCCGCATGATTGGTCGCGCGCTTCATCAGATTAGTTTTAAATATCAAACCGGCTGCGTTGTCTTGGGTATTCAGCGCCGCTCCCGTATGATTCGAACAAGCCGCATGACGGATATCCGTCTCGAGGCTGGTGACGTCCTTCTGCTTCTTGGCTCTCGCAGCAATATGACCCGTCTGCGGAACAACCCCGATGTACTGCTTCTGGAATGGTCAACGCGGGAGCTTCCTGCCCTTGCCCTTGCCCGGCGGGCCCGCTTTATTTTTGGCGCTGTGGTGATTGCCGCCGCCTCTGGCTTCGTGCCGATTGTGGTTGCCGCTGTTGCCGGTGCAACCGCGATGGTGGTATCCGGCTGCCTTAACATCCATCAGGCCAGCCGATCTGTAGACCGGAAAATTCTTTTGCTCATCTGGGCGGCCTTGGCGCTTGGCACCTCAATGCAGGCAACAGGCGGAGCAACTTATATCGCGGAAATGCTCGTCTTCGTGTTGGAAGGCGCACATCCCGCTGTAATTCTATCCGGGTTATTCCTTCTAATCGCGATTTTCACCAATATTCTTAGTAATAGTGCAACCGCGGTTTTATTCACTCCGGTTGCCATTGGGGTCGCTGAAACACTGCAAATTGACCCTATGGTCTTTATCTTTGCCGTGATTTTTGCCTCCAACTGTTCCTTTGCCACGCCGATGGGATACCAAACGAATCTGTTGGTCATGGGACCTGGACATTACAAATTTGTGGACTATTTCAAAGCGGGTGCGCCGCTTGTCATCATCCTTTGGCTCGTTTTTTCGGTATTTGCACCGCTCTATTACGGCCTGATATGACTTTTTTAGGATTTTATGTTGTAGCATTAGCAAATTAGAAAAATAATTGTTGGTTCCAGTATTCGCCAAGTCTAGAGCAGTCAATGAAACGAGTAGAGATCCCATCACGGTTCTTTTTTTCGACACCTCCTGCCCCCTGCCCGTATCTTCCGGGTAAGCTGGAGAAGAAAATCGTGACTCTGCTCGCTGGCAAGGATCCTGATCACCTACATAATTCATTAAGCCTTGCAGGCTTTCGCCGTAGTCAGGATTTAGCCTATCGTCCTGCTTGTGACAGCTGCAACGCCTGCATTCCAATCCGAATTGTTGCCCGAAATTTTGAATTGAAACGATCCTGGCGCCGCATTTGGCGGAAAAACTCCGACCTTATTGCGCAAGAGGTTCCCTCGCTGGCAACAGACGAGCATTTCGCCCTATTTCGGAAATATCTGAAATCCCGCCACGAAGAAGGCGGTATGTCGGACATGGATTTCAGCGATTATCAGGCGATGGTCGAAGACAGCCCGGTCAGAAGCGGCCTAACCGAATTTCGCACAGCAAGTGGCGAGTTGATCGCGGTTTGCCTAAATGACCTGATGGATGACGGCATGTCCCTCGTCTACAGCTTTTACGAGCCCGAGGATGATAAGCGGAGCTTAGGCACATATCTGATCCTTTGGCATGCCATAAAAACCCGTTCAGTTGGGCTGCATTACGTCTATTTAGGCTACTGGATCGAGTCTAGCAGTAAAATGTCATATAAATCTCGGTTCGCCCCTGCCGAAATCTTAACAAAAGAGGGTTGGGCGCTTATAAGCTCCTAATATGCCTAAATATTAGTCAAAATTTCTGCATTTTGGCTCAATTTTCCCCACTATCTAGTTGCCTTTAGTATCATTAATTTTTACATTAATCCCGACAGATGGGCAGACGTACCCATCTCGAGGAGGCAGATGTATTTATAACAGGGTGCATCTGTCAGACTTTACAGGGAGAAAAGTTTTATGGATCGTCGTAAATTTATTAAAAGTGCTGGCGTTGCCGGTGTTGTTGGTTCAGCTGCTGCTACAATCGGCACACCTGCTATTGCGCAAGGTCGTGAAAAACTGACTATGGTGACCTCATGGGGTCGCGGTCTTGCTGGTGTGTTTGACGCTGCTGAGTATTTTGCAAATGCTGTAACAGCAATGACAGATGGCAATCTGGAAATTGACGTTAAAGCTCAAGGTGAACTGGTTTCCGGTCTGCCTGCAGTGTTTGACGCGGTAACATCCGGTCAGGCTGACTGCTACCACGCTGCAGACTACTACTATGTTGGTCAGCATCCGGCATTTGCTTTCTTTACAGCTGTACCGTTTGGTATGACACCAACAGAGCTGCACAACTGGTATTACCACCAGGACGGCATGAAAATGCACCACGAGCTGGGCGAAGAGTTCGGTCTGGTTTCATTCCTCGGCGGTAACACAGGCCCACAGGCCGGTGGTTGGTTCCGCAAGGAAATCAAATCTGCTGCAGACTTCAACGGTTTGAAATTCCGTATGCCAGGTCTGGGTGGTAAAGCGCTTGGTAAACTGGGTGCTTCTGTTCAGACAATTCCAGGTTCCGAAGTGTATCAGGCTCTTGCCTCCGGTGCGATTGACGGAACAGAGTGGATTGGTCCATGGGCCGACGAGAAAGCCGGTTTCCAGGAAATCACCAAATACTACTACACATCCGGTTTCCATGAGCCAGGTGCAGGCCTTTCCGTTGCTGTGAACCAGGACCGTTTCAACGGCCTGAGCAAAGCACACCAGAAAGTGATCGAGATTGCATCTCAGGCAACGAACATGTGGAACCTCCACCAGTTCCTCGCTAAAAACTCTGAGGCGCTGGCTCGTCTTCAGGCAGCAGGTGTTCAGACTCTGGAATTCCCGAATGACGTTTGGGATGCCTTCGGTCAGGCCTCTATCGAGACTCTGGATGAGAATATGGACGACGAGTTCTTCAAGAAAGTTCGCACTTCCGTGAACAAATCTATGAAAGAATCCGCCGCTTGGGATCAGCTGTCTTCCGTGGCATATGCCCGTCAGCGTACCCGCGTTCTCGGATAATATTTTACAATCAAACATAATAAGAAGCCGGGCGTCTCGCCCGGCTTCATGCTTTAAGTTCATTTAAACCATACAGGTTGACTGTGTGCTGGATTTAGCCGTGTCCGGATTATTTGAAGCCGAGACGGTTGGTGTTCAAAACTGAATACTGTTGTGACGGAGCAGGATAAGCTCCGCGCGCATGACATCGGGGCGTCATTAATTCTGGTAAAGCCACAGAAATCTGTGCCGCATATCGGTATGGATTGCTCAGTCTGACTTGCTATGGCGATTGGAAAGATCCGCTATGGAAGCGCTCGGAACACTATTACTGAATATCCTTATGGGATTTTGGAATCTATTGATTCTCCCCTGGCATATCTATGAATGGTTTATGCTGGACACCCTCAAGAAAAAGATGAATGCGTTGACAATGACGGGCATGTCTCACGAATTTTTCTTCGTGGTTCTGGCTCTTGTCCTTGTTCTCATCGGGTTGGGTATCTACAAACGCTCATTTCTTCGTAAAACGGTTACCGGATTAGAAAGCTTCAACGGCCGCATTGGTCGCTTTGCTGCCTGGTTCGCCCTGCTGATGACGTTGCAGCAAGTCGCAATTATTGCAGTTGGCCAGATTTTCCGTGGAAATGAGATCCTTATTGCGCCCCTTGGCATCACCCTCATCGGTGAAGAGCTACAGTGGCTTTCCGGTCAATTGAAATTCTACAACACGATCCTCATTGCGCTGGCATCGGCTTACACCTTTATTGAAGGTGGTCATGTGCGGGTTGACCTTGTCTACTCATCCTGCAAGCAGCGGACAAAACACTGGATCGATTTGTTCGGTACACTTTTCTTCTTTATTCCATCAACTGTGATGCTGTGGTGGTTTGCGTGGCCCATTGCCATGAACGCCATGTTTGCTCAGAAACCTATGAATATCTGGAGCTCCTCAGCCCGTTGGCGTGACTTCCGGTTCGAGATTTCTGGCACTGCCGAGTTCTCCTGGGTTTGGTCATTCAAATTCATGGTTCTGGTATTTGCAGCCTTGATGTTCATTTGCGCCATCGGCTTCCTGATGCGGAACATTCTGGCGCTCTTAGAAAAAGACAAGACCATACCGACCCATTACTCATTCGATGACGAGCATGCCGCCAAAATTGGCGATGCTCCCGCTCATCCACTTTAAGACGTATCGGAGTTTGTAACCCATGCTATTTGGACTAAACGGCATTGA
>JAEPMY010000172.1 GCA_017643685.1 Sneathiella sp.
ATCTTGGAAAGAGTGCAATCCCCGAATACGTCCGCGGCGGATATGGCGCAAAATCTCGGACACTGTTGTTGCCCGCGGATCCACGACCACATCAATCCCAAGATCCGTAATCAAATGACCGAAAATAGGATTATTCGTGAGGGTAATAGCGGTTTCGGCCCCCTGCCCCTTAGCAAGCAAGGAGGAGAGAATATTCGCCTCATCATCATTGGTGAGCGCCACAACCGTCTCAGCCCGGCCAACATTAGCCTCGTTCAGGATATCCGGCTCAAGCGCATCGCCATTGATAACGATGGCGCGTTCCAGTGCTTCCTGAGCCTGCTCTGCACGGTCTGTATTTCGCTCAATCAGCTTAAGCGACACGTTGCTCATCTCTTTTTCGATGATCTGGGACAGATGCAACCCAATATTACCGCCACCAATGATCACGACGCTCCGGGCTTCCTGCTCTTCATGACCGAAGAGCGGCATTGCCCGGCCCACATGGGTTACATCGGCGGCAAAATAAACTTCATCGCCCGGGAACATCTGATCTGTGCTGCTGGGCACCAACATTTTACCTTCGCGGTAAATCCCCACAACGGTGATATTCAAATCCGGGAACAGTTCCGTCAACTGACGTAGCGGCGTGTTTACAATCGGACAGCTTTCATCAAGGCGAACCCCGATCACCTGAACCTTACCATCCGCAAAAGAAACCATATCAATGGCGCCCGGCACCTTCAAACGACGGGCAATCGCATGGGCGACCTCAACCTCAGGGGAGATGATCACATCAATCGGTAGATGGTCACGGCTGTAAAGGTCTGCCCAAATCGGCTGCAGATATTCCTGCGACCGGATACGGGCCACCTTTTTCGGCACATCGAACAGAGAATGGGCCACCTGAACGGCAACCATGTTCACTTCATCACTATGGGTAACCGCAATCAGCATATCTGCTTCGGCAGCCCCTGCAGATTCAAGCACATCCGGGTGGGATGCGTGGCCCACCATGCCCCGCACATCCAACTCATCACCAATTTTCCTGACCAGATCTGCATTCTGATCAATGAGGGTCACATCATTCCCCTCGCGAGAGAGCTGGCGTGCGATGTTGGAGCCAACCTGACCCGCACCACAAATAATTACCTGCATGATCTTTCACCTATCCCTATGGATTGGATTGCCCCACGGGCTAATCAGCTTCTTTCACCTTGTCATTATTATGAATGCCAAGGGATTTCAATTTCCGATGTAGGGCAGATCGTTCCATCCCCACAAAAGACGCCGTTCTAGAGATATTCCCACCAAAGCGATTAACCTGCGCCTCAAGATACTCTTTCTCAAACCGCTCCCGTGCTTCGCGCAAGGAAAGGGTCATAATCTCTACCTGATCCTCGTTCTTGCTAATCAGAGAGCCTGCACCCCCTTTATCAGACGGGATCATATCAGCCGTGATTGTGGCATTTCTATCGCCTGTTTCCAAAATCATGATCTGTTCGATCATATTTTTCAACTGGCGCACATTGCCCGGCCAACTGGCCGCTTGCAAGGTTGCAATGGCATCTTCGCTAATTTTGCGAACCGGAAGACCGGATGACTTTGCAAAGGAGCCGATAAAATGACGGGCCAGCGGTGCGATATCTTCTGACCGTTCTTTCAACGATGGCAGTTCAAGCGGCACAACGGCAAGGCGGTGATATAAATCTTCACGGAAACGTCCCTGCTCAATCGCCTCAGTTAAATTCTGACTGGACGACGAAATCACGCGCGCATTGACCTTTACCTTGTCACTGCCGCCAACCCGCTGGAAGGACTGATCAACCAGTACCCGCAGGATTTTACCTTGCGTTTCGATAGGCATATCCGCGACTTCATCAAGGAAAATCGTCCCGCCATGAGCTTGTTCCAGCAAGCCGCGCCTCGCCCCTTTAGTCGAATTTAGATGCCCTTCTTCAACCCCGAAAAGCTGGATTTCCAGAAGATCCGGTGCCATCGTCGCCGCGTTCAGAACCACAAAGGGTCCCTCTGCCCGCAATGAATTCGCATGGATCATGCGCGCCGCCACCTCTTTACCAGAACCCGATGGGCCCGTGATCAGAACACGGCTGTTGGTTGGGGCAACCCGCATGATGGATTGTTCAACCTGCGACATAACATTAGACTTAAAAACCAGATTGCTGTGCCCACCACCCATTTTCTCGCGCAGTTCCTGAACTTCCCGTTTCAAACGATTTGATTCAAGTGCCCGTTCAACAACTTGCAGTAAGCGATCTGATTTAAAAGGCTTTTCAATAAAATCATAGGCGCCAATTTTGATGGTGTTGACCGCCGTTTCAATATTACCATGACCGGAAATCATGATCACAGGCAGATCCGGGTTCGTCTTCTTTATAGACTGCAGGATCTCAATACCATCCAGTTGGCTACCCCTAAGCCAAATATCCAAAATCACGAGGGTTGGCCTGCGATTGGCAACAGCGTTCAAAGCCTCATCACTGTTAGAGGCTTCACGCGTTTCAAACCCTTCATCCTCCAGAATACCAGCAATCAGCTCCCGGATATCGGCTTCATCATCGACAATAAGAATGTCCGCGGACATATCAATCAGCCCCTTAGTTCGTCGTTAGTTTCTATTTTCGAAAATGTTACTTCTACACACGCACCGGAACCGTTAGAGGCATCCCGCAAATTGAGCGCCCCTCCATGTTCCTCCATAATCTTGTTTACAATGGCAAGGCCAAGGCCTGTGCCTTTCTCCCGATGGGTCACATACGGTTCGGTTAGCCGCGCCCGATCTTCTTTTGGAAGACCCCGGCCGTTATCTTCAAAACGAACCAGAATGTTCGTTTCCTGCTCGACGACCGTAATTTCAATATGACCTTCCGGCAATTCAGCCGGATCACCATCCCGACCCTCAATTGCATCGGCGGCATTTTGCAACAGGTTGGTAAACACCCGTTTCACCTGCGGCTCATCAAGGCGGCACACCGTATTTTCCGGAATATCATTCAATTGATACAGGACTTCCGGATGCGCCACTTTCTG
>JAEPMY010000089.1 GCA_017643685.1 Sneathiella sp.
GAATGGCGCTTCCATCAGGATTTATACGCTGCTCGCGCAGATGCAAAAGCCATTGTCCATGTGCATTCCACTTTCGCAACAACCATTGCCTGTTTGGGTAAGGAGATCCCCTCCTTCCACTATATGGTTGCGGTAGCTGGCGGAAAAACAATCCGCTGCGCCCGTTACGAGACATTTGGCACACAAGAGCTCTCGGATGCTGTTGTCGACGCCATGGAAGATCGTACCGCTTGCCTGATGGCAAACCACGGTATGATCGCTTCTGGCCCAAACCTGAAGAAAGCCCTCGCCATGGCCGTAGAGGTCGAAAAACTCTCTGAAATGTATTGGCGCGTGTTGCAACTTGGTGGCGGCAATATGCTCAGCGATTCTGAAATGGACACCATTTTGGAGAAGTTCAAAGGATATGGTCAGTTCAGCAAGAAGTCTGGCTGATATGAGATATAACTAGCCGCCACAATTAGGGCGGCTAGTACCTGGCCTATACCATTTTTACCCCTTGTTTTCACTCCTGAAATGCTTGCATAACCTTCCTTATTCAAAAATACGTTATCTGCTAATTTAATCTTTATTTTTTAACAGATATTCAATACTCACCCTCGTAGTTTTCTAGAGTATACCCCGAGTTTGGAAGTCAGTTTCTTGAAGAGTAACGCCCCACTTTTTAATATTAAAAATCCAGAGCAGTTGGAAATCTACAACCGCCTGCATTCTGTTATCTGGGTTTTCAACATTGATGAGCATCGTTTCTGGTGGGCCAATAACGCTGCGATTAAATTCTGGGAAAAACAAAGCCTGGCGGATTTTCTATCGGTAGACCTGAGCGACGATTCTGAGGTAGTTCGTGAGCGCTTGAAAGAGATTTTTCAAACCGCCACAATCGGCGAAAAACTGGAAGAAAACTGGACAGTTTATCCAGACGGCAAACCAAAAATGGTCATGGTCACCTTCACCCCGGTGATCCTTGAAAAAAACAAAAAAGGTCTGCTGATTGAAGCCTCTCCTCAATTGAAAGAAGAGTTAGACCCCCGCGCCAAACGGATACTAGAAGCGGTTCGTTATACCCCTCTTATTATCAGTACGTTTTCCAATACCGGAATGATGATTGCGCAAAATCCAGCCGCCGCCAAACTCTATGGATCAGGCGAGAAGCAGGATACGATGTTGCAATCGAGATATACAGACCCATTGGTCGTCGAAACTCTCCTCAATCTGGGGGATGAGCAACAACGGTTCGCGACAGATATTCAGGTCCAAACCCGAACTGGCCAGCGCTGGCATACACTAAATGCAGAAGCCGGCCGCGATCCCGTCACAGGTGATAAAGTCATTATCATCACCGAGGAGGATATTACTGAGCGTGCCAACACGCAGCAGCAACTGCAGCAGCTCAACGCTACCTTGGAGCAACGTGTTGCCGCTCGCACAGAAGAGCTGTCTGAAGCTATTCGCCTCGCTACAGAGGCCAACAAAGCAAAGACCGATTTTCTGGCGACCATGAGCCACGAACTACGCACCCCGCTAAATGCCATTATCGGATTTTCGGAAATGCTGAGCTCCGGCCTGTACGGACCCACAACCGAAAAGCAGGCGGTCACCATATGCGACATTAATCGAAGTGGCCGATATTTGCTGGAGCAAATTAACGATCTTCTGGATGCCTCTACCATCGACAGAGGTGAGTTAAATCTCTTCGAAAGCAATTTCTCTTTGAGCTCTACTTTCGATTACTGCGCCACCATTTTCGAGATGGAAGCCAAGCGCAAAAATCAAAATCTGCGTTTCATTATGCCCCCTCAAGACATGAAAATTCATGCCGATGAGCACCGGTTTACCCAGATCGTTACCAATCTCATCAGTAACGCCCTGAAATATACGCCGAATGAGGGCAGCGTTACGGTCTCTGCAGAATTGACCAAGGCAAGCGAGGTTTCAATCAATGTTGCCGACACTGGCATTGGTATCGCCGAGGATCATTTAGAGGTTGTCACACAGGCCTTTACGCAAATTGACATCTCTTCCTCTTTTGTCTCAGGTAAAGGTGTGGGGCTTGGCCTATATATCACCTCCAGCCTACTCAAGGCCCATCAAGGCTCACTCCTATTAGAGCCAAACAATGACCGCGGGCTAACCGCGCGCGCCATATTACCAGCTTCCCGCCTTGTCTAATCCCCCTCTAGACACTAAAAATTATCCATCACAAAACGCCTGACCTTACCATCCATAAATAACCAAAAATTGTATTTATTTTGCCTTTTATTCGACAAACTATTGGCGGACATTCGCAAAATCCCAAAAAGAACCGCTGCCACGGGAAGAGCTCATGAATATCCTTACGCGCCTTAAACTACTGACGTTATTTTTCTTTATTCTGACAGGGTCAGCCGCCGCCGATCAGGTGGGCAGATACCTCACCACACAGGAAGTGAAAACCCAAATGGGGGTGACGGTGCCTATTGGCAGTGACGTTGAAATGCTGGGTGTCATTGATGTTTCCAAGGACATAAGCGCCAGTGGTCGCCTTGCCACCTTTAGTTATCAGGGCCGTATTTTTAACGCCGATGCCGCGGCTTTTGCGAAGGCGGGCAACGGTTCCAATTTTGCTGCTGCCCCCTTTTCCGGGCGTGATGATGGTAACAGTGCCGCCCTTTGCACAACCCTAATTCCGGCAAATACAGACGATATTCTAAACCTCGCCGATACTGACCTTGAGCAATTCATTCAGGTTTATCAAGACCGTCAATTGCTGAGCGGATATGCCGTTCAGAAGCCAAAGGACGCCTTCGGATATCACAATCGGGATACCGAATTTTGTGTTAGCGGCCTTCCCTATTCCGCAAATTACAAACTGACCCTCTTGAAAGATTTACCCGCTCGCACCCGAAAGGGAGAGATGGTTAAGCTGAACAAGTCGCTGACTTTTTATGCGGCCACACCAGACAAAACCCCAACCATTCAAGTAAGTGCAGCCCAAAATATTCTACCAATGCGGGATGAAGCGGTTATCCCCTTCAGTGCTACCAATGTAAAAGACGTCACTGTGGATATTTTCAGGGTCGATCCGCGCTCCCTAACCAATTCCTACGACGTGTTTCAAATTCTGGATGGGTATGGTGCCAAACGACTTGATAAATATCTTGGCGATAAAATCGGCTCTGAGAAGCTGACCCTGGACGCGGATAAAAACAGCACCAAAAGCTATAATATCAACCTGACATCCCTTCTGAAAACAGAGCCGGCGGGTCTCTATGTAGCGGTCTTCAAATCAGAAGACCTTGACCTTGCGTCGTACCAAAAACGCCCAACACAGTGGTTTATGCGAAGTGATGTTGCTATTTCTGTTTATTCAGGCCTGAAACATAGCGATATTTTCCTCAGCAACTTTGGAACGGCTGACCCGGTAAGCGGCGCAGAGATTTCAATCATCGCCCAAAACAATAAAATCCTCACAACTGGCGCGAGCGATAACAAGGGAAGGCTACGGGTAAATCGGCAGCTTCTGAAAGGGACAGGTGGTCACGCACCGGAATACCTTATGGTACAGGGCAGCGATGACAGCCTTACCATTCTGCCATTGGACAATCTGGAGCAGAAACCACGTCACTTAAACCGCGGCCTTAAAAAGGGAGATGCCGAAGATATCTACCTGACATCTGACCGCGAGATGTACAGAGCGGGAGAAACCGTTCATGTGTTTATGACGGCAAAAGATAACGGCCTTTCAGCCCTCCCCGGGCAGGAATTCATCTTGCAGCTGAGCCGTTCTGACGGTGCTGAAATTGAACGTCAAATCGTCACAAGTGATGATAATGGCGCGCTATCTGCCAAGTTTGACCTAAAATCATCGTCCCGTTTGGGACGATACGAAATTCATCTGTCCTCAATGGATGAACGTCGCCTTGAAACCCACAAAATCCGCGTCGAAGATTTCGTTCCGCTTACCATTGATCCGGGCCTTGAAACCGCCCAATCATCATGGAAAAACGGTGAAGCTTCTGAGGTGGCCCTGACCGGTGAATATTATTCCGGTGGCCCTGCAAACGGCCTGCAAGGGGAAGTAGTTGCGCAGTTGTTCACTCTTCGCTACCACGAAAAGGAAGATTTGAAAGATTTTGTCTTCGGCACGGCGGCAAATGCTGAAGCTCTCAAAACTGACTATTATTCAGGCCTGACCTTAGACGCAAAGGGTTCTGCCAAGGTTACCCTTCCAAACGCATACAAGATCACCGATCCGGGTCTTTATCAGGTTCGCCTAACCGGTCGTGTATTTGACGTGGGGGGTCGCCCCAATGGCACCCGCCTCAGCCTTCCGCTCGATACGGGGTTATCTTATGTCGGTGTTCGAAGCCAGTTTGGCGAAGAATTGGATGAAGGCACAGCCCCTTCCTTTGAAATCGTCAATATTGACCGGAATGGGAATGAGGTATCGTTAGAGGGCATCAAATATCGCCTCGCAAAAGTAACTTACAGCTATGACTCCTATTATGACGATGGGTGGCGTTGGCGGAAATCACGCCTGCAGGACACCGTTATTGAAACTGGATCAGTATCCTCCCGTAATTTGTCTCTGAAATCCGCCCTAAACTGGGGCGCATACGAGATTTCCCTCATCGCCAAAGATGGCATGACAACCAATTTGGAATTTTATGCGGGTTGGGGAGGAGATCAAAGCCCCACAACGGAGCCTGAGGCCCTTTCTCTCTCCCTTGAACGAGAGGCTGATAACACAGCAATTGTTCGCTTCACTGCTCCATTTAGCGGTAAACTGCGGTTAATGACGGCCTCAACCGATGTTCAATCTATCATTGAGATGCGTGTTGAAAAAGGCGATGTGGAAACAGAATTACAGCTTCCCTCAAACGTGGAGCCGGGTATTCACGTACTGGCAACCCTTATTCGTCCAGTTACCGAAAATAGCGAACATTTACCGCAATATGCGGTGGGCAGCGTCTGGTCCCCCTACCTTGGGGACGCGCGGATCATCGAAACCAAGCTAACTGCGCCAGATAAAATCCGCTCGAGTGATGAGGTCCCAGTGACCCTTGAACTTGACCAGAAGGATGCCAGTGCCATCCTGTTTATGGTGGATGAAGGCATTCATGGTCTTACCGGATATCAGAATATAGACCTGAAAGATCATTATTATCGGGAACGGCAACTGGCTCTCGGTCTGATTACCAATTTTGGTCAATTAATCCGGCAGGATCGCAGCCTTCAAACCTTCAAAGTGGGCGGCGATGGCGACCTCGCCAGCAGTGCAAGTCGCCAACAGTCTGATTTCTTCAAAACCGTAGCAGAGGCGTCTCCGCTCCTAAAGGTGGTGGATGGGAAAGTCTCTCATACTTTTGAAAAGACTGAGTTTGAGGGCCGGCTGCGACTTGTGGCGTTAGTTGTCTCCAAAAGCGGAGTTGGATTTGCACAAAAATCCATTACGCTTCAGGATCCAGTAAGTCTTGATATTTCTCTGCCGCGCTTCATCGGTGTTGGCGACGAGATCGAAGGACGTCTTGCCCTTCGCGGGAATGAAGGTCGCTTTGATGTAACACTCAATAGAACGATTGGGACCACCTCAGAAAGCTTTACAAAATCGCTATCGGCCGGAGATAGAATTGAAGCCCCTCTTCCGATTGCTTCTAAAGGGCCGGGACGGCTACCGATCCTCATTGAAAATAAATTCGGGGACCAAACCATTCAAAATGAGTTTGACCTGACAGCGCGCCTCACGTCTTATCCAGTGATAGAGCTTCACTCTGTACCTTTGGCCGCATCTGATAATGGAGAGGAAGCCCTAACCCGTATTCCCCCGCTTTTATCACACGCATTTAGCCTGTCAGACAGTGCGCATGCAACCGCGAGCTTAAATCTGGCCCCTGTGGCAGGAGCCGGCATCGCCGACGCGTTATCCGGCTTGGATCGCTACCCATATGGCTGCGTGGAGCAAGTCTCTAGTGGTACAAGAGGCCTGATTGCGCGGGCCAAACAGAGCGGCAATCAAGAAGACCTCTCTGACAAGATCAATCATGGAATAGACCAGATTATTGCCAAGCAGAAAAATTCCGGGGCCTTTGGATACTGGGATCGCTCCGGTGATATCTATGCCGAATATCAGCCATACGCGCTTGAAACGTTGATCATGGCACGCGAATACGCCAACGATCAGAAATCGGTAGAAACCGCCATTAAGAAAGGCCTCGATTACCTCTATGGGCAAAATCCGCGGAACGTTAAAACCAAGCTGTATGCATATGGCCTCCTTATTGATCAAGGGTATGAAGTCACCAGCAGAGCCCGCTACACCATTGATCACCAACTGAATTTGAAAGGTCTGCTATATCGCCGAAAAGGTAATGAATATCCAAATGTCCGCGAGAAGCTGGAGCGGTTAAGTCTCGCCTATTGGGTTGCCTCTAAACTTCAGGATAAATTCCGCCTGAGAGACCTGACGGCCCAGTTTGAAACAGCCCTTAACCAGCAACCAAAACAGAATGACATTAATCGCCCCGTTGGGAAATGGACCACGCCGGTTAATCTGGTGAAGCAGAGCGATTGGCGAAGAAGCGGCAGTGCACCTCAATTTGCGAACCTACTGACAAAAATCGCAAAAGAACACCGCAATGCGCCCATCGAAGCGGTCATTGACAATACCCTTCGGGATTTAGCCGCCCAGCGGTACCGATCGACCGATATCAACGCCAAGCTTGTAGATCTATATCTTTACAAGAAAAACAGCCTCGCCGGTAAAAACATCAACATTGATGGAGAAACCCGCACCATTCGCAAAGATGGAACCCTATCCATCAGCTTGAGCCAATTGCGGAGAGGGATTGATATTCGTCATAACTTTGAGCAAGCCATTACCCTGAACGCAGAACTGGTTGGCCTTCGGGAAACCGCTGGGGTAGTAGATAATGGCTTTCAGGTTCGTAAATTCTGGGCTGATGCAAAAGGCAACCCGATTTCGCTGGAGAAAACGCGCCTTGTTGCCAAACAGGGCGATCTCTTTAGCGTGACAATTGAGATCCAGCCCAGCCGGTCCCATGTGATGGATGATCTGCTGCTGACCGATCTGCTGCCTTCTGGTTTCGAAATTGAAGATGCCGTCTTACCACGTCCCACAAAATTAATGGATCGCGGTAAACTTCGGGATTTTATAAAGAACCGGAAAAAGAAATATCCTAGCTATTCACAAAATATGGATGACCGTTTTATGGCGCATTTCAAAGGTAAGTGGGGCCGGAAAGATATCGCCTATATCACTTATGTGGTGCGAGCGGCCTATCCCGGCAAAATGACCATCCCTGACGCTCAGGTGGAGTTTATGTATGCCCCGGCAATCAACGGCCGGAGTGAGTTCAATTGGGCAGAGGTTCAGAAGGGATCATGATCCGAAAAGGTCTCTGGATTGGGGGAATTTGCGCCCTCCTCCTTGGAGGAGGGTTGGGCGGGTATATTGCCCGTCCTCCTGATCCGGGGCGACTACAAGAAACATCCCAGACATTGCTGGATGAAAATGGCGAACTTTTAGAGCTTAGGCTCACCCCCTCTGGCCACTGGCGAGAAAGCATCTCATTAGAGGAAGTTGATCCCAAATTGGTTCAGATGTTACTCGCCTATGAGGATAAGCGGTTCTTTGATCATCCAGGCGTGGATATCCTCGCCCTTGGCCGGGCTATCTGGGACGCTGTCACGGCGGGCCGGATAACCTCTGGCGCCTCTACACTCACCATGCAGACAGCCCGCCTGATGCACCCCGAACTGGGCGAAAAAAATCTCTTCGCCAAAGCCCATCAGATGCTTTATTCGCTCCGGCTTGATTGGCACTGGCCGAAGAAAAAAATACTAGAGGCCTATTTCACCCTCGCCCCTTATGGCGGCAATATTGAAGGGGTCAAAGCCGCGAGCAGGGGATGGTTCCAAAAAGACCCTGATCACCTGACCTATAGCGAAGCTGCGCTTCTTGTAGCTCTGCCCCAATCGCCGGAACGCCGCCGCCCGGACCGTTTTGCAGATATCGCATATAAGGCCAAATCACGGGTTTTGGCGACAACCCAACAAGAGATGGCATTCAGCAAATCTAAACTGCTGGAATATCAATCAGAAAATCTACCAACTGCTTTCTTTCGACCCAGCTCCTCTGCACCGCATTTACTGGATCGAATGCAACCGGCGGACACACGGACTAGCATCAACAAAGAATGGCAACAAGCTATCAACGCCCTCCTTCGAAATGCGATGGGAACCCTTCCCGCACCCATTAACAGCGCCGCAATGGTGGTTGAACGGCGATCTGGCCTTGTCCGAAGTTATGCAGGGTCCGCTGATTACACCAGCGAACATCGCAAAGGCGCCGTTAATTACCTCACTGCGATCAGAAGCCCCGGCTCTACCTTGAAACCCCTCATCTACGCCAAGGGAATAGAGCAAAAACTGTTAAATGCCGATACGGTATTTACGGACCAGGCTTTTCAGCAAGGGGGTTACAGGCCCACCAATTTTGACCAAACTTATTCCGGAGAAGTCACTTTAAAAGATGCCCTCATTCGGTCACTGAACATTCCAGCGATCACCACTTTGGAAAAAATCGGACCAGATCAATTTGAAAATCGTCTGCGTAGCTTTCTAAAAACCGGGGATGGATATCAATCTTCTGCAGGTCTGAGTTTGGCCGTTGGTGGTTTCTATTTGCAACCAGAAGACTTAATGAACCTGTATCTGGCATTTGCAGACCCTGACGATCCTGCAAATATACGATTTTCAAGCGCCGCGCGGCGTATCAGCCCGCCTTATCTCACAAGCCTCGCAGCCTCCGAGACCATTTTAGGTTTGCTCACTCAAGTCGAGACAAATGGGCGGAAAATCCTGTTTAAAACCGGCACCTCTCATAATCGACAGGATGCCTGGACCGTTATGATAACAGCGGATCACATCATTCTTGTGTGGTTTGGAACCCCCGACAACACCCCGACAAGATCACTGACCGGACGCGGCACTGCCTATCCAGTTGCCTTGCAAATTGCTGAAAACTTAGGGCTGAAGGCTCCCACATATCAGGCTCCTTCAATTTCCGAACGGGATATAACTGTATCCAGCACCCCCACATGTCCAAAGCTGATCCAATTTCCTGAAGATGGGGAGTGGATCAGAAGCGAAGATCTCCTCCTTCGGGTGGAGGGACAAGCCTATGCCGATTGGTTTGTGAATGGGAAATCAGTCACGCTGCAAAACGGGCAGATTGCTCTTCCCTCTGCCGGCAGCCATAGGCTCTCTGCCCGGCAAGGAAACTGTACTCAGGCCAATGAAATCTTTCTAGAAGTGGTCCCTGCTCATTGAGGGATCAAAGGTACCCGTCCAAAACCCGGTAACTTCAACGTTAGGTCGTTCACATCAAATCCTGTGGTAAGACCTAGTAGGTGAAATTCAATCCCCTCTTCTGTGCCAAGGGTTAATCCCCCAAATCCCGCCGCCGAAATTTGAAAGCCTGTCCCACTGATGGCTGACCCTATTAAACGGTCTTCCACCAGATAATCTTTGCCAATTGCTGTTGGCGGCAAATCAAGGCGCAGTTCTGGAATTTTGCGGCCAAGATAAGCAACAAAACTATTTGAATTCGGCCCCGGCCAAGCTGTGTATTCCGTTTTAAAAGGGTAAGCCTCTACTACAGGAGCAAGCTTGTCGATAATCACTTCTGCTTGTTCGCCGCGGATATCCTGAATGACATAGGGGCGGTTTCCCGCCCAGTAATTATCCGGCACCCCATTTCGGATGGTCAAATGCGGAGATCGCCAGCCGATAACCTCGTATCGTTTATATTCATCCGCACCTTTTGGTTTCACAGAAATCCACGTGTGGATGGCGAAACTCCCCCGCCACCCCCACGTCCGCGCACCCAGAACCTGAACAACTGCTTCTGGCTCCACTTTTGGATCAGGGGATTGATAAGTGCGATCATAGCGCGCACTCGACCAATGGGTAGTCGCCTCACCATAAGTACTGGCGTACGAAATCACCTGCGGCGCAATAAACGGCAATAGCGCTACCACAAAAATCAACAAAAGTTTTCTGATCCAACGAAACATCTGACCTCCATCCTCTTCTTAAATGAGGAGACCATGAAATTCCGTCAAGAGCAGGGCGCAAAAGTGATCAAGTTTAGACGACGCTTTTCTCACGTACCATAGAGGCGCCAGCTCTTGAGCGGGGTGATGTCTTCTGCTTGTTCGATTGCCCAGCTTTCACATAAAAACCCCTTCACCGAATTACCATCTTGCAAGGAAATAGTACCAATACCAAGTGGGGATGGAATACCTTCCAAGAAACTACCTACTTCTGATTTTGGCAGGCTCCAGATTTCCAGGGCGATCTCTTCCCCTTGCGCTTCGCCCACACGAACAAGACCGGGACGTGCCGGAGGACCACCCGCAAGGGCATAAAATTGGTAATCAGCACTCGTTGCTGCGGTTCTCATAAAACGCCCACCGCGATCCGTTAGTTGATGGTTAAGCGGAAGACCCGCCATATGAGCGCCGCAAACCGCGAGCTCAATCTCATCCGTACCCGAAGACATATCCGGCGACAAATCTAACGGCAAAAGGGGCCAACCTGTTGCGCCCATCAGGCAAGTCGCTGTCTGATGAATATTTGCGCCAATACCAGCTATATACGCATCTTTTCCGGTTCCTGCGATTAGTGTTAACCCGCCAGGTAAGCCATCCCCGCGATCATCCGTCGGCACAGACAAAGCACACATATCCATCAAATTCACGAAATTTGTATAAGTCCCAAGGTTTGAGTTTGGGGTCACAGGGTCCTTATCCAGATCAGCAACCGAATAAAATCTAGGAACGGTTGGCACGCAGAATAAATCAACACCTGACAGAAGCGGTTCAGCCGCACGTTTTAAATCCTGAAGCTTGTAAAATCCTCTGAACACATCAGCGGACGAGAACTCCTCTGCTTTTGAGATAATCGCTGCTGTGACCGGATGAATTGCCTCTGGATCGCGCTTCAGCAAGTCTTCAATTGTTGTATATCGCTCCGCCACCCACGCTCCTTCATACAGCATATTGGCAACATCAAAGAAGGGGGTGAAATCCACCCGGATTATCTCAGCGCCCATAGCCTGTAATAAATCCAGATCCCGTTTAAACGCTTTTTCCTGCAAGCCATCGCCAAAAAATTTCAGACTATTTTCATCGGGAATACCAATTTTCAGAACGGGAGGGGCTGCTTCCATCGCTCCTTTTGGCAGCGTTCGGGAATAACTGTCTTCTGGATCATAGGCGGCGGCAACTTGAAAGACTTTGTAAGCATCCGGTACATCCAGCGCAAAAACCGATATGGTATCCAGAGTGCGGCAGGCGGGAACAACACCGGTTGCGGAAAACGCCCCAAGAGAGGGTTTTAACCCCACGATATTATTCAATCCCGCCGGAATACGGCCTGACCCTGCGGTATCCGTACCCAATGAGAAAGCCACAATCCCTTGCGCCACCGCAACGGCAGAACCGGATGAGGATCCACCCGGAATCAAATCAGAGTTGATGGCGTTTTTAGGGGGCTGATAAGGCGACCTGACCCCGACAAGGCCCGTGGCAAACTGATCCAGATTTGTCTTACCGATCAGAAGGGCACCCTCCTCTTTCAAACGGGCGACCACAAATGCGTCTTCCACCGCCTCATATTCATATGCCGGGCAGGCAGCAGTGGTGGGGCACCTCGCAGCATCAATGTTATCTTTCACCGCAAAGGGCACACCCCAGAGGGGTTTAGATGGATCATAAGGTCCCAACTTCTCTGCTGCTGCTAACACTTCCTCTTTTGCAATCAGATGGATGAAAATACCAGGGTCTGCCACCTCTTCAATTCGGCTGTAAACCTGCTCAATAATCACAGAGGGGGTGGTCCCTCCCTCATATGCCGCTTGCAAGGAGGAGAGGGTGAGGGGAATTGTCGTCATAGTAATTCCTTAAGGCTTAGGATCAGGCGGCAGGAGCCGCCACTGCAATTGTTGGGGCCGCGCCAAGCAACTCCCGCGTATAATCAGATTTGGGAGAGGACATAACCTCTTCACAGGGGCCTTGCTCAACGATATCGCCATCGCGCATAACGATGATGTAATCACTGAGCAGACGCACCACGTGCAAATCATGGCTTACGAATAAAAAGCTCATGCCAAGCTTTGCTCGAAGATCGGCCAGCAGGTTCAAAACAATAGCTTGAATGGAGACATCCAACGCTGCTGTGGGCTCATCCAGAATAAGAAACTTTGGATTTACAGAAATGGCCCGTGCGATACCGACCCGAGCTTTTTGCCCCCCTGATAACTGATGCGGAAACCGATCCAGCAAATGCCGCGGAAGACCAACCAGATCAGCCAGTTCCTCAATCCGATCGCCCAGAGCCCTGTTCTTAAGACCGATCAACCGGCGAATTGGATCTGCAATGCTTTGTCTTGCGGTAAAGCGCGGGTTCAGACTATCGGTGGCATCCTGAAAAACCATCTGAATATCGGTCCGGCGAGGGTCTTTTGCAAAATCCTTTGCAGCTACTTCGCTCAGATCTTTACCTTCAAAGAGGATTTGTCCTTCGGTGGAATCCAGAAGCCGCACAAGCATGGAAGATGTGGTTGATTTTCCGCAACCAGACTCTCCAACCAACCCGACAGTTTGCCCTTTATAAATATCAAAGGAGATACCCTTCACCGCATCAACAGGGCCTGATTTCCCCTGATAGGTTTTCTTCAGGTTTTTAACTTCCATCAACGGAATATCGCTAATCTGGTGCGGGCTAAGCGGCGGTAAATCTGTATCCGTCAGCAAATCACGCAAATCACGGCCAAGGGAAGGGGTCGCTTTTACGAGTTTCTTGGTATAGGCATGCGCCGGTTTGGTGAATAAATCGAGCGGCGCCCCCTCTTCCACAATTTCGCCGTTTCGCATAACCGAAATACGGTCACAATACTCAGTGGCAAGCCCCAGATCATGGGTGATGAGGATCGCACTCATCTGCCGCTCCCGGATCAACTCCTGCACCAGATCCATCACCGCCTTCTGGGTTGTGATATCAAGTCCTGTGGTTGGCTCATCCGCGATCAAAATCCTTGGGTTACACGCCAAGGCGATCGCAATCACAATCCGCTGACACATTCCCCCTGACAATTCGAACGGGTAAGCGTCATAGCGCGCCTCCGCATCCTTGATTTTTACAGCTTCCAACGCCTCAATTGCTTTGGCACGTGCTGTGTACCGGGTGGCCTGTGCGTGCTGGCAAAGCACATCTTCTATCTGATGACCCACTTTGCGGATTGGATTGAGGGCCGCCCGAGGATTTTGAAAGATCATAGAGATCTCCCGCCCGCGGATTTCCCCCATATCTTTCTCTGAAGCTGCGGCAAGATCGATACCGCTATAGACCATATCCCCTTGGGTAATTTTACCGCCCTGATCCAGAATTTTCATCAACGCATAGGACGTGACGGATTTGCCGGAACCAGACTCCCCTACAACACCGAGGATCTCCCCTTTTTTCAGCTCCAGATGAACCCCCCTCACCGCTTCGACCAATCCGCGACGCGTGTTGAAAGCAACCCGTAAATCTTTAATGGATAACATGATCAGCTCCTCTGCCGCGGGTCTACCAGATCCCGAAGGCCGTCTCCGAGAAGGTTGAAAGTAAAGACCGCTAGCATCAACCAAAGACCTGGGAATAAAGCGAGCCACCATTCACCGGAGACAATGAAGTTGGCACCTTCCGCGACCATAATACCCCACTCAGGGGTTGGAGGCCGCACCCCAAGACCAATAAAGCTAAGACCAGCCGCGTTCAAAATGGCCCATCCTAAATTCAGGGAGATCTGCACCATCATCGGCGGCAGGGTATTTGGAAAAATATGCATCGCCAGCACTCGCAAATCTGAATTACCAGATAGCTTGGCAGCATGCACAAACCCAGCATCGCGCCTTATATTCACCTCTGCGCGGACAAGCCGGGCATAAAAAGGCACATTAATAATCGCCGTGGCGTAGATAATATTTTCAATCGTGTTCCCAAGCGCTGCAACAATCCCCATGGCGAGCACAAAAATCGGAAAAGCCATGATGGTATCCAGTAGACGGCTCATCACCATATCCAGCTTACCGCCCCAGTAACCCGCCGCCGCTCCAAGAACAGAGCCGACAACAAAAGACAATGACACCGCTGACAGCGCAATTAATAGATCAAGACGGGTCGCGACCATCACCCGACTGAACACATCCCGGCCCAATGCGTCTGTCCCAAACCAATGATCAAAGCTTGGAGGGTTTAAAACATCAGATGCGTCGGACGCCAGCGGGTCATAAGGCACCAGATATTCAGCAAACAGTGCCGAGAGAATAAAAAAGGCGAAGAGAAGAAACGCCAGCAATGTAACTGGGTTCTCTCTCAGCACATATCCAAAATGCGCCATATGGCCGTTTTTTGACTTAGGTGTCACCACCTGAACTTGATCAGTCGCCGTCATTTGCTTTCAAACCCCACGCGTGGATCGATCACTGTATAGGTGAGATCGATAATCAAGTTCAGGGTCACAAACAGAAGCGCCATCACCAGCACAAATCCTTGCACTGCGGCATAATC
>JAEPMY010000037.1 GCA_017643685.1 Sneathiella sp.
ATGACACCAGCCTGATTTGGGAAAAAATCCATAACGACGCGCTTGTTGCTGTGTGTAGCCCCGCATACCGCGCCAACTGCACCGCAGATCAATATACCCGTCTTCATTGTAACACCCGACGCTATGATTGGGATAACTGGAACGCCCATGCCAAATTCACAAGCGATCAGATAACAAGTCAGCAGGATATGGAATTTGACAGCCTGCTATCCGCACTAGAAGCCGCGATCCAAGGGGTTGGTGTCGTTATCGCAATCAAAAGCGTTATTAAATCAGAACTTGAGGCAGGCAGCCTGGTGCCTGCCTTCACAGATATTCCAGAAAACCCCTGCCCCTTTTACCTGACCTACCCCCAAGACCGCGCCAACCACCCTACCTTAAACGCCTTTATGGAATTTATTGCGGGTAAGAACTAACAAAGCCCCTGCAACGTTGTTGCAAGGGCTTGTGTTTGGCGACCCCACGAGGATTCGAACCTCGGACCTACAGATTAGAAGTCTGTTGCTCTATCCAACTGAGCTATGGGGCCTTTTGGCCGTTAGCGTCTTTAAGACGTTTTAGCCGCGAACGCGTGTGTAAGAAAAGTTGTCCGCGTAGGCCTTGATGTTCAGTTTGCGCTCTTTCGGTTCGAAAACGTTATACGCGATGCCATACTGTTCGCAGTAGGCAATGGCGCTTTCTTTGTCATCAAACGTCAAAGAGACTTGTGAGGACATGTCGCTAGAGCTGGTCCAGCCCATTAAAGGGTCCGAAGAACGGGCGCTGGCTGGATTGAAATCCAGGCGCCATTTCTTGGATTTGCCACGACCTGATTGCATGGCGTTCTTTGCAGGGCGATAGATTTTTGCTTTCAAGCTCATACCTGTTATTTCCCAATATGCGCAAATGCCGTCTCCGGCACATAATCTACGTCTTGTGGTCCAGGCGGGTCCCAATACAGTTCCAGCGTGGCCGTATTCTTTTTCTCAAAATACAGAATACGCACCGGATACCAGCCCGGCTTGGAAATCTCAAGCGTTATTTCATCGGAAAACCGATCTGCGTGTACATTCGGATCTTCGTGAATAAGCTGACCACCAATGGTTATTCTCACCCCATCATTAGAGTGCACCATCATGGTATAGCTGCCAGAAGTTTCGAAATTGATAAAACCGGTGATATCTGCGCCCACCATATCATTAGTGCCAGAGGTTAAGACATCTCCTTGCCCCACCTGATAATTCAGCATTGGAATGGGCGGGCCGTCTTTGCCCTTTTCATATTCCATCCATTCTTCAAACTGGCGGATACTATTGAGCTTCACCCCGTAATATTTCACGGCAAGCCCCGGTTTCAGGCTGTCTGCAGATGGCTGCGGATTTGCAGGCTCCATCCCGGTAATCGGATTGGCCAGCGCCATATTAGCGCCCAACACGCCGAATGCCCCAACAAAGGCCGTCCCCATAACAGCCTGTTTTAAAAAGTAACAAATCGAATTTCGCTTCATGTATTTCCACCTCCCAGGTGTCGATGGAAACATCATAAAATCCAAATGCGACAAAGAAAAGTCAGCAATTAACCAAGCGGCATACTTTTATGTGAGTTGAGATGAAGTGCAGAATCAAAAAAGCCTCTCAGTTCATTGAACCGAAAGGCTTTTTGTTGGTCGGGGCAGCAAGATTCGAACTTGCGACCTCTCGCTCCCAAAGCGAGCGCACTACCAGGCTGTGCTATGCCCCGCCGTCTGTGTGGCGATGGTATAGATCATTGATCGCAACCCTGCAAGCCCGTTTTTTAAAAAATTTGTTTTTTTGTCAAATTTCTTTCATGAGGGCATTCTTACCCCTCTTTTTCCCGGAGAAAATGGAAGATGGCATCGGCCTTGAAAATGGCTCTATTCTTGACTTTCAGCTCCCCGCGGACGAAGGCAAGAGACCGTGTTTCGCGGACCAGCTCGCAATGGGCTTCAACCCATTCTCCGGGCCGTGCCGGCATTAGAAATTCCGAATTCATCTTCAGTGTGACGCCCCGTTTTCGGGAGCCGTGAAAAACCGTTCTGGCCAATGCTGAATCAGCGAATGACATCAACATCCCCCCATGAACATATCCAAGCCCGTTTAGGTGTCGATTGTCCGGGCGAAAGGCGCGAATGATCTGCCCGCCCTCTTCTTTTTCGTAAAAGGGACCATTTCGGGTGGCAAATTCGCCGCGGCCGACGGCTTCTGTAAAGCCATCGGGGATTTCAAATGCCGTTTCTGATTTGAGTGTCATACCAACATGTACCTTTTTGTTATTTATTGTTGGGTCTGTAGACCACTTTATCGCCGACAGCCATGCCTGTCTCGTCAAGAGTTGTGGCCATAACCTCCAAAACCCAGCGGACCGGCTCAGGAGATGGGATCTGCGTTTCATCAAGGGGTTTGGCGTTGCGGTGGATATGCGCAATGGTTTGATCGTCGCGGATAAAAATAATGTCCAAAGAAATCAGTGTCTCCCGCATCCAGAACGTGACAGGCCGCGCTTTTCCAAAATCAAACAGCATTCCATGCCGATCCGGTAAGGATTTCCGGCGCATCAAACCTTCTGCCCGTTCTTCCGGCGTATCGGCAAGCTCCACAGTAACCTTAATCGGCTCTTCTTCCGTCAGAATAGCCACATACCCATCTGCTTTATCGCGCGCCGCCGCAGAAGCAGTCATCAGCAGAAGGCAGAGAAGCGCTGCTGACCAAAGCTTCCATCCCATCCTTAAATATTGGTTTGCCATTCTTTTAACTATCCTTATAGTGTGGGCACTCCTCGGGGGGAGCCATGGTGGCTGAGAGGTTCCGAACGGAACGACCCCGGACCTGATCAGGTTAATACCTGCGTAGGAACGAGAGCATCATGGTTGTTGACGATACTACAAGCCGTTTAAATATGGCAACGTCGGTGTCTTTAGGGGGAACCCCTCTTGGCCTGACACTGGATTTATCCTCTCTGGAATATGATGGGGATGTGATCCTTGAAAATCTGCATCTTCAGTTACGTCCGGGGCAGTTTACCTGTCTGTTGGGCCCAAGCGGTGTTGGCAAAACCAGCATTCTGAAGCTGATCGCAGGCACATTATCTCTAAAAAATCGGTATTCATTGGAAACCAGTGATGGGGCGCCCCTCACCGGCCGCGTCGCCTATATGGATCAGAAGGATCTTCTGCTGCCGTGGGTAACAGCCCTTGAAAATGTCACGATCGGGGATCGCTTGCGCGGCCTTAAACCGGACTATGATAAGGCGCGGGCGCTCTTGAAAGAAGTTGGCCTTGAAGGCGCGGAAGATAAAAAGCCCGGGGCGCTTTCTGGTGGGATGCGTCAACGGGTAGCCCTTGCCCGCACCCTGATGGAAGATGCGCCGCTTATTCTATTGGATGAGCCCTTCTCAGCCCTTGATGCCATTTCGCGTCATAATTTACAGAGCCTGACCGCAGACAAACTATCGGACCGCACTGTTCTGATGATTACCCATGATCCGCTGGAGGCACTCCGCCTTGGGGGAGAGGTGATGGTTCTATCCGGTCATCCGGCGAGCCTGACCAAGATCGAGGGGTTGCCACCCGCTACACCGCGAGAGGCGACGGATCCAAGCTTGCACACCTCCTACACAGAAATTTTGTCCCTTCTGCAGGGTGCGGGAGATATCGATGCTTGATCGTCTATTCCGTATCTTTGTGACCACTGGCGGCATCATTTTGATTTGGGCAATGATCACATGGGCAACCGATTTGCCGCGCTTTATCCTGCCGGGACCATTGCTGGTTTTTGAAACCTGGTTTGCGAAATTTCACATTATCTGGCCTCACCTCATCACGACGCTAAGCGAAATATTGCTTGGGTTGTTGTTTGGTATTCTCGCTGGTGGGTTGTCCGCCCTTGTCATATCCGTACATCAAGGGGTCAAACGCTGGGTTTTACCGGTTTTGATTGCAAGTCAGGCGATCCCTGTTTTCGCCATTGCCCCGTTACTGGTGCTTTGGTTTGACTATGGCATGACATCCAAGGTCGTGATGGCCACATTGATCATCTATTTCCCGGTTACCGTCGGATTTTTAGATGGTCTGAACCGCACATCCAGTGATTGGAGCAATATGGCGGGCATCATGCAAGCCGGATCGTCACAATCAAGCGCCCTTAAAATGTGGCGTCTTTATCGATTTATCAAAATTCCCTTTGCCCTGCCGTCATTAGCATCGGGCATTCGGGTCGCAACGGCGGTCGCCCCAATTGGCGCCGTGGTTGGAGAATGGGTTGGGTCTTCTTCAGGTCTTGGATATCTCATGCTGCATGCCAATGGGCGCATGCAGACGGATCTTCTATTTGCCGCGCTTCTGACTTTAACCCTTGTCTCTATCTCTTTGTATTACCTCATCAACTACTTGTTGGTCACTTTTCTAAACTGGCAATCAGAACAGGAAACGCTTTCATGAAAACCTTCTTGAAAAAGAAACTTCTTGCCGCTGCAACGGGCGCTGCGGCCATGCTGATCACATCTTCCGCGATGGCGGATGATAAGCTGACGGTATTGTTGGATTGGTTTGTAAATCCAGACCACGCCCCGCTTATTGTCGCGAAAGAGGCTGGCATCTTTAAAAAGCATGGCCTTGATGTGGAGCTGATTGCCCCTGCTGATCCGAACGATCCACCAAAACTGGTCGCCGCTGGGAAAGCGCCGCTTGCTATCTCTTATCAGCCACAGCTTCATGTTCAGGTCGCAGAAGGCCTACCGCTCAAACGGATTGGCACATTGGTGGCAACGCCGCTCAACAGTCTTGTTGTTCTTGAAAGTGGCCCGATCAAATCCATTAAGGATCTGAAAGGTAAAAAAGTCGGCTTCTCTGTTGGTGGGTTTGAAAGCGCATTACTGCAGGCCATGCTGCATAAACAGGGTCTCAGCATCAAAGATATCGAGCTGATCAATGTGAATTTCAGCCTGTCTCCGTCTATTCTCGCAGGCAAGGTTGACGCTGTTATCGGGGCGTTCCGGAACTTTGAGCTGAACCAGATGGATATTGAAGGCAATTCTGGCCGCGCTTTCTATCCAGAAGAGCAAGGCGTCCCAGCTTATGATGAGCTGATCATCGTCGCTAATAACGACAATCTGAATGATAAACGCTTCCGTCCTTTCCTCGATAGCCTTGAGGAAGCAACGCAGATGATCATTAATCATCCAAAAGCAACTTGGGAGCTGTTTATCAAGAATAACTCAGAGCTAGATGATGAGCTGAACCGCCGGGCATGGCGCGACACAATTCCGCGCTTTGCCCTTCGTCCTGCGGCACTCGATACCAACAGGTATGCTCGTTTCGCTGAGTTCCTTGTTGAGGCAGAGCTGATCAAGGAAGCAAAGCCGGTTTCCGATTACGCGATCGAAATTAAATAAGCAGATTTATACCCACACAAAAAGAGGCCGGCCCTGATATCAGGTGCCGGCCTTTTTAGTGGTCAAGACAGACTACTTCTTTACTCTTCAGGCTTTGCAATTTCGGCAACTTGCGGTCCTTTGTCGCTTTCCGCAATGCGGACCTGCAGGACCTGTCCCGCCTGAACAGGGAGGAACCCTTCATTTCGAATTGTTTCCATATGAATAAAAATATCTTGTGTATCTTCGCCGCGGGTCACAAACCCATACCCTTTTACGGGATCAAACCATTTGACGGTGACTTCAACAAGGTCACCTGCGCCTTTTAAAACAGGATGTTTAGTGACATTGCTGGGTTGGATGGGGCTAGGCTCAAACGGAACTGCGGTAGATGTGTCTATATCCAGAATTTTGACCGCCTGCAGGCCTTTATCTCTATGGACGACCTGGCAACTTAAGGTGACACCTTCAGCCACATATTCATGGCCACTTTCCCTAAGGCAGGATAAATGAAAGAAAATATCCCCGTTACCATCTTCAGGAACCAGAAAACCGAAGCCTTTCGTCGTATTGAACCACTTCACACGTCCCTTTAGTTCAAAACTCTCGTCCCCGTTGATGAAGGTAACATTATCGCCTTGCTTGTCGTGCAATGCTTCTATCTTCGCCGACATATTCAGTTACTCCCACTCTAAGTTTGATAAGCGCCTCCCCCAAGGCGTACTACTTATTAACTATACCCATATTTTAATATTAGTTTAAGTTAATTTTTTGTAAAAATCTAATCTAATTGATTGGAAATGGCAATAGCTTGCCTTGCTTAAGGCGCTAAAATGCGCCATTTATCATATAAATTAATTTCACATTCCCCCTTTTAATTTTGGGGGCGAATACCCAGATATTGAAAAATTTTGCAAAATCGCTGTGAAGGGACACCACATTTTGCGCTAACGCCTTGCGAGTTAGTGTCCGGCATGGCATACACAGGCGGGTGCGACAGGCCGCTCGCGAGGGATAACAGGAAGGGTAGTTGTGAGACTTATCAGTCTGATTTGTGTAACAATGGCCGTATGGCTTTTGTTTTCCGGTATTTATACGCCGCTACTCATTGGGTTTGGTGTTTTCTCCTGCATTTTGGTTGCATTAATCGCCCGCCGTATGGATGTCATCGACCATGAAGGTCTACCCGTACAGCTAGGAGCGAATATTGTCATTTATTGGGCATGGCTTCTTTGGGAGATCGTCAAATCTAATATCGACGTTGCCAAATGCGTCCTTTTCCCTGGCAAATATCTGGAACAAAGCATGTTCACGGTTAAGGTCAGCCAGAAAAGCGACCTTGGAAAAGTTATTTACGCCAACTCCATTACATTAACGCCGGGAACGGTAACCGTTGATCTGCATGATGATGAGGTCATGGTTCATGCCCTCACCCGCGGCACCGCAGATGGCGTTAAATCAGGCGATATGGATCGGCGCGTTACAAAAATCATGAGGGAAGAATGAGCGTTTACGTTGTTGCTGCCATTGCAATTCTTGTCAGTATTGCACTTGCGCTCAGCCGGGCCCTCATGGGGCCGACGGCTTACGATCGTATTTTGTCTGTAAACGCGATTGGCACAAAAACCGTGCTGTTGATCTCTGTCGTCGGGTTTATGAACGGCCGTCCTGATTTTCTGGATCTGGCGATTGTTTATGCGTTGATGAACTTCATCGGCACCCTTGCGGTTTTGAAATATTTCAAATTCGGAAGCCTTAGAACAGGTCTCTCCCGGTCTTCGGGGGGTAAGAACTAATGGAAATTCTGGATCTTGGTTTAGATATTCTCACTTGGGCAGCGATCCTGATTGGCTGTTTCTTTGTGATTATTACAGGTTACGGCCTTCTTCGCTTTCCTGACCTTTATTCCCGTATTCACGCGGGCGGTATGGCGGATACGCTGGCATCTTTCCTGATTTTGGGTGGCCTTGCTCTGCAAAGCGGCCTGACGCTGGTTACCGTGAAGTTGATTTTCATCATCGCGTTTCTGTTTATCACCAGTCCGACCGCCACATATGCGCTGGCGCAGGCCACATTTGTTGCGGGCTTGAAACCACGGGTCGATGAAGGTCAATTAGATGATACCCCTCCCACCGATAAGGTTGAGGGGGGCAAGGACTGATGGAAGAGTTTACAGACGTATTTTTGATGGTTCTGCTGATCGTCGGCACACTTGGTGTGCTGTATGTGAACAACCTGTTTGTGGCAACCATGCTTTTGGGTGCAGTCAGCTTGATCATGGCGCTGATTTTCGTGAACCTTGATGCGGTTGATGTTGCCTTTACCGAGGCCGCTGTTGGCGCCGGTATCAGTACAGTTCTCTACCTTGGAACCTTGGCGCTGGTCGGTGCAAATGAAAAACCGAGGGGGAAAAGATCCCCTATTCCGCTTTTGGCTTCGTTGCTTGTCGGCGGTATTCTGGCTTATGCCACTTTGGATTTGCCAAAAATCGGATCCGTCGACACGCCCGTTCAGATGAGCGAAGTGACGGAGCGGTATGTTTATACAAGCCCGGAGGAAATCGGCGTTCCCAACATGGTGACATCGGTTCTGGCCAGCTATCGGGGTTTTGATACCTTTGGTGAGGTTACCGTTATTTTCACAGCCGGCATCGCGGTTCTGCTGATCCTGCGTCAACTACATCGCCGCCGTGAAGATGAAGAGACACCGGGCAATCCGCCATTCCAGAAGGTGAAAGCCGAAGGGAGCCCGCATGATCTGGTGCCGCATGTTGTCGCAAAGCTGTTGATCCCGTTCATTCTGTTGTTTGGATTGTATGTTCAGTTCCACGGCGACTTCGGTCCCGGCGGCGGATTTCAGGCGGGTGTGATTTTTGCGGCTGGCTTTATTCTGTATTCCCTCGTCTTTGGGCTGGATAACCTGAAAAAGCTGATCCCTGTCCATTTTGTTGAGATTATATTGGCTGCGGGCGTGTTGATTTATGGCGGTGTTGGCGTTGTCAGCATGCTGAAAGGCGCGAACTTCCTTGATTACAACATTCTATCCGCAGATCCCATTGCCGGACAGCATCTGGGTATTCTGATAATTGAAATCGGTGTGGGCGTAACCGTGACCGCGGCAATGCTTTGTATCTTTTATGGCTTTGCTGGCCGTTCCGATGAACTTGAAAAAAATAACGGGGAATAGGCGGGGCGCATTCGACGATGTTTTTTGAACACTATAATTACTGGATCTTCGTTATCCTGCTGATGATTGGGTTATACACCGTGATGAGCCGGTCGAACCTGATCAAAAAGATGATTGGACTGTCCCTGTTCCAGACAGCGGTTTTCCTATTCTACATTACCCTTGGAAAGATCGAGGGCGGAACAGCGCCAATCCTCATGGAAGGCGAAGACGTTCTGTATTCCAACCCATTGCCTCATGTTCTGATCCTCACCGCCATTGTGGTTGGGGTTGCAACGACGGCTCTTGGCCTCGCCCTGATCGTTCGGATCAAGGAAACTTTCGGTACCATTGAAGAAGATGACATCCTTCGGATGGAGGATGAACAGAAATGAACGCGTTATTTTCCCAAGCGCCCATCCTGGCGATTGTCATTCCGCTGATGGGGGCCCCGATTAGCGCCCTCTTCCGTGGTGCGGTCCTGCCTTGGGCCATCGCCACTATGCTGAGCGCGGCTTCTTTCTGGTTTAGTATCGATCTGCTGGTACATGTAAATACAGTTGGCCCCATCTCATATGAGCTTGGCGGCTGGGAGCCACCTTGGGGTATCGAATATGTCGTCGATCCGTTAAGTGCCTTTGTCATGATGGTGATCAGTGGCATCAGCACCGGTGTCCTTCTTTATGCTCGCGAGAGTATCTTAAAAGAAGTGTCCACAGATCGTTTGGGCATGTTCTTTGCGGCCTATCTTCTGGCGCTTGCGGGGATGATGGGGATCACGATTACGGGTGATGCGTTTAACATCTTCGTATTCCTAGAGATTACCTCCCTCTCCTCCTATGTGTTGATTTCCATGGGAGAGCGGACAGATCGCCGCGCCCTTTTCGCAGCGTTTCAGTATCTGGTTATGGGCACGATTGGGGCGACGTTCATTCTGATCGGTGTCGGTTTGCTATATGCCATGACCGGAACACTGAATATCGCAGATATTGCCAGCAAGTTTGACGCGATTGCCCATACAACACCAGTGCGGGCCGCTGTTGGCTTCCTCATTGTTGGTGTCGCGATTAAGCTGGCCATGTTCCCGTTCCATATCTGGCTGCCTAACGGCTACACATATGCGCCAAGCATCATCACAGCCTTTTTTGCGGGTACTGCGACCAAAGTGTCCGTTTATTTGATGATCCGTTTCATCTACACCATGTTCGGCGAAGATTTCAGCTTTGGTGAAATCCCGCTGACATCGATGCTGATGACACTTGGTGTGATTGCGTTCTTGTCCATGTCTGTGGTTGCCATCTTCCAGGACAATCTGAAGCGTCTTTTGGCGTATTCCAGTGTGGCACAGCTTGGCTACATGACTGTTGGTATCGCTTTGGCGAGTGAGATGGGCCTGATCGCCAGTATCACGCATGTCTTTAACCACGCAATTGTAAAGACAGGTCTTTTCCTGACAGTTGGCGCCATATTCTATATGGTCGGCAGCACCTACATCAAAGACTTGGCGGGTATCGGACAGCGTATGCCAATTACCAGCTTTGCCTTTGTTCTTGGCGGCCTTGGCCTTATCGGTGTGCCACTGACACCCGGATTTGTCAGTAAATGGTATCTTGTTCAAGCTGCGCTGGAACGTGGTGACATGGTTGGCTATGGTCTGACCATTGCTATGCTGATTTCATCTCTGTTTGCGGTTATTTATGTTTGGCGTGTGGTTGAGGTGATGTATTTCCGCCCTGCCCCGGAAGGCGCTGAGTGTAAAGAAGCGCCGCTATCAATGATGATCCCTTGCTGGATTTTTGTCATTGCCATCTTCTATTTCGGAATTGAGACAAGCGTGAATATCGGATTTGCCGAAGCGGCAGCCTCCTTCCTGATGGGAGGTGCCAAATGATGATTACTCCTGACATTCAAGTCGCGCTTTCGTTGCTGATCCCGCTCATTGGTGCGGTTGGCATGGCGCTTTGTTATGCCGCACCAAACCTTCGCGAGACGGTGACGTTGGTGACCGCAGGTGCGCTATTTGTAAATACAGTGACCCTGCTTCAGGTGGTTCTTGCAGGCGGAGCACCTGAATATTCGTTGATTTCGAACCTGCCGGGCCTTGAAATCGCCTTTAAGATCGAACCTTTGGGGATGATCTTTGCCATGGTGGCGTCCACACTCTGGATTGTGAACTCCGTCTATTCCATCGGTTACATGCGTGGCAACCGCGAGCCAAAACAGACACGTTTTTACATCTGTTTTGCCATCGCCATTTCTGCGGCGATGGGTATCGCGTTTGCTGAAAACCTGCTGACCCTGTTTATCTTCTACGAAGTGCTCAGCCTGTCTACTTATCCGCTGGTGACGCATAAAGGTAACGACGCAGCCCTGAAAGGTGGCCGGATTTACCTAGGCATTCTTTTGGGAACTTCTATCGGCTTCTTCCTGCCTGCGATTATCTGGACATGGGCGCTAACCGGCACCACTGACTTTACCCAAGGCGGTATTCTGTTGGGTCACGCGGGACCGGTTGTTACAGGTATTCTGCTGTTCCTCTTCATGTATGGTATCGGTAAGGCGGCGTTGATGCCAATTCACCGCTGGCTACCATCTGCCATGGTGGCACCAACGCCGGTTAGTGCGCTTCTGCATGCGGTGGCCGTTGTGAAGGCTGGTGTTTTCTCCGTCCTTAAAGTCGTCATCTATATCTTTGGTTTGGATATCCTATCCGGTAACTTTGCCACGGAAATGCTGACCTGGATTGCGGCCTTTACATTGATTGCAGCCTCCACAGTGGCGCTGACGAAGGACAATCTGAAAGCACGGCTTGCTTATTCCACCATCAGTCAGCTCGCCTATATCGTCCTTGCGGCATCCTTGGTAACACCGATGGCAATGGCGGGCGGTGCCATGCAGATTGTCATGCACGCCTTTGGTAAAATCACGCTCTTCTTCGTGGCGGGTGCTATTTATACCGCGACCAAGAAAACGGAAATATCCGATATGCGGGGTCTTGGCCGCCAGATGCCTTTTACCTTCATTGCCTTCCTGATTGGAAGCCTGAGCATCATTGGTATCCCGCCGCTTGGGGGCAGCTGGGCCAAATTCTATATCATGCTGGGTGCGGTTGAGGCAGATCAGCTATTTGTGCTGGCCGTTCTGCTGATCAGCTCCCTGCTGAACATCGCTTATCTGATGCCGATCGTGATCCGAGGCTTCTTCTATCCGCCGCTTGGCAAAAGCGACCCGGAAGTTTCCGTTGGGCATGAACGTTCCATGATCACCCGCGCGAATATTAAGGAGGCACCGCTGCTATGCGTAGCGCCGCCGCTCTTCACCGCGTTTGGATGTATCGTGCTGTTCTTCTTTATTGATCCGATTTATCAGCTATTGCTGCCAATTTTGATGCCATAAGGACCGTTCACCGATGTCTGAAAATATGAAAAAGACTTATTGGCTGGACAAAGCCGAGAATAAGAAAAAAATCTTCATTGGGTTGATCATTGCGGCCATTTTGGTTGCGCTGCCCGACTTCCTCTCGCTGCTTGGCATCTTGTATGAAACCCACCCCTATACCAAGGTTGAGGAAATTCCCGCATTCTATGGAATTTATGCCGCCCTTGGGTTGCTGGTGGTGATCAGCGTTGCAGGCTTTATTGGTCGCTTCCTGACTGTGAAGGAGGATTACTATGATTGAGGGGCTTAACCCGGGTCTGATCCTCATCCTTGGGGCGCTGCTGGTTCCTTTTACCAGCGGATTTATCCGTAATATCTATGTGCTCGCATTACCGATTATCGGGCTTTATTACACATGGTCCTTGGGCCTTGGCAGTTTCGGTCACGTTGAAATTCTGGGTCATACCCTGATCCTGACAAAAATTGACGCATTGGCACGCGTATTCGGCACGATTTTCCACATCGCGGCCTTTGCGGGGCTGCTTTATGGATTGCATGTCAAAGATCCGCAGCAACATGTCGCCACGCTGATCTATGCGGGGGCCGCGATTGCCGCCGTCTTCTCAGGGGATTTGGTCTCCCTCTTCTCTTATTGGGAACTGACAGCGATTTCATCCGCCTTCCTTATTTTTGCCAGCCGGAACGAGCGAGCCTTTAACGCCGGCATGCGGTACCTGATTATTCAGGTGACAAGCGGCGTTCTCCTTCTTGCCGGTATTGCCCTTTATGTGGCGCAAAGCGGAAACATGGATGTTGCTCCGATGGAACTCGGATCGGCTGCAAGCTGGTTGTTCCTCATCGCTTTTGGTATCAAAACAGCATTTCCATTGCTGCATAACTGGGTTCAGGATGCCTACCCACAGGCAACTGTTTCTGGCACCGTGATCCTGTCCGCATTTACCACAAAGCTTGCCGTTTATGCTTTGGCACGCTTCTTCGCTGGTGAAGATATCCTTCTTTGGATTGGGGCCATCATGGTGATCTTCCCGGTCTTCCATGCGACACTTGAAAATGATCTGCGCCGGACGGTTGCCTATTCCATGAATTCCCAGCAGGGCTTTATGGTGATCGGTGTGGGTATCGGAACCGAGCTTGCCCTGAACGGTGTAGCAGCACATGCAACGGTCAGTATTCTCTATACATGCCTTCTGTTTATGGCGACGGGTGCCGTTTTATATCGCGCGGGCACTGCTAAGATCACAGATCTGGGCGCCGTTTACAAAAGCATGCCATTGACGGCAATGTTTGCAGTTATTGGATCCTTGGTCATTATGGCGTTTCCGCTGACAGCGGCTTTTGCCTCCAAAAGTCTGATCCTGTCCGCCGCGCTTGATGGTAAAATGGTGATCCTGTGGCTTGCCATGTTGTTTGGTGCCGTTGCTGTTATTGACAATGTGGGCCTTAAAATCCCGCTGTTCGGTTTTTTCAAACCGGGCGAAGATATGGGATTGCAGGAAGCGCCGAAACATATGCTTCTGGCGATGGGCGTTCTGTCCGTTCTGGCAATTGGCATTGGTATTTTCCCATCTGCCTTCTTCCAGATTTTGCCATATCCGATTGAATATCATGTCTATACGGCAAGCCATGTGGTTACACAGCTGCAGCTGATTATATTCGCCGCCCTTGTGTTTGTGTGCTGCGTGAAATTCAACATGTATCCGAAACCACAGGATACATTGACGCTCGACTTTGACTGGTTCTACCGTAAACCCCTGAAGAAATTCGCCATCAATCTTGGTCTTCTGATTAATGCGGGATACCTTGGCTTCCTGCGGATGTCTCAGGCGGTTATCGGGTGGTTCATTACCAAAGCCCGGGAAACACATGGTGGTCAGGGGCTGCTGTCGCGAACTGCGGCATCCGGTGTTGCCGTTTCCATTGTCATGCTGCTTTTCGGTGTGACTTTGCTACTGGTTTATTAAGGGCAAAAGAATGAAACATTTCCTGATCGGAACAGCCTTAGCAACAGCCCTCTTTATCGGGGGCTGTACCCATCCGGATGACAGGTTATCTGCAACTGCGGATAACAATGTTAAACTGTCTGAGATTGGGGAACGGATTGATGCCGCTAAATATGTTCTGATCGGGGAAAAACACGACAACCCGCATCATCACAAGGTGCAGGCGGCAATCCTTCGGCAGAATGTATCCGCCGGGGATATCGTGGTTTTTGAAATGCTGAAATCCACCCAACAGGATGCGATCGACGGATTTAATACCGGTCAGATCGCATTTGAAGAGTTAGGGGCAGCCCTGAAATGGTCGGAAAGTGGTTGGCCGGAATGGGCATACTATGCCCCGCTATTTGCTGCCGCTAAAGACGTCGGCGCAACCATCGTTGCCGGCAGCTTGCCAATTCCGGAATTAAAGAAAACGGAGCTGGATGAGGCGGCGTTGGATGAAGGGGCAAAAGCGGCCCTCACTCAGGATATCAAAGTTGGGCATTGCAACCTGCTGCCAGAGCAAGCCCTTGCCCCAATGATGCGTATTCAAATGCAAAAAGATGCGTTAATGGCAAAGAAGATGCTGACCGTCCCAAGTGACCGAAAAGCATTTTTGATTGCCGGTAATGGCCATGTGGTCAAAGACCGCGCCGTTCCCCGCTATCTTCCTACCAATTCGACAAACACTGTGGTTGTTGGTTTTGCGGAAAAAGGGGCTGAAGCGGATGATATCTATAACAGCTACGACATCTATTGGGTAACCGACGGCATTGGCGTGACCCACGACGAATATTGCGCCGATCTTGCCAAAAAATTCGGTAAAAACTGATTATTTCTTGGTTTTGATGCGCCGTTTTGGTGCCCAACGGGTAACAGAGCGGCCATCTGCGGTGAAACGCACTTTCTGATCTTCAGTAGGTGCAGCATCAAGGCTTGGATGCTGCGTTTTGTAGGAGCTGCCATCAGGAAAGCGATTGACGCTTCCTTTATCGCTCAATGTTGCAAGACCTGCGGGATAAGCGGCCACCATCTCATCGATGAGAATTTCACTGTTACGGGCCCGCTCTTTTGCGGACCGCATGGCGCTATCGACGGCGAGCAGGCGATCAAGCCCCTCTTCTTCCTCTTCCAGAAGCAGTCCCCAAACAGCGAGCAAAACGTCTTCAACGTTGTCTGCTGGCGCAACCGGATCTTCCAAATTCACGTAATCAAGGCTTAGGAACAGGTCCGGCTCAATGGGCCCAACATCCGTTGCAAGGAAGGTCGCAGGCATCATTTTAACGCCGTTATTCTCACCGGCGAAAATCGCTTGTGAGAGATACAGCATCTTAATCAGGGCAGATGGCATCAGCACCGCTTCATCTGCGGCTGCGCGGGATTTGTACCAGGCGACAATATCAAATGTGGAACGGATGGCCGGACGCATATTCACTTCCCTGTAATTTGCTCTTAATCTACAATAGTTTGTAATGGTTAATGAGCACTTAAATTTATCCCGCCCATTCTGCCCGATAAGTTCACAATTATTCAACGCCTGTCTTGATGCGATCCGATCAAGTGGTTAAGGTTAATTCAACGAAATTTGGAGAGGTACCAATTCATGGAAATGCAAGGTGAAGAATTAATCAATGCCCCACGAGAAAAAGTGTGGGAAGCGTTGAATGATCCTGAAATCCTGAAGCAAGCCATTCCTGGCTGCGAAGAAGTCATTAAAGATGGCGATACAGCCTTCTCCGCCAAGGTTAAAGTCAAGGTTGGTCCGGTGAAAGCCACGTTCAACGGCGCCGTTACTCTGAGCAATATTGACGCCCCGAACGGCTACACCATTACGGGTGAAGGTAAAGGCGGCGCGGCTGGCTTTGGTAAGGGCGGTGCTGATGTCTCTTTGGAAGAAGCTCCAAATGGTGCAACGCTTTTGAAATATGACGTTAATGCATCCGTTGGCGGTAAAATGGCGCAGATCGGGTCTCGACTGATCGATAGCACTGCGAAGAAATTGGCCGGTGAGTTCTTTGCCAAATTTAACGAACTGGTGAGTGACAGTGCCGCCGCGGAAGCACCGGCAGAGGCTGCGGAAACCGCAACCGAAACTGTAGCCGCAGAAACCGCCGCACCAACAGAACCAGCCCTTGCGGCACCCGCAGCAGAAGAGCCGAAAGCAGAGGAAGCCCCTGCCCCAAGCGCTAGCTGGATGCGTCCAACTGTTCTGATCCCTGTGGCCCTCGCCGCTGCAGCAATTCTGTACATGCTGACTAAAGGCGGAAATTAATCCGCCTCACAGCATATTTCACTTTTCTTTATCTTGACCGATTGATCAAAGATAGGGACACTAAAATAAGATGAGTGTAATGCTCTCTTAATAATAATTGGGGCGAGACAATACTCGGCCATCGCCAGGTGGCCACATCTGAGAACTAGGGAGGAAACCATATGACATCCGTTACGATGACGGTGAACGGCAAAAGTGTCACTCGGGACGTTGAGCCGAATACACTTCTTGTTCAGTTTATCCGTGAAAACTTGCGCCTTACCGGTACGCATGTTGGCTGTGATACCAGTCAGTGCGGCGCCTGTACGGTGCATGTAAATGGCGATAGCGTTAAATCCTGCACCATGTTGGCCGTTCAGGCCGAAGGCGCGGATGTTACCACCATTGAAGGGCTTGCCAATGGCGACGAACTGCATCCAATGCAGGAAGCCTTTAAGGAGAATCATGGTCTGCAATGCGGTTTCTGTACCCCGGGCATGATCATGAGTGCCGTTGATCTTGTTAAACGGAACCCGAACCCATCCGAAGACACAATCCGCCATGAGCTGGAAGGCAACATCTGTCGCTGCACCGGCTATCATAACATTGTTAAATCCGTCAAATCAGCAGCGGAGAAAATGGGAGGGTGATAAATGTCTGCAGTAGAAAATGGTATTGGAGCTTCTGTAACTCGTAAAGAAGACCAGCGTTTTATTACAGGTAACGGCAATTACCTGGACGATATCAACAAGGCGGGTCAGGCATATGGACATTTCCTGCGCTCCCCCTATGCACATGCCAAAATTAAAAATATCGACCTGACGGCTGCGCGGGCAGCACCGGGTGTGATTGACATCTTTGTAGGCGCGGATATGGCCGCTGACGAAGTTGGTGGTCTCATCTGTGGTTGGGGTATTTCCAGCAAAGACGGCTCTCCTCATGTGGCACCGCCGCACCCATGCCTTGCTATGGGCAGCGTTAAACATGTGGGTGATCAGGTGGCTTTTGTGGTTGCTGAGAGTGTTCAAGAGGCCAAAGACGCCGCTGAACTGATCGAGGTTGATTATGAAGAGCTGCCATCCGTAACTGATGTGCGCAAAGCCGGTGTTGCTGGTGCGGCGCAGGTTCATGACGAAGCACCGGGTAACCAGTGTTATGACTGGGAAATTGGAGATAAAGAGGCCGTAGATGCCGCTTTTGCCAATGCCCATCACGTGACGAAAATGGATCTGATCAACAACCGTCTGGCACCAAACCCGATGGAGCCACGGGCTGCGCTTGGTGAATATGACAGAGGTACAGGCGAATATACGCTCTACACCACATCGCAGAACCCGCATGTGGCCCGGCTTATTCTCTCTGCTTTCGTCAATATCGCGCCGGAGCATAAACTCCGTGTGATTGCGCCAGATGTAGGCGGTGGTTTTGGCTCTAAAATCTTCGTTTATGCCGAAGAGACTACAACCATCTGGGCATCGAAGAAAGTTGGCCGTCCGATTAAATGGACTGCGGATCGCTCCGAAGCCTTTATGACAGACGCCCACGGCCGTGACCATGCAACACATGCTGAAATGGCATTTGATGCAGATGGTCATATTCTGGGCTTCCGGGTTGCAACCAAAGCAAATATGGGCGCGTATCTGTCCACTTTTGCTTCTGCGGTTCCAACATATCTATATGCCACCCTGCTGAACGGTCAGTATAAGATGCCGTGCATTTATGCAGAGGTTCAGGCGCTGTTCACCAACACCACACCGGTTGATGCGTATCGCGGTGCGGGTCGCCCGGAAGCCACTTATGTGGTGGAACGGATGATGGAACGGGCCGCGCGGGATATGAATATGGACCCAACGGATCTACGCATGAAGAATTTCATCGCGCCAGATGCTTATCCATATGAAACCCCGGTGATCATGACCTATGACAGTGGTGATTACCCACAAACGTTGAACCTTGCCAAAAACATGATCAGCTATGATGGCTTCCAAGCCCGAAAAGCTGAGAGTGCGTCTCGCGGGAAACTTCGGGGTATCGGTTCTGCGGCTTATATTGAGGCATGTGGTATTGCCCCATCGGCGGCTGTTGGCTCTTTAGGGGCTGGCGTTGGTCTTTGGGAAAGCGCAGAAGTTCGTTTTAATCCAACAGGTTCTGTAACTGTCTTCACAGGTAGCCACAGTCATGGTCAAGGACACGAAACTACATTCGCACAGTTGATTGCGGATAAGCTTGGTGTTCCGTTTGACAATGTGGAAGTGGTCCACGGGGATACAACCAAAGTGCCGTTCGGAATGGGAACATATGGCTCCCGCTCTCTTGCGGTGGGTGGTTCCGCCATTGTGAAGGCTGCCGATAAGATCGTTGAGAAAGCGAAGAAGATCGCAGCGCACCTGATGGAAGCGTCCGCCGATGATATCGAACATGCCCACGGCGTGTTTAGTGTTGCCGGTACTGACAAGCAGCTCACCATTGGTGAGATCGCTTTCGCAGCTTACGTTCCGCACAACTATCCAGAAGATCTGGAGCCAGGACTTGCGGAAAATGCGTTCTATGATCCGCTCAACTTCACTTTCCCGGCGGGGACACATATCGCCGAAGTGGAGATTGATCCGGCAACCGGTGTTGTTGAGGTAGTTGATTGGGCTGCTGCAGACGATTTCGGGAACGTGATCAATCCAATGATCGTGGAAGGTCAGGTTCACGGCGGTGTCGCACAAGGCATTGGTCAGGCCCTGCTGGAAGGTGTTGTCTATGATGATGACAGCGGACAGCTTCTGACCGGATCTTACATGGATTACTGTATGCCTCGCGCTGATGACTTGCCGAACTTCAAGGTAGAAGCCACAAACACCCCCTGCCCGAGCAACCCGCTTGGTGTGAAGGGATGTGGTGAGGCTGGTGCCATTGCGGCCCCTGCAGCCCTGATGAACGCCATCACCGATGCTTTGGGCAAGGAAATCGACATGCCGGCAACCCCAGAGAAAGTCTGGCGCGCCGCGCAGAGCGCATAAAAGAAGGGAGATAAAAACAATGTACAGTTTTGAATATGAACGCCCTTCGGGGATTGACGCTGCCGCGGCAGCACATGGCGAAGATGATAAGTTTCTGGCGGGGGGCATGTCCTTTCTGCCAACTTTGAAGCTTCGTCTGGCTCAGGTTGACAAGCTTGTAGATCTTGGCGGTATTGATGAGCTGAAAGGCATTACAGTAACCGGCGATACGGTTACAATCGGTGCCATGACAACTCACGGGACTGTCGCTGCGTCTGAGGACGTGAAGAAAGCCATTCCAGCTCTTGCTGCTATGGCTGCCAACATCGGCGATGCGCAGGTTCGCAACCGCGGAACCATTGGTGGATCAATTGCCAATGCGGATCCGGCTGCCTGCTATCCATCGTCACTGGTGGCGCTTGGGGCAACGGTTCACACGAACAAACGCTCTATTTCAGCAGATGATTTCTTTGTCGATCTGTTCGAAACCGCATTGGAAGAAGGTGAACTGGTCACGAAAGTGTCCTTCCCAATTCCGGAAAAAGCAGCGTATGCCAAGTTTCCAAACCCGGCTTCCCGCTTTGCGATGGTTGGTGTCTTTGTTGCCAAAATATCTGGCGGTGCCCGTGTTGCGGTAACCGGTGCTGGCTCTAGCGTCTTTCGCCAGTCGGAAATGGAAGCGGCTTTGTCTTCTAATTTCTCTTCAGATGCAATTGCGAACATCAAAACGCCTGCAGATGACTTGAATAGCGATATTCACGCATCCGCGGATTATCGGGCGCATTTGATTACCGTCATGGCGCAGCGTGCCGTAGACGCGGCATCCTAATCCATAATACCGGGGAAAGTTTCGGCTTTCCCCGATTTTGTAGCCTGCGGCACATAATGGTCGGGCGCCCCTTGTTGCGCAGGTTAAAATAAATAATTCTGAACTCTGTTATTAACGAGCTGAACCTGATGCCCTCATCACTTCCTCAATCTATCGACGCGATCGAAGCCCTTTTGAAAGAGGCGAACTATGTTGCTGACCGTTCTCTGGCAACCGTTCTCTATCTCTCTCTAAAAATGGGCCGCCCTCTCTTTTTGGAAGGGGAAGCAGGCGTTGGTAAAACGGAAATCGCTAAAGTCCTGTCGGAGCAGTTGGACCGTCCGCTTATTCGCCTTCAATGCTATGAAGGGCTGGATGTGTCATCGGCGGTTTACGAATGGAACTATGCCCGTCAGATGATTGAAATTCGTCTCTCTGAGGCGACAGAGGAAACCTCAAAGGAAAAGCTCGGCCAGAATATCTTCTCTGAAGAATTTCTGATCAAACGTCCTCTGCTGCAAGCGCTAGAAGATACGGGGCGCGGCGCACCGATCCTGTTGATTGACGAACTGGACCGCACGGATGAGCCTTTTGAAGCCTATTTGCTGGAGGTTCTCTCTGATTTTCAGATTACAATTCCGGAGCTTGGTACCGTCAAAGCCGCTGAGCCGCCTATTGTCATCATTACATCCAACCGCACCCGTGAAATTCATGACGCGCTGAAACGCCGCTGTCTTTATCATTGGGTCGATTATCCGGATGCGACGCGCGAAAAAGAGATTATCAGCCGAAAAGTGCCGGGCGTCGACGCTCGCCTAACCGCGCAGATCGTCGCTTTTGTCCAAAAACTGCGGGAAGATCCGGCGTTGTTCAAGCTGCCCGGTATCGCAGAAAGTCTCGATTGGACAAATGCGCTAACGGAACTGAACGCCATTTCCCTTGATCCAGCGGTCATTAATGACACCCTTGGGGTGCTGTTGAAATATCAGGACGACATTTCAAAAATTCAGGGGAGCGAAGCTGCTGATATCCTGACGCAGATTAATTCTGAACTGGAAAAGTCCGGTGACCCCGCCGCTTGAGCCGCACAGCGAAGCGACCGAAGCAGGCACCTTTGCTGAGAATATCCTGCATTTCGCCCGTACGTTAAGGCGGGCGGGCTTGCCTGTTGGTCCCGGCCGCGTGATTGAAGCGATGAAAGCCGTTGAGTACGCCGGGTTAGAGCGCCGGGAAGATTTTTACTGGACCCTTCATTCTGTATTTGTGAACCGCCACGATCAATGGCCGCTATTTGATCAGGCCTTTCATATCTTCTGGAAGAACCCGGATATCCTCAAAAAGATGATGGATATGATGCTGCCCACCACTTATCTGGATCAGGTGAGCAGCGATCAGGAAGAAATCTCAAAACGCTTGTCGCAGGCCCTCGCCCCGGATGAGGCGCCGGACAATGACGATCAGGGCGGCGAAGAGGTTGAGATTAATGCGGAGCTAACTACATCTGATAGTGAGCTGTTGCAGGAAAAAGATTTCGAAGATATGAGCAACGAAGAGTTGGAAGAGGCAAAAAAAGCCCTCCAATCCATGCGATTGCCCATTCGGGAAATGAAAACCCGCCGCTTTACCGCCAATGATGGTGGGCAGCGGGTGGATATGCGGCGGACGTTGCGGGCGGCCCTTCGCTCCGGTGGGGCGACCATTCCGCTTAAATTTAAAAAGGAAGTCCGCCGGCATCCGCCTCTTGTAGTTCTCTGCGATATATCCGGATCCATGTCGCAATACAGCCGGATGCTGCTGCATTTTCTGCATGCCATGACCAATGATCGGGATCGTGTGCATAGCTTTGTTTTTGGGACGCGCCTGACCAATATTACCCGCTATATGCGATACCGTGATGTGGACGATGCCTTAAACGCAGTTAGTGAAAAAGTGGAAGACTGGTCCGGCGGCACCCGAATTGGCAGCACGATTGAAGAGTTTAATAAATACTGGTCCCGTCGGGTGCTCGGACAAGGTGCCGTCGTTCTGTTTATTTCGGATGGTTTGGATCGGGATCAGGCGGATGTGCTGGGCCCTGAAATGGAACGCCTTCATAAATCCTGCCGTCAGTTAATCTGGCTAAACCCGCTACTGCGTTACGATGGGTTTGAGCCAAAGGCGCGCGGGATTAAAGCAATCCTGCCCCATGTTGATATTTTCCGTACCGTGCATAACTTGAAAAGTCTCGCCGATCTTGCGGATATCCTATCCCGTCCAGATACCGAGACAGATAACGTCAGGAGACTGATCGCATGAATGAAATGCTCGAAAAAGCGGCGACAGATGATGTTCTGGCCCAAGCAGAAAGCTGGTTAAGCGAAGGGCGTAAAGTCGCACTGGCAACGGTTGTTCAAACCTGGGGATCAGCGCCGCGCCCAACCGGTAGCCAGCTTGCAATCGATCATGAAGGGCAAATGGTTGGCTCTGTCAGTGGGGGGTGCGTTGAAGGTGCCGTCATTCAGGAAGCGATTGAGCTTATGGAAAACGGTGGCCATAAAATGTTGGAATTCGGCGTCACAAATGATGAGGCGTGGGAAGTTGGTCTCGCCTGTGGCGGTAAAATCCGCATTTTTGTCGAAACCGTAAATTAAGGCGTTTTTTGATGGATTTTAAGCTTTTAAAAGAACTCAATGCCGCCCGTATCGATAAACGGCAAGTGGTTGTTGCGACCCATGAAGAAACAGGTGAAAGTACCCTGCTCTATCCATTTGAAGCTGCTGGAAGCTCTCCCCTCATTGACGCGGCTAAAGAGGCCCTCCGCCGGGATAAGCCCACTGAATTTGAAGGTGATGATGGCGTATGGTTCTTAAACATTCATAATCCGCCTCTGCGGATGATGATTGTTGGTGCCGTGCATATTGCCCAAAAGCTGGCCCCAATGGCCGCGGCGTCTGGATATGATGTGACCGTGATCGACCCACGGCGCAGTTTCGGATCGGCCTTTAGATTTCCGGGAATTCACCTTGATGATCGTTGGCCGGATGAAGCATTAGCAGAGCTGGCACCTGACCGGCGGTCTGCCATTGTGACCCTGACCCATGATGCCAAGCTGGATGATCCCGCACTAGAAGCCGCGCTAAGTTCGGATGTTTTCTATATTGGGGCCCTTGGTAGCACGCGAACCAACGCTAAACGGCACCAACGGCTAACGGGCAAAGGATTTACCGACGATCAAATTGGACGGATCAACGGCCCTGTTGGCCTTAATATTGGCGCGCAATCCCCGGCGGAGATCGCAATTTCTATCATGGCGGAGGTGACAGCCATCCTCCGCAAAGGGAACACGGATGATATTTGATCGCCTGTCCCTTGATGACGCGCATGGTGCGTTTCTGGCCCATGCGGTTGAGGCTGGTGAGTTTGGCCTCTTGAAAAAAGGGACGATCCTGAACGAGCTGCACATCGAAGCCTTAAAACAGTTGGGCGTGCACAATATCCTTGCCGCCCGGCTGGAGCCAAAAGATGTGCCTGAAAATGAGGCCGCGTTCGCCATCGCAGATCAGGCGGCCGGCGATCAGACAGAGGCGCGAGCCCCTTTCACCGGACGATCCAATATTTTCGCAAGTGCAACCGGATTAGTTGATTTAAACCGGGATCTGTTAAAGAAGCTCAATAAAATTGATCCTTCGATTACCATCGCGACACTTCGCCATTTGGACGCCGTTAATGCGGGCGATATGATCGCCACCATCAAAATCATTCCTTTCGCAACAGATCAGGAAAATCTGGAGAAAGCAGAAAAGGTTTTTAAGGCGGCAGATCAAAACCTTCTGACGATCAGGCCGTTTGCTCAGAGGAAAATTGGGCTTATCTCCACACGTCTGCCGAACACGCCCGATAAGCTGGTTCGTAAATCAGTTCAGGTTCTCTCCGATCGGCTTCAGGCAACGGGCAATAGCTTATTCCAAGACCTGGAATGTGATCATCACGAAGATCGGTTGAGTGATGCGATAACCAAGCTGAAATCAGAAGGTTGCGATCTTATCCTTATTTTCGGTGCCTCCGCGATCACAGACGAGCGGGATATTATCCCCACTGCCATCACCCGCTCTGGCGGAAGGCTTGAGCATTTCGGGATGCCGGTTGATCCGGGTAATCTACTTCTTATCGGCGATCTTGGCGGTGCCACAGTGATTGGTTTGCCGGGCTGTACCCGATCCCCAAAATTGAACGGGTTTGATTGGGTATTGCAAAGGATTTTGGCAGGCTTCAGGGTTACGGCCGATGACATTATGGATATGGGCGAAGGCGGATTACTTAAAGAAATCCCCGGCCGCCCACAACCAAGGGACAGGAAAATGCCCGATAAATCGAAATCCATCCCCAAGATATCCGCCATGCTTTTGGCGGCGGGGCAATCTCGGCGAATGGGGCCTGATAATAAACTCCTCGCATTGTTAGACGGCAAACCGATGCTCCGTCATGTGGCAGAAGCCTTAAAAGCGACGTCGGCAGAACGGGTTGTGATGGTTGTTGGCCATGAGGCCGAAAAGGTGAAAAGCGTCGTTTGGGATATGGGAATTGAGGTAATCGATAATCCCGATTACCGCGAAGGTCTCTCCACCTCTGTTAAGGCGGGGTTTGATACTTTGAAAGATACTGCGGACGGTATTTTGGTTTGCCTTGGGGATATGCCTTTTGTCAGCAGCGACGAGATCAATCAGATGATTGAGGTATTTGATCCGCTGGAAGGCCGGGCTATTGTTACACCAACATTTAAGGGCAAACGCGGAAACCCGGTTTTGATCTCCTCTCAGTTTGCGGAAGAAGTTGCCAAAATCACTGGCGATTTGGGAGCGAAAGCGATTATCGCCGAAAATGACCACCTGGTTCACAGCGTGGAATTTGACAGCCCCGCCATTTTTACCGATATAGATACACCCGAAATGTTAAAAGCCGCCAGCGATAGCGCCCGTGGTAACAGTTAAGGTTCAGTAGCGTGATTGAAGAATTATACCAAAAAAACCTGATGCGGCTTGCCGCGGCGGCCCATGGGGCGGGCACATTGGATGATCCAGATGCCGGCGGGACATTGGATAACCCCACATGTGGTGATCGCATAACCATTCAGATTAAAATGGAAGATGGGCGGATAACTGAACTGGCGCAGGAAAACCGTGCTTGCCTGTTATGTCAGGCATCCGCGTCCCTGCTGGCGGAAAATGCCGTTGGCCTGACACTTGAAGATGTTCAGAAAATCCGCGACTATATAAAAGAGCTTTTAAAGAACGAAAACGGAGAATTTCCCGAACATTGGGAAAAGCTGGAGCATTTCGAAGCTGTTCGCGACCATAAAAGTCGTCATTTATGCGTGCTTTTGCCCTTTAACGCCCTTGAAACAATAATGAAAGAAAAATAGGCCGTCATGGATCACCGAGTTATTACAAAGAAAATGAATAACGATATCCCCTCTCCTTGCACGGGTGTGTGCACAATGGATCTGGACAATCAATATTGTCTTGGCTGTTTCCGCACGCGCCACGAAATCGGGGGATGGGCGCTGATGGCAAATGAAGAAAAGCTCGCTGTTATCAAAGAGCTTCGCGGTCGTCGGCGGGACGCAAAAGAGTAGTCCGCCACAAAATTGCCTTGTTATCTACATTTTTTAACCCCAAACCGCCGCTAAAAAGGAAGGCAGTTAAAAAGGGGATGAACAAATGTATCTCAAAACTCTTTCTGTTATTACAGCCGCCTATTTGTTTCTCCTGATGGCGATCATGATGGGAACTGCGCCGCAAACCTTGGCCTTTAACTTTGACAAAGGTAGTGAGCATCCGTTCGGGACTCACCAGTTTGTAGATTGTGAAAAGCCGCTTTTTCAGAAAACATCCCATACTCATAACATCTAATGAATATTGACAGCCCTCACATAATTGAGGGCTGAATTAGGACTGCATCACATTCACGTGATGCCCGTCACAGACTTCTAACACTTTATTCCTATTATATCGCACCGTTATATATCAGTCCGATATATCCTTGTGCGAAGGGGTGTTCCGGCACCCGGGTAATGTCTCATGAATGTTAGAATGTTGTGTTTAGGGTTCCTTACCTTTGGGGACTCCACTGGTTATGAGATTAAAAAGGCGTTCCAGGAACGCTTGAGCCTGCTTTATAACGCTGGTTATGGCTCTATTTACCCCTCGCTAAATAAGCTCCATGAGGATGGGTTGGTTATGCTCCGCGAAGAAGCGCAGAATAATCGGCCCGATAAAAAAGTATATTCCATTACGCCAGAAGGTCGCGCCTGTTTCGAAACATATGTTCAACGAACACCAGGTGAAGACCATTTCCGCTCTGAAGCATTAACAACGCTTATGTTCTCTCATTTGTTGCCAAAAGAACATGTTTCAGACGTTTTGGATCTGATTATTGCAACCTATCAAGAGAAAATTCATCTTCTCTCAGAAGATTGTGATATGAAACCGACCCCTTCAGAGAAATTCCTCTGTGGGTTTGGCGTAAAGGTAAGAGAAGCCGCAATCGATTATATAAATCAAAACCGCCATATGTTGGAAAGCTGTGCGCAAGAAAACAGCAAGAAACAGACGGATGGGGTTGAGTAAATTATTTTAAGGGGTGCTTAAATTGAACCGTTCCGTGATACTTGCAATTTTGATTGCCGTCGGCGCTTTCGGCTGGATTATTTCCGGTCAATTCTCTGATCCACCCGCTGAAGATGCAACCGCTGCGGAGACACAGGCCGCGACGACAACAGACGAAGCGGAAATCGCCCCTGCCCTGCAGCCTGAAAAGCACGGCCCTCAACAAGTCAAGGTCCGTACCTATACGGCGACCTCACGTGATCAGCATATTGTGGTCCGGGGTAAAACAGAAGCGTTTCGAATTGTCGAGATCAAAGCTGAAATTCCAGGCCGCGTTGTCTCTATTGAGGCGGAAAAAGGTCAGCGGGTTAAAAAAGGTGACGTGCTAGTCCGCTTCGCCATGAAAGATATGAACGCGAAATTGAAAGAGGCAGAAGCCCTTGTTCGCCAGCGGGAAATTGAATATAACGCAGCTAACTCATTGAGTAAAAAAGGGTTTAGCGCAAAAACCACTCTCGCCGGCAGTAAAGCACTTCTGGACAGTGCGCGCGCAAAAGCTGAAAGCGTTCGGATCAATATGGATGATTTGATCATCCGCGCTCCGTTTGATGGTGTTATTGAGGAACGTGCGGCGGAAATCGGTGCTTATATCAAAGACGGCTCAACGGTTATCACCCTTCTCGATGAAGATCCGTTTCTTGTGACCGGTCAGGTGGCAGAGGTTTATGTCAACAAAATCCAAGTTGGGGATCAAGGTTACGCCAAGTTGATCACCGGTGAAGTTGTTGCCGGTACCGTTCGGTATGTCAGTAAAAACTCTGATCCGGCAACCCGCACATTCCGGGTGGAACTGATCGTCCCAAATGATGACTATAAGCTTCGTGCAGGTGTCACATCAGAGATCACCTTTAAAAGCGATCAGGTCATGGCTCACCAAATCTCCCCTGCTATCCTCACATTGAACGATAGCGGTGACCTTGGGGTTCGGGCGGTGAACGATCAGGATATCGTTGAGTTTTATCCGGTTCAGATCCTGTCAGACTCAAATGAAGGTGCGGTTATCACAGGTCTTCCAAGTCAGGTTCGGCTGATTGAGGTTGGTCAGGAATTTGTTCGTGAGGGCGAGAAGGTCCTTCCGCAAACAGATACGGCAGAGGCTAAATAATGAACGCGATTATTGACGCGGCATTGCACCGCTCCCGCACAGTGATCACCACTTTGGTGTTGATCCTGCTGGCGGGGATCGTGGCCTACGGCGACATCGCCAAGGAAGCCGATCCGGACATTAACATTCCAATCATCTACGTCTCTATGACCCATGAAGGCATTTCTCCAGAAGATGCAGAACGCCTCCTCGTTCGGCCTATGGAAATTGAGCTTCGCGGGATTGAAGGTGTTAAAGAGATGCGCTCTACCGCTGGTGAAGGTCACGCTTCTGTTCTTCTGGAATTTGAAGCGGGTTTTGATGCGGATACGGCCCTTGATGATGTGCGCGAGAAAGTGGACATCGCCAAAAATGAGCTGCCAGAAGAAACGGATGATCCAACCGTTCACGAGGTGAATGTCGGTCTCTTCCCTGTTCTGGTGGTGACGCTTTCTGGGGATCTTCCTGTTCGCTCCCTCATCCGAATTGCCAAAGACCTTCAGGATGATATCGAAGGGCTTCCCGGCGTTCTCGCTGCGGACATCGGCGGTGATCGTGAAGAAGTTCTGGAAGTCATCATCGATCCGGTAAAGCTGGAAAGCTATAACATTTCAAATACGGATCTGATTAATGCGGTCCAGCTGAACAACCGTCTGGTTGCTGCAGGCGCGATGGATACGGGTAAAGGCCGTTTCTCCATTAAGGTTCCGGGGCTGTTTGAAAGTGCAAAGGACGTCTTTGGCATTCCGTTGAAAGTCTCTGGTGAAGGTGTTGTGACCCTTGGGGATGTGACCGATATTCGCCGGACCTTCAAGGATGCCGAAAGCTATGCCCGCCTCAATGGTCAGCCAGCCGTTGTACTTGAAATCAAGAAACGCCTTGGTGAAAACATCATCGACACCATCGAAGATGTGAAGGCTCTTGTTGA
>JAEPMY010000077.1 GCA_017643685.1 Sneathiella sp.
AAGCCTTCCTTGTGCCATTGGTAGGCGTGCAGGTCTTTGGCAAAATAGTCACTGCCTTTATCCGTCGGCTGAACCAGATGGTATCCGATTTCCATTTGTCCCTGTGGATGCAGTTTAACCTCAGCCCCAAGAACCCGTGCCATTATTTGGGCACCCAGGCAGATGCCTAAGAAGGGGGTTTCCGTTTCCAGAACCCGCTCCACATACTGAATTTCTTCGCGGATGAAGGTTTCATGATCGTCATTTGCACTCATGGGGCCGCCGAAGATTACGGCACCAGCATGCTCACGTGGATTGGCGGGGAGCTGATGCCCAATCGCGGGAATGCGAATGTCCAGTTCATAACCAAGCGTTCTGATGACTTCACCGACACGGCCTGGGTCCGACCCTGCCTGATGCAGTATTAGAAGAACTCTCTTTTGGGTCATAAACTCTCCACCAACTTTGTCAGTTACATCGCACTGATGCCGCCGTCCAACACCAGTTCTGCCCCGGTCATAAAACGCGACTCATCTGACGCAAGATACAATATGCCATATGCGATGTCATCTGGCTCCCCCAGATGGCCAACCGGGATCTGTTTCGCCAGTTTTGCTTCACCTTTTTCTTTGCCTGAAACTTCAAACATGGCGTCCAGAATAGGGGTTTTGACAAATGTTGGATGTACCGAATTGCACCGAATGCCGTTTTTCTTGCGGGCGCAGTGAAGGGCGACGGATTTGCTCAAGTGGCGAACACCTGCCTTGGCTGAATTATATGCCGCCATATTGTGACCGGCGATGATACCGGCGATGGAGGAGAGGTTTACGATGGAGCCAAGCCCGTCAGTCTCTTCGATATATTTGATGGCATATTTACACCCAAGAAAGACACTGTCCAGATCAACAGAATGAACCAGTTTCCACGTGTCCAGATCTGTACTCTCAACATCGCTGCCTGCGCCGATGCCGGCGTTATTTACCAGAATGTTGAGCCCGCCGAATTTATCTTTGGCGGCGGCGAGGACTTCTTTCCAACGGTTTTCGTCTGTTACATCCTGCTGGAGGGCGATGGCGTTATCGCCGATCATCGCTGCGGTCTCTTCCGCGCTTTGCAGATTAATGTCTGTCGCAACCACTTTGGCGCCTTCTTTTGCCAACAGAATGGATGTCGCGCGGCCAAGGCCACTGCCCGCACCTGTCACTAGGGCGATCTTCCCCTCAACACGTCCCATTTTTCTCTCCGATTTTTTGGTGCCGATTTGGCACATTTCGTTTGTTGTTACTTCTTTTTGACACTTTCAGTGTTCTCATTGTTGGAAGAGAGTCAATATGCGGTTAAAAGAAATACCGTTGAATTTAATGAGGCGAGTGAATTGTCTAACCCTATACCGTCATCTCAAAGCTCATATGAACTCCCGTGGTGGGTCTGGATCCTTCCGGCTCCTCTTTTCGTTGGGTTTCAGTTGGCGTTCCGGGCCGTATCGCCGGAACTGTCAAACGAATATTTAAACGGTGAAGGAGGATGGTATGAAAACCTGACTGTCTTCATCCTATTCCCGGCGATGTATTTTGCGGCTCGTCTGTTCCTCGCCCGTGGTGACTTGCCGGTCAAGTGGCTGGGCTATTGGTTCGGTCTTTTGGGGTTGGCTTGTCTCTATTTTGCGGGGGAAGAAGCAAGTTGGGGGCAGCATTGGTTTGGCTGGGCCACACCTGAATGGATGGGAGAGGTTAATGACCAGAACGAGACAAATTTCCACAATATGTCTTCTTGGTTGGATCAGAAGCCGCGCTTGATTGTGGAGCTTTCGGCTATTATTGGCGGTGTTATATTCCCACTCTACCGGCGCTATAAAGGGATTGTTCTGAAAGCAGGCAGCTGGCAGAATTTATTTTGGCCGGGATGGGTTGTGATGCCGGTGGCGCTTGTGATCGGTGTGATCAAGTTGCCGGATCGGATTTTTAAAGCAGAGAATATCCCGTTTCCATTTAATATCCGTGTTAGCGAAACGCAGGAGCTATATGTGGCACTTGGTTTTGCAATTTACCTAGCTGCGGCATGGATCCGGCATAAGAGAGGTCTGGATAACCGCTAAGCTTCATGCTTAGATATGGACAGGCACTTCTGTGAAAGTTATATGAAGGGCAACGGAGTAGCGAGACGCTGCTAAACGAATTGAGTGTAAAGCATAGCATGCTTGGAAGAGGCGAAGGATGAGCTGGACCGAAGAGCGAATTGAAACCCTGAAAAAATTGTGGGGTTCCGGCAAGACCGCGGCAGAGATTGCCGAAGAACTAGGCGGTGTGACGCGGAATGCCGTGATCGGTAAAGCTAACCGTCTGGGGCTCTCGAACAAATCCTCTACTGCAGCGGCGGCGCCAAAGCAGAAAAAGAAAAAGGTTCCGGCCCATAAAGCCTGCCAGTGGCCGATAGGCCATCCGGGCGAAGCTGGTTTTCATTTTTGTGAAGACGAGTGTGTTCCCGGGAAGCCATATTGCCTAAAGCATTGCAACATGGCGTATCAATCCCGCGATAACAGTTAAATTATCGGATCAGCAGACCTCGTTTGTCTTGATCATCTAGATATTCATATTTCAGAAATTGGCCGAGTGGTTTTTCCTTGATAACCATTCGGCCTTTTTCGTCTCTATTGAAAATCAGGCCAACCTGTTCGGCCAGTACCGCGCGGCCCTGTTTGTCCTTTTGGGTAATCCGTGCGCCATGATAGGTGAATTCTGTTTTTTCGCCGCCGCGCTCTCTGATCCAACCGATAAGGCGGCCTTTTTCGTCATACTGATAGGTATCTTTCCAATCCCGCTTTACGAAAAGCTGAGGATCGCTGTAGGTGCCTTTTGGTTCTCTATGATCAATGCTGATGAGCTTGCCGTCTTCATCATATTCGCGCGTCTGATAAGGCGGATAATAGAAGTTCAAAATAGCGGGGGCGGAGAGCTCTTTGCCGTTATCCGCAAAGACTGCAATTTCTACGCGACCGGCATAATGCCCTTTAATGGTTAAATCGTCGCGATCGTGCCATTTTATGTTTATTTGGGCGTTTTTTCCGTCATTTTTTGTTTCGATTGTGATCTTGTTTTTATCGCCGCGGAGGACTTTCCAAAGGAATGACACATCCTCTTTTTGATCATTTCGAGAGGGGGAAACGGTCAATGACATGCTTTTTTCAAAAGCAGAATTGCGCACCACACGGCCGGTGCCAGATGGGGTTGTGAATAGTAGCTCCGGCATTTGACCGACGAAATTATCAATGCCTTCAATGGGTTGATTTTCTGCAGCAACCTTCAAAAGTGGCAGGCCCGGATAGTCACCAAGTTCCAGCTTGTTGGCATGATCAATCATCGCTGCCAAGTCAACGTCATCACCCTTGAAAGCAATGGGGTGGGCTTTGCTGCTTAGGTAATCGTCGCGGTTTTGAACGGGCTTAATATTCCGCCGAAGGATCATCTGAACCGCACTCATCAGCTGACCATCTGCGGTGAGCTGATCTTTTACCTCAGGTTTAAAGGCGGCCAAGATGGCCGCGACGGCCCGCATATAGGGTTGGTCGGATCCAGATTTACCAACGGTTGTCAGCAGGAAAGCTGTGTTGGCAGGGATCAGGTCTTCTTTGCTGTCATAGTCCTGAACGGCGGGATAGATATACAGATGGTTTCGAACATGTTGCAGGTAAAGCTTTTGTGGCCCGCCTGGTGTGGTGTAACCAAGCCGAGTTTGGCTACGCCAAAAATTACCCGATGTCAGGGCCGTAGATGAATTTCCAAAGGTTGGATTTCCAAACAAGATCCGAAGGTTGAAACCATAGTCTGTATTTAGCTGCTGCGCGATCGCGCTATATTGGCTAAAAGTGAGTTGCGGATAATTTTTCGGGTTCAGTTTTGAATGATTGCGATCCCGATTGTCATAAAGATCCCCATTGTTACCGGCCGCCTTGCCTGTTCTAAACAGCATGTTGAGCTTTTTCGCCGCAGGATCATTTATTCCCTGCACTGTCGCCGGCGCAACTTTTCGATCGTTAAACGCAAAGCTTGACCAAAGCATCTCAAATCGGGGCTCCCAAAAGGTGTTTTGGGAGCTGATCATCCCGATGCCGTTTACCGGTTTTGAGATTGGTAGGGTTAGCGCTTTGTCATCTTTATCAGAGGCGGCTGTGCTTATTAACCCTTCCACCATTTTCTGAAAGCGCGGTTCTTTTTGAATGCTGGCGAGATTGGCATCTTTAAACAAGGCTTGTTGATTATCAAAGCCGTTATCAATCGCCCGCTGAAGATTGTCGAGAGCGGCTTCCTTTTCACCCTTAACTGCCTGCACAGAAGCGAGCAGGTAATGGCTCTCCATATGCCAAGGGTAGGTTTCAGTTATTGTCTTGAGATTTTTTGCCGCGGCGTCCAATTGTTTGCGGGCAAGTGCTGAAAGGACGCTTCTCATCCGGTCGTTCACAACCGGCATCGAAAAGAGTTCCGAAGGAGGTGTTGTTGCCGGTTGTTTCGGGCCGTCCTGGGCGCGGGCGGAAGGTGAAACACTGATGCCGATAAAAAGGCTCAGGGCAATTAACTGACCTGCTTTTTTTGAAAACATTCGGAACTCTATATCTATGGTTTAAAGAGGGTTCCCTAAATTCTCTACAGTTTCTCTAGGTTGAGGTCCAGTTTTTCCCCAAGCCACAAAGCATGTTTTGTATGATCATCAAGATCATTTCCCGTCTCCGGATGCACCAAGATGGAGAGGCCATCACGGTTGAGCATGAGCCAGGGAACGAGTTTGTTAAATTCACTATTTCCGAAAACGACCAAATACATGGCAGATAAATGGGGGCCGACGATTTCGTCATGCCACTGACCAAGACGAACAGCGAATTTCTGTCCGATTTCCTCCCTGATCTTCTTTGCTACGTTTTTATTATTTTCGGAATAATAAACATGTGCATGAAAGCCTTTAATCACTGAAATAGGTTTGGACACGACTACATACTCTCTAAAAATTAAAACAGCGCCCTCTCCTGATGAAAATATAAGCATCGGCATTTTGATCAAGCTTCTTTAGCGATTTACATCCGAAAAGGCTAAAATATGCCTCGGAAAAATCGCCAAGGCTGCAAAGTGATTCGACTTAGTAAAGTGGGGATTGTTCTATTTGATATAGGAATTTCGATGATTCTACCGATCATTAGCTCAGGGCGTTTCTTATTGCGCTGTTTTTTGTTTGTCTAAGCCTTAAGGGTCATGCAGGATTAGGCAAGGATAAATAACAACAAGGAAAACCCATGTCCTATCAAGAAATAAAATATGATGTTCAAGATCAAATCCTGACAATAACGCTGCATCGTCCTGATCGAATGAATGCGTTTACTCATGTGATGCGGGATGAGTTGATTGACGCCTTTGATCGGGCTGACGCTGATGATGATGTCCGCGCAATCATTATTACGGGTGAGGGAAAAGCGTTTTGCGCAGGGGCTGATTTGGGCGCAGGTAAAGACACGTTCAATTATGAAGCGCGTGGCCTGAAAGTTGAGGATCAGATACACAGGGATGGTGGGGGGCAGGTAACCCTTCGGATGTATGATTCCAAAAAACCCATTATTGGGGCTATTAACGGCGCGGCTGTTGGGATCGGGGCGACGATGACCCTTGCGATGGATGTCCGGATCGCTTCGGATGCGGCCCGGTTTGGTTTTGTCTTTAGCAGAAGGGGCATCGTCCCTGAGGCGTGTAGTAGCTGGTTCCTGCCACGGATTGTCGGTATTTCTCAGGCTCTTGACTGGGTATATTCCGGACGCGTATTCCCTGCGTCAGAAGCAAAAGAGGGGGGGCTTGTAAAGTCCTTGCATAAGCCAGACGAGTTGATGACGGCTGCTCGCGAGATCGCCAAAGGATATACAGAAGAGACTTCCGGTGTGTCTGTTGCGTTGGCTCGCCAAATGATGTGGCGGATGCTAGGCGCTGATCATCCTATGGAGGCTCATAAAGTTGATAGTCGGGGTATTTTCTTTATGGGGCAAAGCGCCGATGTGGCCGAAGGAGTGCAGTCTTTCCTGGAGAAGAGAAAACCTGATTTTAAAATGAGCGTATCCAAGGATATGCCCGTTTATTATCCTTGGTGGGAAGAGCGTGAGTTTAAATAAGGTTGAAGTGTAAGGCAGTGAAGCAGGATCGTGACAAAATTAAATAAAATCGGTTTTGCCCTTTGGGTAATGATGCTGCTCTGTGTGGCCGTTGGATCCTTGCTTCCGCTGAATAAGGTGCCTAGTGATGCCTTTATGCTTGGCGATAAATTTCTGCATTTGGGGGCGTATCTGGTAATCGGGGTGTTTGCTCTATTGGCAGCAAGCAACTCAACACTGGCTTTTTGGCTGTTGGGAATTTCCTTCACGGCCTCTTTGATGATTGAAATACTGCAACCGTTGAGCGGCCGATCTTTTGAGCTTTTGGATATAGCGGCCAATGGAATAGGCGTAATAATAGCCATTCCCATATGGTGGTATGTAATCTTCCCACTCTTGAGTAGATACCAATTGAATAAAGGCAACTAAAAGTTATATCGCATCTCCTCTTTTCTTATAAATGGAGTGCGGTATGCGTTGGTTTTTAATCGTTGCAGGTTTTCTTGTGTTGCTCCTGGCCGGTGCCGCTGGAGGAAGTGTTTATGCGTTACAGAAGTTCCATGGAGAATTTTTAAATACCGCCCAGACTAATCTGGAAAAGGCGTCAGGGTTGCCGATATTGCTAAAGGATATCTCAACAGGCGGGATCACTGGCGATGCCACAATCGGTGAGGTGTCACTGCTTGGGACGCGAGCAGATCATAAACCGCTGGTTACGTTTTCTGGTGTAAATGTGAAGGTTGATCCCAAATCCTTTTTGTCAGGCATATTGATTGTTGATCACATTACTGCGGAGGCTGTCAGTATAAATGTTGAAGGGACTAATTACGGCCTGAAGGATATTGCGACGTCGTTGAGTGCGGCACGCGGAAATGTGAATGCAAGCGCAGAGGGGCCGGTTGTGATTATCAAGTCCGTCTCGTTGCCGGCAGGCAAATTTACCGTTGGCGGACAAGTGTTCGGACGTCCCGTTCAGGCAAGCCATCAGTTTAATGGATTGCGTCTTGCGGCACTGGGGGAGAATTCAGGCGGAGAGCGGCTTCCCAAACTGCTTCAACAGATTCTAACGAGATTTATGCTGAACGCGCTCGGCGCTCGAGATTTGAAAGCCATCTTGCGATAGTTCACCGGAAATGCGCCTAATTTGGCCTAAAGATTACAAATCCGACCTCTCGAGGCTTGCTCATTGGGTTATTGATCATTAAATGTAGGGAGAAATTACCAACGCATGGGGTGAACATGGTATCGGTTGTGACCCTGATCAGTATGATCATTCAAATTTACATCTGGTTACTAATCGCAAATGCCATATTAAGCTGGCTGTTTGTGTTTAACGTGGTGAATGCGAACAATCGCTTTGTGGCCGTCGTAGGGGAGTTCCTTTACAAAGCAACAGAACCAGTTCTCAGACCCATTAGACGATTTATCCCAACCATGGGCGGGCTTGATGTCTCGCCAATTGTCCTGATCTTGCTTCTGATATTCGCTCAGAATTTGATGTGGGAATATCTGGTTTACAGGTAATGAAAGCGCCCCTTGACGAAATATCAGGGGGCGTTCGTCTTTTTATACGCCTTCAACCTGGCGCATCTGCCAACAAACTGGATGGCTTCTTTGAAGATGTGGAGGGACGTGGGCGATTGAAGGCGAAGGTCACCGCAGTTCCGGAAAAAGGAAAAGCGAATAAAGCGCTGATGAAGCTGCTTTCGAAGGAATTTAAAATCCCGGCTTCTCAAATAGAGATTATCGCCGGAGAGACCGACCGAAATAAAACACTCTTCATCTCATCGGAGGCGAGCACGGTGCAGCTGGAGAAATATGTTGTAACGTTCGCCGATACGCCAGTTTAGGGGCCAAGAGACTAATGTCTGCGCATATTATTGATGGTAAAGAATTTTCCGCACGTGTTCGTGGAACTGTAGCTGATCAGGTGAAAGTCCTGAGAGAGAAGCATGGAATTACACCTGGTCTTGCTGTGGTGTTGGTGGGAGAAGATCCCGCCAGCCAAGTTTATGTGCGGAACAAAAACCGCTCTACCGTTGAAGCTGGAATGAAGTCTGAAGAGATTAAACTTCCAGATACGGCAACAGAGGAAGAGGTGCTGGCGGTTGTGAACCGTCTGAATGAAGATGAAAGCATCCACGGTATTCTGGTTCAATTACCGCTACCAAGCCAGATTGATGAAACCGCTGTTATTGATGCCATTGCTCCTGAAAAAGACGTGGATGGTTTCCACGTGATCAATACAGGGCGTCAGGCCGTTGGTTTGCCAGCGATGGTTCCCTGTACGCCGCGTGGCTGCATTATGATGCTAAAAGACCATCTGGGAGATCTGAGCGGATTGAACGCGGTGGTTGTTGGTCGCTCCAACATTGTGGGGAAGCCGATGGCAAGTTTGCTGCTCGCGGAAAGTTGTACGGTGACAATCGCGCATTCCCGTACCAAAAATATTGAAGATGTGTGTCGTGGTGCCGATATCCTCGTGGCGGCAGTTGGGCGTCCCGAAATGATCAAAGGGGAGTGGATCAAAGCCGGAGCGACTGTTATTGACGTTGGAATTAATCGTATCGCGAAAGATGATGGTAAAACCCGCCTTGTTGGAGATGTGGAGTTTGACAGTGCCAAAGATGTTGCTGGTGCCATCACGCCGGTACCAGGTGGTGTCGGACCAATGACGATCGCCTGTTTGCTGGCGAATACCATTACGGCCACATGCCGGATGAATGATATCGAAGAAGCAACTCTGCTGGGTTAAGTGGGTTATATGAACAAGATCGGTCAGCTTTATCCGCTTTTAAAAGCCGGCTCCCTCGGGGCGCTGACCGGCATTGTTTTTGCCATTGTGTTTATTGGGATTCCTGAGGCGATCCTACTTTTTGTTGTCGGATCTTTTCAACTACCTTGGGATTTGAGTTGGTTGCCGGGAGTTGAGACGATCTTACTCACGGGTGCCATTGGCGGTGGCGGTCTTGCGATCATTCTTTATATCAAGGACCTCTATGTGCCCTATGTGGAAGAGGTTCAGGATTTTGAAGAAGATCAAAGCCGGGATGTTCGGCGCCAATAAAACGTAAAAAGACACAAAAAAACCCGGTAAAAGCCGGGTTTTTTCATTTATGGGATCAATTTAGTTTTTCTGACGGTGCAGAAGACGCAGACGCAAGGCGTTCAGTTTGATAAAACCTTCCGCATCGCGCTGATCGTAAACAGTGTCTTCTTCGAACGTGACATGCTCCATGGAGTAGAGAGAGAATTTACTCTTACGTCCAACAACAGAGACACGGCCTTTGTAAAGTTTCAGGCGGACAACACCGCACACTTTTTCCTGACTCTTGTCGATCAGAGCCTGCAGCATTTCCCGCTCAGGAGAGAACCAAAGACCATTGTAAATCAGCTCCGCATAGCGAGGCATGATATCGTCTTTCAGGTGCATTGCGCCCCGGTCCAATGTGATCTGCTCAATGCCGCGGTGGGCTTCCAGCATGATGGTTCCGCCCGGTGTCTCGTAGATACCGCGGGATTTCATGCCGACAAAACGTCCCTCTACCAAATCAAGGCGGCCAATGCCGTTGTCGCCTGCAAGCTTGTTCAGCTCGGTCAGCATTGTCGCTGGGCTGAGGCGTTTGCCGTTCAGACCAACCGGATCACCTTTTTCATATTCGATTTCGATATATGTTGGCTCGTTTGGTGCATCTTCTGGCGCAACTGTGCGGGAGTAAACATACTCGCCAGCTTCTTCCCACGGATCCTCGAGCGCTTTACCTTCCGCAGAAATGTGCAGCAGGTTTGCGTCAACGGAGAAAGGTGCCTCGCCGCGTTTGTCTTTCGGGATCGGAATCTGGTTCTTTTCCGCGAAATCAATCAGTTTGGTTCGGGAGTTCAGATCCCATTCCCGCCAAGGGGCAATCACTTTGATGTCTGGGTTCAGGGCATAATACCCAAGCTCAAACCGAACCTGATCGTTACCTTTACCTGTCGCGCCATGGGCAACCGCATCAGCACCAACTTCTTTTGCAATCTCGATCTGACGTTTGGAGATCAGCGGCCGTGCGATAGACGTGCCCAGAAGGTACTGGCCTTCATAAACGGCATTTGCACGGAACATTGGGAACACAAAATCACGGACAAATTCTTCGCGCAGGTCATCGATGTAAATATCTTTGATACCGAGCAGCTCTGCTTTTTGGCGGGCTGGCTCAAGCTCTTCTCCCTGACCGAGGTCAGCGGTGAAAGTGACCACTTCGCAGTTGTAGGTTGTCTGCAGCCATTTCAGAATAACGGAGGTATCCAGACCACCGGAATAGGCCAGAACAACTTTTTTGATGTCTTGTGACATGGCGTGTTCCTTTATGGAAATCAAATCTTTTCTGTGACAGAAGCTGCGCAAAATAAGGGAAAATGTAGTTCCCTGCAAGGGAAAGCCGAGTGGATATATTTCAAGCCTGAAATGGAGGTGGGTTTCGACGCGAAAGGCTGCTGGAAACGGGGTGTTTAAGACGGATTTCTGGGCTTTTGATACCACAGATAAACACCGATCCCAAGAACGGCGATCAACATCATGATGCTGATGTATTTCCAGTTTTCTGCCAGTGCCGCCTCAAGTGAAGCTCCGAAGAGATATCCGCCACCGACCATAATTCCGACCCATAGAACAACTGAGGCGAAGTTCAATGTTGTAAACATCACCCACGATATAGGGGTGAGGCCAAGGGGCAGCGCGCCGATGGTGCGCATTCCTTTTGGATAGCGATATAGGAACATATAAGCATGCCCATAGCGATCGAGAAGTTGTCTGGCGCGAGTTAAAATAGGGTTCAATCGCGGCGAATTTTCGATTTTTGCAATTCCGTAACGCCGAGAGACGAAGAAGCGGAATTCATCTCCCAAATAACCACCCGCGGCAACTGTCATCAGCACAGCGGACAGGTCCAATAAACCTGTTTGGGCCGCATAACCTGCAAATAGGGGAAGTAGACCGCTTTTGAGAAAGCAATATCCGAAGAGGATCATGTAAACCCCAAGGCCATAATCCAGAATAAACATTTCGATGGTCTGCATATCTCTCCCTTTTCCGATTATACGGTTCTTCAAGGGGAGTAGATGACCAAATAAATAACGGGCCCTGAGGGGCCCGTTATTACAAAACGGAGTATGTTCTAGCTAGCCGCCTGCCGACGTTTTTCAGCGGCACTCATTTTCGTGCTTTCGGTCTTGAGCTGACCGCAGGCAGCCATGATGTCTTCACCGCGCGGTACGCGGACTGGGGAGGAATAGCCTGCATCATTGACGATTTTCGCAAAACGATGGATCGCGTTGTTGCTGGAGCGTTTGTAGTCACTGCCCGGCCATGGGTTGAACGGGATCAGGTTCACTTTTGCCGGAATATCTTTTAGTAGGCGGACCAGTTCGCGTGCATCCGCAGGGCTATCATTGATACCATCCAGCATCACATATTCGAAGGTGATCCGGCGGGCATTGTTACTGGCTGGATAGTCCTTGCAAGCCTTCAGCAGTTCTTTGATCGGGTGGCGTTTGTTAATTGGCACCAGAACATCGCGGACTTCGTCATTAACCGCATGCAGGGAAATGGCCAGATTTACACCCAGCTCTTCACCGCACTGATAGATTTTTGGAACAATGCCGGAGGTGGACAAGGTAATCCGCCTTTTGGAGAGAGAAATACCTCCCCCATCCATGATAATTTTCAGCGCTTTCGCAACATTATCGTAATTGAGAAGTGGCTCTCCCATACCCATCATCACGATGTTGGAAATCATGCGATTACCTTTAGGGCTTGGCCATTCATTAATGGTGTCCCGTGCAACCATCATCTGAGAGATGATTTCCCCAGCGGTTAGATTGCGGACCAGCTTCATGGTGCCCGTATGACAAAATGTGCAGGTCAGGGTACATCCTACCTGACTAGAGACACATAAAGCGCCGCGATCCTCTTCTGGGATATGAACTGATTCGACTTCTTGGCCATCAGGAAATTTCACTAGCCATTTGCGAGTGCCGTCCACGGATTTTTGTAAACTGGTAATTTCCGGACGATCAACGGTGAAATGTTCTGGTAGTCTGGCGCGCAGATCTTTGGAGATAGACGTCATGTCATCGAAGCTGGTCGCACCCCGATAATAGAGCCAGTGAAAAAGCTGACGTGCGCGCATTTTCGCAGATTTCTCGGGCTCTCCAGCCTCAATCAGCGCAGCGGCGATGTCCTTGCGATCCATGCCGACAAGGGTTTTACGAATGGCAAGCAGTTCAGGCTGACGATCGACAGCCTCAACATCAGGGATCAGATGTTCCATGGGTTTACAATACTTCTATCCATCACGCCTGCAGCTCAGTCGCAGGCCTCGCGAATTGCCAATAGCGGCAATTCCAACTAGTTGCAGCTTTTTCTAATCTGCTTATGCGCTGCTGTAAAGCCTTGCAATGAATATGTATCTGTTGTGTCGGTCCCGCGAGAGGAGGTTCCTTTGATAATCATCTTGGAACCACTGCGCATGGCACTGATCATTTTAGGATCCATATCGGCCCCTGGAAGCCAGGCCGCGTCACCATCTGTCGCCATTTTGAATTTGCGTTTATCAATGGTCACATCCACAACAGACTTATCTTTGTAGGGGTAACCGGTGACGTGGCTAACCTCTTCCTTGATGCGGGATTTTGGTCGGTAAGTCACCATGATGTAGATATCACCGCGGCGGACGTTGGTTGGCAAGGATTTGATCGGACGTGACAGCATGTAGCAAATTTTCTGTCCTTCCTCGGCCCAAGTATAAGCGCTCCAGTCTTTGAAGGTGCCAAGAGCCCGTGGGTCTGTTTTGGCTGCCTCAGCCGGTGCGGCAGAGATCAAAAAGGCCCCGGTCAGGAGAGAGAGGAAACTGGTTTTGGCTGCTGAAAAAGTCATGTCCTATCCTGTGTCTTCTTATCTTCGTCTAATCTAAGGCGTCAGTCTTCTAAGTTGCGAAGCTTGCGGCTGAGCGGTTTGCCCTGTACGTGCTCAGGGAGCGGTACAGCTTTGCCAAGCTCGCTGGTAGGGCGATGGGCGAAACGTCCATGCGCAACCACACGATCATACATCACAATGGCCCCTGCGGTTGCAACATTCAAACAGAATTTTGTCGGAATTTTGATGAAATAATCACATTTTTCCCGCATGGCAGGCGAGAGAGAACCACGTTCCCGACCCAGCACATACATAGCGCTTAAAGGGTGATAGAAACTGGGAAGTTCTTCTGCATCGTCAAGGAGCTCTACGCCGACAATTTTGCAATGCTTGGGCATTTGAATGTCGTCTATGGTTTCGTATTCATACCAAGGGATGTTCTTTGGGGCGAGAGAGGTATCAGATTTTGCCTTGCGAACAGCATATTCCGCATTAATTGTGAAGACAAAGCTCGCGCCAAAGGCATGCGCCGTACGGAATAGATTACCGGCATTCATGGGTTTACTTACCCCTTCGATGCCAATCCCAAAAAAGCCACGTGATGACGACATAAACGGTTCACCTCAAACCCAAAGATGGATAATGTACGCTGAAGTGGCGCACTATATATGTAGGATGGAGTAAATGACAAAAATTTCCGAAAAAATCATCAAGGAAGACCCGCTTACCATTGATGTCTGGCGCGGAAATATGGTGGAAAGTCGCCATCTGGTACATGCTGTTGTGACGGACGCGGATGGCGGGATCCTCAAAAAATGGGGAAATATTGAAGACCCAGTTTATTTACGCTCCGCCATTAAGCCGGTTCAAGCCTTGCCACTTGTTGAGAGCGGGGCTGCCGATGCTTTTAACGTGAGTGAGCGCGAATTGTCACTGGCATGCGCTTCTCATACGGGCGAAGATTTTCATGCGGAAGCCGTGACAAACTGGTTGAAACGCATAGGCCTTTCAGTTGAAGCGTTGGAATGTGGCTCTCATTGGCCAACATACCGGGCGGCAGAACGGGCCATGGCAGCCGCAGGTAAAGAACCAACCGCGGCGAATAATAATTGTTCTGGTAAGCATTCCGGTTTTTTGACGACGGCCGTTCATCTGGGCGAAGATCCAAAAGGGTATGTAAATTTGGATCATCCTGTTCAGCAGCGAATCCAAAAAATTCTCGAGGATTTCACTGATCTCGATCTTTCGAATGCGCCAATGGGAATTGATGGTTGCTCCATTCCAACATTTGGCGTGCCTTTAAAAAACGCCGCGATGGCAATTGCCCGCTTTGCGGACCCAGAGAAGTTGGGATCTGAGCGGGCTTCTGCCTGCAGGCGGATTCAAAAAGCAATTGCGGCCTATCCGGAAATGATCGCGGGATCTGATCGTTTATGTACAGCACTTAACGGATCCGCAAAAGGAACTGTTATCGCCAAAGTTGGTGCAGAAGGTGTTTATTTGGCGGCCCTGCCAACACTTGGGCTTGGCGTCGCAATGAAAACAGCCGACGGAACCGTTCGCGGCGTTGAGGTTGCACTTGGGAGCATTCTTGAGCATATAGGTCTGATGACCGATGACATGCAGGCGGCGATGGGGAGCTTTACGAGCCCGGTATTAGAGAACTGGAACGGTATCAAAGTCGGGAAACTTGAAACCCATTTGACTGATAGCGGCCTTTGAGGAATTGACCTGACGCATTTTCATGCATTACCCTTTACTGCAGCGCAAAAAAACAAACCCCAACAGGGATAACAAAACGGAAAATAAAAATGAAAGCACTACTCTGTAAGGAATTTGGCGGCCCCGATGATCTGGTGATGGAGGATATCCCAGAGCCAACTGTGTCGGAAGGTATGGTGAAAATTGAGGTTCACTCAGTTGGTTTGAATTTCCCTGACACTCTGATTATTGCAGGTAAATATCAGTTCAAGCCAGAGTTTCCATTTGCTCCAGGCATGGAAACAGCTGGTATCATCACCGAGGTGGGCGCAGGCGTTGATAATTTGAAAGTTGGTGACCGTGTAATGTCTAACCACGGTCATGGCGGGTTCGCAGAATATGTTGTGGCCCCAGCTGCGGGAACTTATGTTATTCCCGATAACATGCCATTTGATCAGGCGTCCGGTTTCCCGGTGACGTACGGCACCACATATCACGCACTTGTTGATCGCGGTAACCTGAAAAAAGGTGAGGTTCTTCTGGTTCACGGCGCGGCTGGCGGCGTTGGGTTGAATGCCGTTGAGCTTGGTAAGGCGTTGGGAGCAACTGTCATCGGAACTGTTGGCTCTGACGAGAAGATGGATATCGTTCGTCAATATGGTGCTGATCATGTCATCAACTATTCCACCGAAAGCATCAAGGATCGGGTTAAAGAACTGACCGGCGGTAAAGGCGCTGATGTTATTTACGATCCGGTTGGTGGTGATGCTTTTGACCAATCCATGCGCTGCATTAACTGGGAAGGGCGTTTGTTGGTTATCGGATTTGCATCCGGTCGGATCGCCGAATTGCCAACCAATCTGACCTTGCTGAAAGGCTGTTCGGTTGTGGGTGTTTTCTGGGGTGAGTTCGCGCGCCGGACACCAGAGAAAAACCGGGCAAACTTTAAGACCATGTTGGACATGGTGGAACGAGGCGAGCTGAAGCCTCATGTTTCTGCACGTTTCCCACTAGAACAGGGCGGAGATGCCATGAAGGCGCTTCTGTCTCGTAAATATACAGGTAAAATCGCAATTACCGTAAAGGACTGACACTGATGGGGCGGGGGAGACAGACACGCGATGCTGCGGTCAAAAATCAATATGAAGATTTTCCATATCCCCCCCGCAATCCAGAAGATGAACGTCAAAGGCTGATCACCGGCAGCCCAAGCCATCTGGATGAGATTAACCATTATCTGTTTGGCGGTTGCCGGGATTATTCTAAACCATTTCGCGCCCTTGTGGCCGGGGGTGGCACCGGTGATGCTGCCATCATGCTGGCGCAGCAACTGGCGGATCGGGGTAATGTTGGCACAGTTACCTATGTGGATCTTTCGGCGGCTAGCCGAAGCGTGGTGGAGGCGAGAGCAAAAGTTCGCGGTCTCACCAATATTGAGTTTCACACGGGATCCCTTCTCGATCTTCCGGGTATGGGGTTCGCCCCCTTTGATTACATTGATTGCTGCGGCGTCCTTCATCATTTGGAAGAGCCTGAAGCGGGTTTAAAGGCGCTGGAAGCGGTTCTTGCGCCAGATGGCGGCATGGGGTTGATGCTATACGCGACCCTTGGCCGGACAGGCGTGTATCACATCCAGAAGGCACTCCGTTCATTGGTTGGGGATATGCCCCCTAAAAACCAGGTTGCTCTTGCCAAAAAGTTTGTTGAACAGCTTCCTAAAACCAATTGGTTGGTGCGAAATCCCTTTGTAGGGGATCATAAGCTCGGGGAAGATGCTGCCTTTTTTGATCTG
>JAEPMY010000129.1 GCA_017643685.1 Sneathiella sp.
ACAATATCCTTAACCTTCATCCCCGCAGCATGCTCCTGCAGTATCGTAATAATCTGTTCTTCTGAAAATCTTTTGCGCTTCATAATTGGATCTCCTGATCATCTTTTACAGAAAATCCTAACTTTAGAAATGGCCCTATTTATGGGGAGGAGGTCAGTCATATGAACCTTTCCTACATATCAAATTCTCCCTCACCTTCAAGAACACGTCAAGTTTTGTGACTCTCAAATGGCGAATTATCGTATATATGAGAGGAAAAGGTCTGAATGTAAGAGCGGAGAGTTCCAAAATGGAAAAAGTCATAAAATCCGATGTAGAATGGAAAGCGCAATTATCTCCGGAAGAGTATAAGGTTGCGCGTAAAAAAGGGACTGAGCGCGCTTTTACCGGTCGTTACCATGACAATAAGCGGCACGGTGTCTATCACTGTATCTGTTGCGATGAACCCTTATTTTCCTCAGAAACAAAATATGAAAGCGGGACTGGTTGGCCGAGCTTTTATGACCCGCTCAATAAAGAAATGGTGGGAGAGAAAGATGATCGCAGTTTCTTTATGCGTCGCACCGAAGTGGTTTGTAACCGCTGTGATGCGCATCTTGGGCATGTATTCCCAGATGGTCCGGAGCCAACGGGACTTCGGTATTGCTTAAACTCGGCTGCGTTGAAGTTCGAAGAGACTGAAGAGGGGTAATATTACCCTGCTCCCAGCTGACTTACCTTATCTGAGAAATGGCAGGCGGCAATATGGTCGCCGCCAACGGATTTAAGAGCTGGAGTTTCGCTCCGACATTTATCCTGTGCCATCGGGCAGCGATCCTGAAACGCGCAGCCTTGGCGGCGTTCTGTTTGCCCTGCCACACCCCCGTCAAGGCGAATGCGATTACGTTTCTTGCCCGATGCAGGGTTTGGGACAGCATCAAGCAGGATCCGAGTATAGGGGTGCGCTGGATTGGCGTAGATATCTTCTGTGCGCCCTTTTTCCACAACAGATCCCAGATACATAACGGCCATTTCATCACAGAGATATTCTACAACAGCAAGATCATGGCTGATGAACATGTAGGTTACCCCAAATTCATCCTGCAAATCCCGAAGAAGGTTCAGAACCTGCGCCTGAACAGATACGTCGAGAGCGGATACGGGTTCATCTGCAACGATCAGGGCGGGGCGGGTGATCAATGCACGGGCGATCGCAATACGCTGACGCTGACCGCCGGAGAATTCATGTGGATATTTCTCTGCATCGGTTGGCTTTAGCCCAACGGAAGAGAGAACTTCTTCAACACGCTTTGCCCGCTCCTCTTTGCTTAAGTCATCAATTGCAGTTAATGGTTCTGCCACGATACGCCCAACTGTGTGATGCGGATCTAGAGAGCCATATGGATCCTGGAACACCATTTGGAAATGCTGACGCAAGGGGCGAAGTTCAGAGAAGGATTTTCCAACGACTTCGTTCCCCAAAATCTGAACAGACCCAGAATCTGTTTCCTCCAGAGCCATCACGTTTCGGGCGAGAGTAGATTTTCCGCATCCACTTTCACCAACAATACCAAAGCTGCTACCTTCCTTGATTTCAAAGCTGACACCGTTCAGCGCGTAGACGTAGCGCTGATCGCTAAACAGTTTTTCTTTTGGAAGAGGGTAGTGGCGAACGAGATCGGTGACTTTAAGAACAGTTTTACTCATTTATAAAGCCCTCCCGTTTCGCGGGCGGTAATTGCATTTTGCATGTGGTGGCAGGCCACCTGATGGGTGCTGGACATGTCTTGAATAGCGGGAACCGTATCTCGACAGGCATCTGTCGCAATCGGGCAGCGATCTGTGAATGTGCAACCTTTTGGCAGATTTACGAGATCCGGAACTGTCCCCGGAATGGTGGTCAGGCGTTTGTTTCGGCCCATACCAACCTTTGGCATGGCAGCAAACAGGCCTTGCGTGTAAGGGTGCGTCAGTTCATCAAAGATTTTATCTGTATTGCCACTTTCAACGACGGTACCGCCATACATGACAACCACTTTCTGCGTGTTCTCAGCAATGACCCCAAGGTCATGGGAAATCAGAACAAGGGACATGCCCTCTTCTTCTACAAGTGTTTGGATCAAATCCAGGATCTGATCCTGAATAGTAACGTCGAGGGCCGTTGTTGGCTCGTCCGCGATCAAAATGTCCGGCGCGCAGGAGAGGGCAAGGGCGATCATAACCCGCTGCCGTTGACCACCGGAAAGCTGATGAGGGTAATTTCGCACACGTTCCGATGGGTTTGGAATGCCAACCCGATCAAGAAGGCGAACGACCTCTTCCATTGCGTCCTTTTTATCCAATCCCCGGTGCAGGCGGAGAGGCTCCATTATCTGACGGCCGATGGTATGAACTGGATTAAGAGACGTCATTGGTTCCTGAAAGATCATGGCAATACGATTGCCGCGAATGCGGCACATCTCTGCTTCTGATTTATCAAGAAGATTTTCACCGCCAAGACGGATGGCGCCAGTGGCTGTTCCGTTGTCGGGAAGCAGTCCCATCAGGGCAAGGGCTGTCATGGATTTACCACAACCACTTTCCCCAACGATCCCGAGGGTCTCCCCTTTTTCCAGTTGAATATTCAGATTTCGAACCGCGCGGGCAGGCCCTTTTGCGGTTGAGAGATCCACATTCAGGTTTTCAACATCCAATAGCAACATCTTACCGCTTCCTGCTCAAACGTGGGTCCAGAACATCCCGCAGTCCATCTCCGAGAAGGTTTAGGCCGAACACGGCAAGAGCGATGGCCGCACCCGGATAGACCGCCTGCATTGGTTGGAGGAACATCAGGGTTTGAGCTTCGTTTAGCATGCGGCCCCACGAAGGATCAGGCGGCTGCGTGCCAAGGCCGAGATATGACAGCGCTGCCTCCGCCAAAATCGCGAGTGCGAACTGAATAGTCGCCTGAACAATAATGATCGAGAGAATGTTTGGCAGAATATGCTCAACCGTAATTCGGAATTTCCCCTTGCCTGACGCACGGGAAGCCATGACATATTCACGTGTCCAGATCGCGTTTGCGGAGCCACGGGTTAATCGAGCAAAAACAGGTATATTGTAAATGCCAATAGCGATAATGGAGTTCACGCCACCGGGGCCGAGGATCGCCGTAATCATAATGGCCGACAATATGGCCGGAAAGGCGAAAGAGAAGTCGCTAAAGCGCATGATCAGCTCTTCAGTCCAACCTCTTTTTGCGGATGCATAAAGACCAAGTGCAACACCTGCAAAAAGACCAATGGACACGGCAACAACACCAACGGTGATGGAGTTTTGTGTTCCTGTCATCAGCATGGAGGCGACATCACGCCCAAACTGATCTGTACCCAACCAATGCTCCAAAGATGGACCTTTAAATCGGTCCTTCACCGTGATCACGAAGGCTTCGCCCGGTGTCCAGAAAAGTGAGACCAGGGCGCACAGGAGCAAAAACGCCGTAATGACGCCACCAACGACAAAGCTTCGGCTTCTCAGACAGCGCGCGAAAAAAGATTGTGAATTAGCCAAACTCATATGTCGTGCGCCTTCAACCGGGGGTCAACGACCGCATATAGAATATCAACAAAGAAGTTCACGATGACAACGATGGCCGCAAGCAACAAAACGACATTTTCCACAACAATGATATCGCGATTGTTAATTGCTTTCAGAACGGTTGAACCCAGGCCCGGCAAATGGAAAACATTTTCCGCGATCACAGTACCTACCAGCAGGTTGCCAAACTGAATTCCCATAACTGTCAGAACAGGGATCATCGCATTTCTGAGAACATGTCCCCAAAGGGTGGCTTGGCGACTGACACCCTTTGCGCGGGCAGTCCGAACAAAATCTTCACGATATACTTCCAGCACAGATGAACGGGTAATACGGGCTAGCATCGCGCCTTGAACTGTCGCCAGCGCAACGGCAGGCAATACAAGGGATCGCACCGCAGGCCAGAAGCCTTCTTCCCACCCTGGAAAACCACCAGGAGGGAACCAACGAAGGTTCACGGCGAAGAACAGAACCAAGAGTACAGCAAGCCAGAAATTCGGAATGGAAATTCCCAATTGACTGATCCCCATAAGGGTAACATCGCTTGCTTTGTTATGGTGAGCGGCCGCATAAAGACCGATTACAAGCGCCAGAATGACGCTTAGTGCCATTGACATGATTGCCAACGGGAAGGTGATCTTCAGCGCTCCTGAAATTAATTCGGTGACGGGGACTTTATACGCGTAACTATTCCCAAGTTCGCCTACGAGAAGTCCGCTAATCCAGGTAAAATACCGCTCCAATGCTGGACGGTCCAACCCCAACTCTTTCGTCAGGGCGGCGGTGGCTTCCGGTGTGGCGTCAACGCCCAGAATCACCAGCGCCGGATCTCCCGGAAGAATTTCCATAACGAGAAAGATCACCACTGACGCGCCAAATAGGGTTGCCAGGAGTGTCATGAATCTCTTTACAAAGAAAACACTCATAATGTGTGTCTGAATGCCCTGTTAGTAGCTCAGATAATATAATTAGTTATTATGCCCGGACTGTAGGCAAATAAATGTTTGAAGTCAATCATTTGCGTACGATCAGTCAAATCTTGGCAAATGTTGCCTGTATCCCGTCATTTTTGCAATGATAATTCCCTTGCCGATAGGCCCCTTGTGAATTAGTGTCCGGACATGTTTTCGCGCATTCAGATAACCTCTCGATCAGGAGGATCAAAAGCCAGCCTGCGGCGTCGCCCGCAGGGCTTGAGATATCTGTTTTCGCTTCTAGGGATGTTGGCAATCTTTCTCAACCTTTTGGTCCCGATGACCCATAACGCATTTGCTCAGGGAATGGGGGATGAGGCGTTTGTGGAGGTTTGTACTCAGAACGGTATTGAGAAAATAAATGCTGCTGAACTCTTAAGTCCAGGGGAAACTCTTCAAAAAAATAGCGAGGGTTTTTGTGATGCATGCCCCGATTGTCCCCTCTGTTGGTACGGAACCGCGGCGGCTTTAAAAGTTTATGGTCTAGGATATCCATATATTGAAGACCGCGATCCGAACGTTATAGCTATCCAGTCCACTCCTTCGCGAATGGCCGCGCTTCATTGGACGCGACCTGCGCTCAGGGCGCCTCCTGCTTTCATCTAAAGCAAACTAAAATCGGCCCTTGATGTTGGGGCCAAATGACATGCCGGTTTTTTTCGGCGGGTGTTATAGGTGAAAGTATGAATAAGATCTTTGCATTTTCAGTTGCGGCACTGGTTGCCGTTGGGGTTGTTATTACAGCGCTTGTGTTGACAGGTGCGTTGCCTGAGCCAGGTGGACAGAACGGGCGATCAGGCGTGATCGCAGGTGCACCGCAGGTGGGGGGTGACTTTACGCTTGTTAATAACAAAGGTGAGACAGTTACAGCAGAAGACTACAAAGGAAAACTGATGATGGTTTTCTTTGGGTATACCTTCTGTCCCGATGTTTGCCCAACTGAGATGAATGTCTTTGCTCAGGTTATTCAGGGTCTCGGTGATAAGGCCGACGAGGTTACTCCGGTTTTTATCACGGTGGATCCAGAACGGGATACACCAGAGGTGATGAATGAATTTGTAAATTCATTTGATCCACGGATTGTCGGCCTTACAGGTAGCAATGAGCAAATCGCGGATGTGAAGAAAGCTTATCGGGCATATGGTCAGGCTGTGAATAAAGATGATGATCCTGAATATTATCTCGTGGATCATACCTCTTTCAGTTACCTGATGGGACGTGACGGCAAGCTCGATACGGTCTTTTCCTATGGCACCTCGCCGGAGGAAATCATTGACGTAATCAATGAGAAACTCTGATACAGGAAATAGAAATGAAAATGTTCAAAAAAATGACACTGGCGGTCGTCGCTGGAATGATGACCCTCGGCTCTTTGACATCTCTGTCGGTGGCATCTGACCACAGTAGCCATGGTCCTATTAAGGTAGAAGATGCTTGGGCGCGCGCGCGGACCGCAACAGCAAAAGTAGCTGGCGCTTTCATGGAGATTGAAAACAAATCTAAAGAAGACGACCGCTTGGTTTCTGCCAGTTCTGATATTTCTGCCCGTGTTGAAATTCACACCACTAAAATGGAAGATGGTGTGATGCGCATGATCCAGATGAAAGACGGAATTGTAATCCCTGCTGGTGCGGAGGTTGAGTTGAAGCCGGGTGGATATCATGTGATGTTCATGGGGCTAAATAAGCAGCTGGAAGAGGGCACTATGTTCCCTGTAACGCTTTCCTTTGAAAAAGCAGGTGACGTTAAAGTGATGGTTCACGTGAAATCCAGCGGCGCTATGGGCGAAGGCCATGGCCACATGAAGCATGATAAGATGGATCATGGTGATATGAAGAAAATGAAAACTAACTAAGATTTGTATAATGAATGGGGCGGTGTCGCCCCATTCTCATCGTGTCAGAACTTGGCTGTTGCTCGCACGGCTAACTCACCATTTGGGCCTTTCGCCCACACCTCGCAGGTGTTTTCGTCCAGTTTTTTGCCGCAGAGTGTAAAAGGCGCGGTGTCAAAAATTGGATTTTGGTTTCTGAAATCAAAAGATTTTAAACTTTTACCCGGCATGTTTTCGGACGCGAGTTTCATCAGCAAAGTGCCAATTAAAGGTCCGTGCACCAATAGCCCCGGATAGCCCTCTTCGCCGGTAACATAATCCCGGTCATAATGGATACGGTGTCCATTGTAGGTGAGTGCAGAGTAGCGGAACAGCATGACCGGATCTGGTGTGATAATCTGCTCAAATTCCGCATCATTTGGAGCTAACTCAGGTGCTTTAACCGGAGCACCTTCTGCGGGAGCGTCTCGAAACACGATGTCGGTTTCTTCCTCGATGTAAACACCGTCTGCATCAGAAATTTTATGATCAACAGTTACGAAAACGAGCTTTCCTGTTCGCCCTTCTTTTTCGGTAACGGAAGTAACCGTAGAGGTCTTGTCAACGCAGTCACCGGACTGAAGGGGACGGAAAAAGCGGATGCGCCCACCAGCCCACATGCGCCGCGGCAGATCAACGGGCGGCAAAAACCCACCCTTATAACTATGACCATCTATGGCAAGGTCTGATTGTTTGGTTGTGGGCAAGAAGTACATCCAATGAACGCCAGGGGGCACAAAAGTTGGTGCCGGAACGTCTTGATCCATAAGGGCGGCAAAGCCGTCAAGTGATTGCTGATGAATGATTTCGCGACGCTCTTCGCTATTTCCAACCCAGTCTTGCAGATTTTTTTTCATTTTTCTTTTGAATCCGTTGCGTTTTCTTTCGTTTCTATTTTAGCATAAAGTCATTATATAGATAGAAACACGTGGTGTAAGGGCAGAGTAGGGCGTTAGGAGCGCCTTGTCATATGAAAATGGAAGTTTACAAATTACCCGAACTGGACCTGACCAAGGCTGATACGGTGGGAGAGGCTGCACAGCAGATCTTTAAGGAATGCGCGGCTCACCTGCATATTAATTTTGAACGATTTCGGGATAAGCAGGATGAGGCATCTTTGATGCAAATCCGTATTGGCATGCGACGGACCCGTGTTGCCATGCAAATCTTCCGTCCGCTTGTTGCTCCTGAAATATTAAAACGCACTGTGCGTGAGTTCCGGTATTTTGGCACCCTCATGGGGGAGGCGCGAGATATGGATGTGTTCCTCTCTGGTATGCTGGATGAAACATGCCCTCAGGAGAAGATGGAGGCGGATTACGCTCATTTGAGATACTACGCCTATTTGATGCGGGATGATGAATATCAGGTAATCGAGCAAGAACTCACCGGTGGCCGTTTCGAAAAAGCCTTTAAGAATTTTGAAAAATGGCGGAAATCTGATTGGAAAAAGCATCTCGGCCGTTCAGGTTTGAAGCTGCTGGACAGTCCATTGAAGCCTTTCGCACTTGAAGTGATTGAGCATGGCCGTATGAACTTGCTTCATAAAGGGGCGTATATTGAAGAGCGCTCTACTGAAGAGCTGCATAAAGTTCGAAAATATGTGAAACGCTGTCGGTATCACCTTCGGTTTTTCTCTTC
>JAEPMY010000043.1 GCA_017643685.1 Sneathiella sp.
CTGGCTCAATGATACCGCGACAAATGAGACACGGGGCCAAATTCTTTCTGTCTACATGCTGATTACCTTTATCGGTATCGCCGGTGGTCAGTTCCTTCTGACTATCGCGGATCCAGCTGGCTACAGCCCTTTTATTATTGTCTCCGTTCTGGTGTCACTGGCGCTTATTCCATCGGCATTGACGGCATCTCCCATGCCGACCATGCAGGAGCCAGAGAAGCTGGGCATTCGGCAGCTTTATAAAATCTCACCGCTCGGTGTGGTGGGTATTATGCTGGTGGGCGTTCTTCAAGGTGCGTTCTTTGCCATGGGGGCGGTTTACGGCGGCCTGCAGGGGCTTAGCGTTTTCCAAATTTCCATGTTTATGTCGTTGTCTGTTGTGGGCGGTGCGCTGCTGCAAATGCCAATCGGGCGGTTGTCGGACATTTTTGATCGCCGTCAGGTGCTGATGTTCTGCGCCTTGATCACCGGACTTCTCGCGGTTGTGACGTTATATGTGGCCGAGCATTATTCTGTTTTCTACTTCCTGATTGCAGCCACTTTCTACGGTGGGTTCTGCATGCCGCTTTATTCGCTCTGTATCGCGCATACAAACGACCATATGGAGCCAAGCCAAATGGTTGCGGCCAGTAGCGGCCTGATTTTGGTGAACGGTATTGGCGCGATCATCGGTCCAATTGTCGTCTCCAGCCTGATGGGGTGGTTTGGGGGCATTGCCTTCTATCTGTTCATGGCTGGTGTAGCCGCGATCATTGTCGTTTTCGCCCTTTATCGGATGACCCGCAGCAACGCGGTTCCGGATGCGGATCAGAACGACTTTGTGGCGATGCCGGTTCGCTCTGGTGTTGTGGCGGTTGGAATGAACCCGGAAGCCGAGTGGGAAGAGGAAGAAGAGGCGGAGCCTGCTGTGCCATATGAGGATGTGGAACAGCGTCCGGCCGAAGAATACCGGACCCTCACCAAGGCATCCATGTCCATCATGGAGGATCTTTCCAACGAAGATGACGACGATGAGGAAGGATTAATGGATGATGGGCCTTCCATCTGGAACAGGAATGGGTAAAATCGCGATAATCTTTTGATTTTCCGCAAAATAATGATGCTTTCCGTTGCTGGATGCGAAAAGGGGCGGTAAAACCACCTTATGACTGACAAATTACGTATTGCGCTTGCGCAGGCGAACCCCAAACTAGGCGATATTGAGGGGAACATCGCCCTTGCAAAAGAGTTCCGAAGTGAGGCCGAGGCCGAAGGGGCCGATCTGGTCGTCTTTCCGGAGCTGTTTATCTGTGGCTATCCGCCAGAGGATCTGGTTTTAAAACCATCCTTTATCCGGGCCTGTGAAAAAGCCATGCAGGATCTTGCGGAAATGACGCTGGATGGTGGGCCCGCCATGCTAATGACGGGGCCATTGTCTGAAAACGGTCGTCTCTATAATGCGGTTTGTCTGTTGGAAGAGGGTAAAATCTCTGCCACTCGATATAAGTCAAAACTGCCAAATTACGGTGTTTTTGACGAAATTCGGGTTTTCGAGGCGGGACCATTGCCGGGGCCGATCCCGTTTAAAGGGGTGCGCCTTGGGGTCATGATCTGCGAAGATATGTGGTTCCCTGATGTGGCTGAGTGCCTTGAGGAGACCGGCGCAGAATTGCTGCTGGTGCCAAATGGCAGCCCGTTTGATAACGAAAAGGGGGATGCCCGTCTTAACTTCGCCGTTGAGCGCGTGGGCGAGACTGGCCTTCCAATGGCATATGTCAATCAGGTGGGCGGTCAGGATGAGCTGGTTTTCGATGGTGGCTCTTTTGTGCTGAACGCCGATCGTTCTTTGCCGGTACAAATGAAAAGCTGGCGCGAAGAATTGCTGGTCACCGAATGGGTGCGCGGCGATGACGGATGGTGTTGCCAAACTAACGAGCTGAAAGATCCGGGCAGTCAGATGTCCCGCATCTACAATGCCATGGTTCTGGGCCTTCGTGATTATGTTGAAAAGAACCGCTTTCCGGGCGTTGTCCTTGGGCTGTCCGGCGGTATCGACAGTGCGCTGAGCGCGGCGGTGGCCGTTGATGCCCTTGGCCCTGATCGAGTGCATTGTGTGATGATGCCATCCCGTTACACATCCAAGGAAAGCCTGGATGATGCAGCGGAATGTGCCCGTATGCTGGGCACGGCGCTTGATACGGTTGAGATTGAAAAAGCGGTTGATGCTTATGATCATATGCTGGGGCATTTGTTCGCAGGTACTAACGCGGATATCACCGAAGAGAATATTCAGTCTCGTATCCGCGGTGTCACGCTTATGGCCATTTCCAACAAGTTTGGCAAAATGGTTTTGACTACCGGAAATAAATCGGAAATGTCCACGGGCTACGCCACGATTTACGGCGATATGTGCGGTGGATATTCCGTTTTGAAAGATATTTACAAGACGCTGTGTTTTGAGGCGTCTGATTGGCGGAACGAAAATTACGAGCCGCATTTCCTTGGGCCGGATGGTCCGGTGATGCCGAAAAACGTGATCACGAAACCGCCAACCGCAGAGCTGCGGGAAGATCAGAAGGATGAGGACAGCCTGCCCCCTTATGAGGTGCTGGACGCCATTCTTCATGCGTTGGTGGAGGAAGAGAAATCATACGCCGAGATTGTAGACGCGGGATTTGACGGGGCTACAGTCAGCCGCATTCAGAACCTGCTCTATATTGCCGAATATAAACGACGTCAGGCACCGCCGGGCGTTAAAATTTCTACCCGAAACTTTGGTCGGGATCGTCGTTATCCGATTACAAACGGGTTTAGGGACAAAAGATGACAACTAAATTCAGATTTGCGCCAAGCCCAACGGGCTACTTGCATGTGGGAAATGCCCGCCTTGCTTTGATCAACTGGCTCTATGCCCGCAAAAGCGGCGGTGAGTTTGTTCTGCGTCTTGATGACACGGATGAGGAACGCTCCACCGAAGAGTTTGCCAACGGTATTCAGGAAGACCTGAAATGGTTGGGGCTTGAGTGGGACGACTTGAAAAAGCAGTCAGACCGCGGCGAAGCCTATACAGCGGCCTTTGAAAAGCTGAAAGCCGATGGCCGTCTCTATCCTTGTTATGAAACAGGGGAAGAGTTGGAATATAAACGCAAACGTCAGCTGTCTCGCCGTTTGCCGCCTGTGTATGATCGTTCCGCCCTTGAACTAACGGACGAGCAGAAAGCCGCTTATGAGGCAGAAGGCCGTAAACCTCATTGGCGTTTCCTGCTCGATCAGGAAGTTGTGAAATGGAACGATCATGTGCGCGGTGACGTTGAGGTCGACTGCGCCAGCATGTCAGACCCGGTCCTGATCCGAAGCGATGGACGCCCGCTGTATCACCTGCCATCTGTGGTGGATGATGTGGATTTTGCGATCACCCATGTGATCCGCGGGGAGGACCATGTGTCCAACACCGCCCTGCACATCCAGATTTTCAAAGCCCTTGGGGCATCTGTGCCAGAGTTTGCCCATATCCCACTGCTGATGGGGCCAGACGGCGGGCCTTTGTCCAAACGTCTTGGCAGTCTGTCGTTGAAGGATTTCCGCGAAGATGGGCTGGAGCCGATGAGCATTAACTCATTGCTCGCGCGTCTTGGGTCCTCTGACAATGTGGAGCCTCGTAGCCATCTGGATCAGGTTCTGGAAGGGTTTGATATCAGCCGTTTCAGCCGCGCCGCCGCAAAATTTGATCCGGCGGAGCTTCGGAACCTGAACGCCAAAATCCTGCATGACATGCCGTGGGAAGAGGCGAAAGATTGCTTGAACCTTGAGGGGGCAGGCGAAGATTTCTGGATGACAATCCGCGGAAATATCGAGGTGATTAAAGATGCCGCCGCATGGTGGCAGGTTGTCACAGGCCCGGTAACACCCGTTGTTGAAGATCAGGAATTCCTGACAAAAGCGGCTGAGCTGCTGCCTGCGGGTGAGATGGGCGATGATAGCTGGAAAGAGTGGACCAATGCGGTGAAAGAGATGCTTGGGGTGAAGGGCAAGGCGCTCTTTATGCCACTGCGTCAGGCGCTCACCGGTCAGTCCCGTGGCCCGGAAATGGATAAAATGCTGGTATTGATCGGGCGCGAGAAGGCCCTTGCTCGTCTGGCCGGCGAAACTGCGTAAATTGAGGATAAATACGTGACCATCAAGCTATACAATACAGCGAAACGCGAAGTTGAAACCTTCGTCCCGCGCGATCCCAAAAATGTGGGAATGTATGTGTGTGGTCCGACCGTCTACGACACAGCCCATATCGGAAATGCCCGCCCGGCAGTGATTTTCGATGTGCTGGCACGTTTGCTTCGCGCTGAATATGGCGCAGATCATGTGACTTATGTCCGCAATATCACCGATGTTGAGGATAAAATCATTGATCGCGCCGCCGAGCGGGGCATCAGTATCGAGGAACTGACAACCGAGACAACGGCTCAGTATCATGCGGATATGGCCGCGCTTGGGGTCGGTCTTCCAGATCGTGAACCCAAGGCAACCGAACATATTCAGGGCATGATCGACATGATCCAGACCCTGATTGAAAAGGGTCACGCCTATGAGGCGGAAGGGCATGTCCTGTTTGATGTGCCGAGTATGCCTGATTATGGCAAGCTTTCTGGTCGTAACCGTGATGAGATGATCGAAGGCGCCCGCGTTGAGGTGGCCCCTTACAAAAAAGACCCTGCTGATTTCGTTCTGTGGAAACCGTCACCCGGCGATATGCATGGATGGGCTAGTCCTTGGGGCAAAGGGCGTCCCGGTTGGCATATCGAATGTTCGGTCATGTCCAAGGCGGAACTGGGCGAGGCTTTTGACATTCACGGCGGTGGCCGGGATCTGATCTTCCCCCATCATGAAAATGAAGTGGCCCAAAGCTGCTGCGCCAATGACGACAAAACTTTTGCGCGCTATTGGGTGCATAACGGCTTTCTGACCGTTGATGGTAAGAAAATGTCCAAATCTTTGGGTAATTTCTTTACCGTTCGCGATGTGCTGGATAAATCCACACGCCTTGAGGGCTGCGCCGGAGAGATTTACCGGTTTGTCCTGCTCAATACAGATTACCGTAAACCGCTCAACTGGACCGAAGATGGGGTTCTGAACGCGGAAAATTCACTGGATACGATTTATACGGCGCTCAAATCCTTGGAGGGGATTGAAGCCGATACATCGCAGGTGGCGGACGGCATTATCCATCATCTGTCCAATGATATGGATACACCATTTGCCATCAAAGAATTGATCGCCATCGCCAAAGAAGCCAACAAGGCCAGCGATGACGATGAGAAAGCCCGTCTGAAAGGATTACTCTTCTCCGGCGGCAACTTGCTGGGTCTTGCCCAGCAGAGCCTTGATGATTGGTTCAAAGGCTCAAAAAATAGTGTGGGTGGGGCTGATGGTCTCTCTGGTGAGGATATTGATAATCTGATTGTTGAGAGAGTTGATGCCAAGAAAAATAAAAACTTTGCGCGGGCCGATGAAATTCGGGATAGCCTGAAAGATCAGGGCATCATCCTGGAGGATAGTCCGCAAGGCACAACATGGAAGAGGGCGTAATGGCTAAAGAAAGATTATATCTATTCGACACAACGCTGCGCGACGGTGCGCAGACACAAGGCGTTGATTTCAGTGTCGAGGATAAGATCATTATTGCCAAAACCCTCGATAAACTTGGGATTGACTATATTGAAGGGGGCTGGCCCGGCGCTAACCCCGGCGATACGGCCTTTTTTGATAGCAAACCAACATTTAAAAATTCCACATTTACCGCCTTTGGGATGACCCGCCGTCCGGGCCGCAGTGCGTCTAATGACAGCGGCTTGAAAGCGGTTCTGGATGCGGAAACACCGGCCGTTTGTCTGGTCGGAAAAGCCTGGGATTTTCAGGTGGAAGTCGCTCTCGGCATTGAGCTTGATGAGAATGTTGAGCTGATTTCATCCTCTGTTGAGGAATGTAAGCGCCTTGGCCGCGAGCCGATGTATGACGCAGAGCATTTCTTTGATGGTTATAAAGCCAACCCTGAATATGCGCTGAAATGTGTAAAAGCAGCCTATGATGCGGGTGCCCGTTGGGTTGTTTTATGTGATACCAACGGCGGTGCCATGCCGCATGAGGTTGAGGAAATCGTCACTGAGGTGGTCAAAGTGATCCCGGGCGATCATGTGGGCATTCACACCCATAATGATACGGAAAATGCCGTTGCCAATACGTTGGCGGCGATCCGTGCCGGTGCCCGTCAATTGCAGGGAACCCTCAACGGATTGGGGGAGCGGTGCGGGAACGCCAATATGGTCAGCCTGATCCCGACCCTGATGCTGAAAGAGCCTTACAAATCCCAGTTTGACATTGGGGTGAGCGAAGAGGGGCTTAAAAATCTGGTTCATGCATCCCGTCTGCTGGATGAAATCCTGAACCGGGCCCCGAACCGGCATCAGGCTTATGTGGGGGCATCTGCCTTTACTCATAAAGGCGGATTGCACGTATCGGCCGTTCAGAAAGATCCAAGCACTTATGAGCATGTGGATCCTGCACTTGTGGGCAACCACCGGGTGATCCCGGTTTCCAATCAGGCTGGGCGCTCCAATGTGGTGGCTCAGTTTGAAGGTTTCGGCCTTGATGTGGATCCAAAGAACCCGAAAGTTGACCGTCTTCTGGACGAAGTGAAAGAGCGGGAATTTAACGGATATTCCTATGACAGTGCGCCAGCCAGTTTTGAATTGCTGGCCCGTCGCCGTCTTGGGCAGCTTCCAAAATATTTTGAGGTAGAAAGCTTCCGCGTTCAGGTAGAGCGCCGTTTTAATGCCAAAGGCGACCTGATTAGTGTTTCCGACGCGGTGGTCAAAGTCATCGTGGATGGGGAGCGCTTGATGTCCATCGCCGAAGGAAACGGCCCGGTGAACGCCCTTGACCATGCGCTTCGCAAGGATTTGGGGAAATATTCCGAATATCTGCACGATCTGCGCCTTGTGGACTTTAAGGTTCGTATCCTCAGCCGTGGCACGGAAGCGATCACCCGTGTTATGATCGATAGTACCGATGATAGTGGTGACATCTGGGTCACGGTCGGTGTCTCTCCCAATATGGTGGATGCGGCCTTTGCCGCGCTCATCGATAGTATCAATTACAAACTGATGCGGGATAAGGCACCAGCGGGTGCCTGATCCTCGTTAATTTTCGAGTTTACCTATGTCGCTAAATGAAAATGCGCCCGCCGTTATTCTGGTAGAGCCCCAAATGGGCGAAAATATCGGGGCAGCGGCCCGCGCCATGCTGAATTTTGGCCTAACAGATATGCGGATTGTAAACCCGCGCGATGGCTGGCCGAATGAAAGGGCGGTTGCGCTTGCCTCCCGTGCTGATCTGGTATTGGAAAAGGCCCGCATTTTTAACAGTGTGGCCGAAGCGACCGAAGACTTGCAGCATGTTTATGCGACAACAGCCCGCCCTCGCGATATGATCAAGCATGTGGCAACCCCAAGCGCCGCCGCCAAAGCCATGCATGAGTTGGAAGCAGGGGGAGGCCGCGCCGGTATCCTCTTTGGCAAGGAAAGTTATGGGCTTTCCAGCGATGATGTCACCTACGCCGATACCATTATCACGGTGCCGTTGAACCCGGATTTCTCCTCCATCAATTTGGGGCAGGCGGTGTTGTTGGTGGCATATGAATATTTTCAGTTTGCCGATGACACGCCGGATGAGATCATCCGAAACGAAGAACGTCCCGCGACGAAGAAGGAAGTGATTGCCCTTTTTGACCGCATTGAAAGTGCGCTTGATGAAAAGAATTACTTCGATCCCATCATGGCGCGCCGCCCGGTGATTTTGCGCAATATGCGCAACATGTTTCAACGGTTAAGACTAATGGAATCGGATATTCGGGCATTTCATGGTATTATTAAGGGGCTGACAGCAGACAAAAAGGAAAAATAACCATGGCTGACATCACCACGCGCTTCGCTGATCTGGGACATATCACATTACATATGGCAGAAAGCGGGGCAGGGGCTGATGACTTGGTTATTCTGCTGCATGGATTTCCTGAATTTTGGTACACATGGCGAAAGCAGCTCCCCGCCCTTGGGGAGAGATACCACGCTGTTGCCCCGGATATGCGGGGCTATAACCTATCCGACCGGCCTGAAGCCGCCGAAGACTATAAAATTGATCGTCTGGTGAAGGATGTCCTCGCCCTTGCGTCTCATTTGGGGCATGAGACATTTTATCTGGTCTCCCATGACTGGGGGGCGGCGGTGGCTTTCTCTGTTGCGCTCGCCGCGCCGGAGCGGGTTTCCGGCCTGATGGTTCTGAACGGCGCACATCCCTATATCTTCGCCAAGCTGCTGGAGACGGACGCGCGCCAGATCGAACATAGCCGTTACATGACTGAATTTCAGGACCCCGCGACCGAAGAGAAACTTTTGGCGGATAATTGTGACTGGCTTTGGAATTGGACCTTTGCCGAACACGAAAAGCGCGGGCTTATTACCCCGGATGAAAAGGCGGAATATATCAAGGCGTGGCAGAAGCCGGGGGCGGTGACGGCCATGCTTAATTACTATCGGATGTCCCCGGTCCGGCCGCGCCCCGCCTCACAAGGGGTGAAGGGGCTTAACCTCAACCCGGATCATTTCCGCGTTAAAGTCCCGACCTATATCCTTTGGGGGGAGCAGGATCACGCCCTGATGCCTGAAAACCTGAATGGCATCGAAGAATTTATCCACGACCTCGCCATTGATCGCCTGCCAGATGTCAGCCACTGGGTAACCCACGAAGCCCCTGAACTGGTCAGCGAAAAAGTGGTTAGCTTTATCGAAAGTCTCAAAGCGCGGGGATAATGGCGAAAAAGCGCTAATTCCCTGTTGACAGGGGAGGCTGCAGAAGTATATTGCGCACTTCGTGCAAGCCTCGTCGGCATGCCTTATCCTTTTATATCGATTGGAATAAGATATGAGTAAGCGTATTAACGCCAAATACAAAATTGACCGCCGCATGGGCGAAAACATCTGGGGTCGTCCGAAGAGCCCTGTAAACACACGTGACTACGGTCCAGGTCAGCATGGCCAGAGCCGTCGCGGTAAGCTCTCCGACTTTGGTATTCACCTGCGTGCGAAACAGAAGCTGAAAGGCTACTACGGTAACATCACCGAGAAAGCTTTCCGCCGTCTGTATGCAGAAGCTGTTCGTCTGAAAGGCGATACTTCCGAGAACCTCATCGGCCTGCTTGAGCGTCGTTTGGACGCGGTTGTTTACCGCATGAAATTCGTTCCAACTGTGTTCGCAGCCCGTCAGTTCGTCAACCACGGCCACGTTCTGGTAAACGGCAAGAAAGTAAACATTCCTTCTTACCAGGTTAAACCAGGCGACGTGATTGAAGTTCGCGAAAAATCCAAACAGATGGCCCTCGTTCTGGAAGCGGCTTCTCTGGCTGAGCGTGATGTTCCTGAATACATGGACGTTGACCACAAAGCCATGAAAGGCACATTCAACAACATTCCAGTGCTGGCTGACGTTCCTTACCCAGTTGTTATGGAACCAAACCTGATCGTGGAATTCTACTCTCGCTAATTTGCGAGGGAACATACATTCCGAAGAAGCCCCGCATTTTTGCGGGGCTTTTTTTACGTCTAAAGCTTTTATTGTAATATTGCTAAATTATATAAATTAAATAAAAATAAGAAACGGCATGTGCGAGGCATAAGGGAGTGGTAGGGAGTAGCATGATCAGGCAGCACTATCTGTTGAGTTATCTCTTGCTAATGCTACTGGCATTTTGCAGTGCTGCCGCCGCGGAAGAAAAAGCCCCCGTGTTTCAGACAATCGGGCAAGAGCCTTACAGCTTTCAAAGCTCGGATGGCCAATATGACGGCTATCATTACCAAATTGCCAACCGAATTCTGGAGGAAGCCGGATATACTGCCAAGGCACAGCCTGTTCCTTTAAGACGTCTTATCCACGATACGAAGGGCGGACTATCTGATTGCATGTTGGCAGGGGCATCCCCCTTTGCGAAAGCAAATTTCGCATTGGTTGAAACAGTTGGGCATGATTTGATTGTCGGGATTTTGCCCCGCGCAGGTCTCGATTTAAATAGCTACGATGATTTGAAAAATATCCGGATCGGCGTGCCTGCGGGTATGTCTGTGGGGGATCCCTTTGACAGTGACGAGACTTTGATTAAGGTGCCAACGCCCGATTATTTTCAAAGTTCGATCATGTTAAATTATGATCGTATTGATGCCATCATGGGGGCAATTGAAAGTATTAGATACAGCGCCCATAAGGCCTTACCCGGGGAAAAGGTTGTTTTTGGCAAACCGCTGATAACCCAAAGGTTTCCGGTTGCGTTGCTCTGTAATAAAGGCAAGGCGAACACGGTTTTGGTAAAACGGTTGAAAGAAGCGACCGTGCGATTGAGAGAAAGTGGCGAATTTGCTCAAATAATCGGGGTTTTCTTCGCTCCAATGCTGTGATCGAAACTCTGAACTTTTAAGTTTGCACTCCCTTTTTACAGGCAATTAATTGCTTAACCGGTTTAAGAGAGCTATTTTCATAAGGAGTTTCTGATAATACAGGCGTCAGATTAGATGGTGAAACCAGTCCGAGCAATCTTATTGCTGGCTATATGTTTGCTGTATCCACAATTGGTTATGGCGAAAACGCCTGTCAATGTTGGTCTTACCTCCGTCATGCCGCCCTTTGTGATCAATGATCAGCAGAAACACGGGCTTGTTTATGATCTTGTGGATGCGCTCAACGATCTTCAGTCAGACTATTATTTTTCCACCACCCTCTATCCAACCAAACGCCTTCGGGCGATATACGAAGATAGCCGAACCCACATGGTGGCCTTTGTGGATGTCCGCTGGGGCTGGGAGGAGCGAGGCGGTAAAGGGAGTATTCCGCTCACCAATGGCAAAGATTTATTCGTCAAGCTGAGAGAAGAGCGTGAGGAAGAGGATGGGGGCACGCTCGCCGCGGTACGTGGTTTTCATTATGCGTTTGCTGACTATAGCGCGGAAAAATTGGCCACGAACCCTAATGTGACACTGGTTCGCGATGAAGAGAGCGTCTTGCAATTAGTCCTTCGAGAGCGGGTCTCGAAAGGTATTGTGAGTGCGGCGCTGCTGAGTTGGTATTCCGTGCACCGCCCTGAAAGTCACCAACGGCTATTGATTGATCATGACAATCCTGATCACACCTATACCCGCCAATTTGTGGTGTTGCCGCATTCCCCGGTGAATTTGGATGTGATGAACGGGTATTTCAAGAGGCTGTATGGCAGCGGTGAGTTGCAGAATTTGTTTGCTAAATACGGACTGCAACTGCCTGAAAATAAAGAATTCTTAGGATTATAGGGAGAGGCGCCGGGCTAGCAACGCCCCTCCCGGATACAGAATCCAGGACACCCGGATCTGCGAGTGATCCGGCAAGCGGATCCTGTATAATCGAGAGTAACAAGGCCAACCTAACCCCCCTTATTCCCGTAAACATTGATATCCATCAATGGATGCGAATAATCCACGCTGCAGATAAATCGTATTTTCTTGCGCGCTGCTCGTAGAAAACATATGTGTGGAATTCCACTGAAAAAAGGAGAGGGGCCAGATGTTCCTGGTAGATATTTTTACAGATCCAGCAGCGATTATTGCGCTGCTGACCTTGATCGTGATGGAAATCGTTTTGGGGATCGATAACCTGATTTTTGTCTCGATCCTCAGTAACAAGCTGCCGGAGCATCAGCGTAAAACCGGACGGATGATCGGGATTTCCCTTGCGATGATCCTGCGGTTGGTGCTGTTATCCTTAATTGCGATTATCGTCACCCTGACCACACCGGTTTTCACGATCTTCGATCACGCTTTTTCATGGCGGGATCTCATTATGCTCGGCGGTGGGGCGTTTCTTGTGTGGAAAGCGACGACAGAAATTCACCACCATATGCAGGGCGAAGAAGAAAGCGACGATGGAAATGGCAAGGTGGTTGCCAGTTTTGGCGCGGTCATTTTCCAAATCCTGCTGCTCGATATCGTCTTTTCGGTTGATAGCATCATCACCGCCGTTGGTATGACCGATCAGGTGGCAATTATGGTCATCGCGGTTGTCTTTTCCGTGGGGATCATGTTGGTCGCGGCGAACCCGCTTTCTGAATTTATTTCCCGCAATCCAACGGTTGTAATGCTGGCGCTCAGCTTCCTGTTGATGATCGGGATGACGCTGGTGGCAGATGGTCTGGGCTTCCACGTTCCAAAAGGATACATCTACGCGGCGATGGCCTTCTCTGCATTGGTGGAGGCACTCAATCTTTTTGCACGGCGGATGCGCAAAAAGAAACCGGCCAAAGCCGGTTAATAAGGAACTGCTCGGTGGAAGTTAATCTTCCACCGAAGGGTTGGTGAGTGAATTTTCCGGCTCTGCTGCGTCAGAGATTTTGGCAATAGAGCCATGAACTTTCACTTTTCGCTCTGCAATCAGGCGAAGGGCCAGCGGGTAGATCCGATGCTCTTCGACCAAAATACGCGCGGCCAATGTGTCTGGCGTATCATTTTGCAGGATCGGCACGGCGGCCTGCGCAATAATGGGGCCGTCATCCATTTCCGGGCGAACATAATGAACGGTGCAGCCGGTAAAGCGGGCGCCGCTTTCAATGGCGCGTTCATGCACATGCAGACCTTTAAATGCGGGCAGCAAGGACGGATGAATGTTGATGATACGGTCCCGCCATTTATTCACAAAATCCGGTGTCAGAAGGCGCATAAAGCCAGCCAGGCAGATCAGATCAACCCGCTGAGATGTTAGATATTCACTGATTTCTGCGTCGAAATCTTCGCGATTATCAAAATCACGGTGATTGATCACCTTGGTTGGAATGTCATGCTCTTGGGCGAAGTCCAGACCTACCGCTTCTGGATTGTTGGAGAGAACAGTGACAATCTCCGCCGGAAAGCCTTCAGCTTTCGACGCCTTAACGAGGGACTGCATATTCGACCCTCGTGAGGAAATCAGTACGGCTACTCTCACTTCAGAAATGCCTCTTCCAGATCCAGAATGCTGACCTGTTCTTCTTCACCATCACGGGCCCGCAGGCGGCCGATCTGCTGAACAGTTTCTCCATGCTCCACCAACAGGGCGGTTAGCGCCTCTGCCTGATCTGCTGGAGTGGCGACAACCATACCGATGCCACAGTTAAAGGTGGTAGCCAGCTCCCGCGGGGCAATATTACCAAGTTCCGCAAGCCATTTAAACAGGGGCGGCAATTCCCAAGCATTTGCATCCAGCTCTGCCACTAGATTTTTCGGCAGAATACGCGGAATATTTTCAAAAAGCCCGCCGCCTGTAATATGGGACAGGGCTTTGATCTGACCGCTACGAACACCAGCAAGGCAGCTTTTAACATAAATGCGGGTTGGCGCGATTAAGGCGTCGCCCAGTTTCACGTTTTCATCAAACGGGGCGGGGGCTGCCAAATCCATGTTAAAATCGGAAATAAGACGGCGCACCAGTGAATAACCGTTGGAATGAACACCACTTGAGGAGAGGCCGAGAAGAACATCGCCTTCTGTCAGCGTATCCGCCATGAGAAGCTGATCCCGCTCTACCGCGCCGACGGTAAAGCCCGCCATATCGTAATCGCCCTTGGCATACATGCCCGGCATTTCAGCGGTCTCCCCGCCGATCAGCGCACATCCGGCCTGACGGCAACCATCGGCGATACCGGCAACAATATCGCGGGTCGCGTCTACATCAAGCCCGCCTGTTGCGAAGTAGTCGAGGAAGAAAAGCGGCTCCGCTCCCTGAACCACCAGATCGTTGACGCACATGGCAACAAGGTCGATACCAACCGTGTCATGCTTGTTCATATCAATGGCGAGTTTGAGTTTGGTGCCAACGCCATCGGTCGCGGAAACCAGCAGCGGGTCTTTAAACCCGGCGGCTTTCAAATCAAAAAGGGCGCCAAAGCCCCCAAGATCGGCATTCGCGCCCGCTCGTTTTGTTGAAGCCGCAAGCGGCTTGATGGCATCTACAAGGGAATTGCCTGCCTCAATATCGACACCGGCGTCCTTATAACTATAACTTTTTTTGGAGCTATCGTTGTTCATGGGATATGCTGTATCCAATTTCATGCTACTGATCGGGTCAACATACTTTTTTTCTTGTGGTTTGCAATGACGGAAAAACAAATAAAATCTCTATCGCGCACAGTTTTCGCCTCATTTGGCGTGTTTCTACTGGCTTTTCTCGGGCTTACAGTGGGGGCATCGGCTAATGACTTCTACTTGGTGCGCGGAATTTCCGTTGATAAATCAGCGCCTTCCGCTATCGAGGCCCGGAATTTGGCCGTGGCTGAGGGGCAACGCCGGGCCTTTGGGGCGCTGTATCGTAAGCTGACGCTGAAAAGTTACTACCCTGACATGCCAGAGGTCACAGATGACCAGCTAACGGCGATGATCACAGGGTTTCAGGTATCTAACGAGAAAACATCTGCGGGTCGCTATATCGCTAACCTCAGCTTTGAATTCCGTCAGGAGCTGGTGTTACCAATCCTTGAGGCCAATAATATTCCGTATTCCGAGAGTGTCAGCAAGCCGATCATCGTGTTGCCGATTTTCGAGGATCAGGGAAGCAAGAATCTCTGGGAAGAGCCGAACCCTTGGCGCGACGCTTGGCTTGATGTTTTTGAAGGCGGCGCAGGGCCAGAGGGTAGTCAGCAGCGCAAAGACGACTGGGCGCAGAAGAAGTTGATGCCGGTTATCATACCATCCGGCACATTGGATGATTTGAAAAACATCTCTGTGGATCAGGCTATTTATATGGACCAGCAGGCGCTTACCACACTTCAGGATAGCTATGGCGCCGGGGCGACGCTGGTGGCTTATGCGTCTTTGCAAAACAACAATGGGGTGCGCCGTCTTGATATATCCTATCAGCGGAGTGACTTCCTAACCCCGGCAGTTGTGGAGACATTCACCGGGGGTGATTCTGATGAAGATATCTTCCGCGCCGCAATTTTTGATGTGGTTCAGAACCTTCAGGAGAGCTGGAAGGATCAAAATGTCCTTGATCGCTCCATCCAGAATAGATTGGCAATAACCAGCAAAATCAATAACTTGCAGGATTGGCTTAATATTAAATCAAAGGCCGAGAACATTCCTGCGGTGCAAAGCATTAACGTGCGGGAGCTGTCCGTTGGCAATGTTTTCTGGGAAATTTCCTTTGTCGGAGATCTGGTGCAACTGAAAAGCGCGCTTGCCCAACGAGACCTGCAGTTGCAAAATGATGAAGGTTACTGGACCGTCACAAGCGGAAACCAATTCTAAAAACAACGAGCTTTGGAATAAGTATCTGTGAATATCCCCAATAGTATCACATTGGCGCGCATTCTGCTTGTGCCGGTGATCATCTGGCTGATCCTGAAAGAAGAGAGAATGGCTGCTTTTGTCGTTTTCGTTCTGTCAGGTTTTTCTGACGCGCTGGATGGCCTGATCGCAAAACAGTTTGATGCCGTCACGCGGCTTGGCAAATATCTGGACCCTCTGGCGGATAAAATCCTGTTGGTCTCCATTTACGTCACGCTCGGCTTTAAAGAAGATATCCCGATTTGGCTGGTTCTGTTGGTGGTGAGCCGGGACTTGCTGATCGTTGGGGGCATCCTGTTTTCATATCTGATGGATGTGATCGTCAAAATTCGCCCCTCCCGGATCAGCAAGGTAAACACCTTTGTTCAAATCCTGCTGGCATCTGTGGTTTTGGGGGCAGGGGCCTTTGATTTGGAACTGGGTTATGTCATACCCACAATTGTGTATATAGTGGCCGCAACGACCGTTATGTCCGGTTTTGATTATTTGCGCATGTGGATGCGGGAATATAACCAGGAAGGAACCTGAGGGGGCGTTCCATGACTTTGAAGCAGCAGTTTAAATTCTGGGCCCTGTTTGGGGCGGGCTTTGTTCTTGTCCTAATCTTGCTAAGCAGCATTCTGCTTCCCTTTGTTTTGGGGATGGCAGTTGCCTACTTTCTGGATCCGGTGGCAGATAAGCTTGAAGAAAAAGGCCTTGGGCGGACAACCGCGACCTCCATCATTGTGGGGATCTTCCTGCTGGTGACGATCCTCTTCACGGTCCTGTTGGTGCCTGCGCTTGCCGATCAGTTGATCGGCCTCCTGAAAAGGTTGCCGGGCTATATAACCTCTCTGTATGAGCTGTTAAAGCCGATTGTTTCGCGGATTGTGGATATTCCGGGCATTCAGGATAGCGCCGAATTTAAAAAGCTGGTCACTGAACAAATTGGTGGGGCGGCTGGTAATATCGGCACGGTGCTCAGCAAGGTGGTGGATCAGGGGCTCGCTTTTGTCAATATCATCTCCTTATTGGTGATCACGCCTGTTGTGGCTTTTTATCTGTTGCGGGATTGGGACCGTATTGTCGCCAAAGTGGATGGCTGGCTGCCGCGCAAGAATCTCAGCACCATTCGCGGCATTTTCAAAGATATTGACGACGTACTTGCGGGCTTCGTTCGGGGGCAGTCTACCGTTTGCCTGATTTTGGCGGCTTATTACGGGATTGCGCTGTTAAGTGTGGGGCTGGAATTTGGCTTGGTTATCGGCATTATCACAGGCCTGATTTCCTTCATTCCGTTCGTTGGGGCGATCGTTGGTTTTATCGCTTCCGTTGGGGTGGCGCTGTTCCAGTTCTGGCCCGATTTTGTCATGATCGGCATGGTTGGTATGATCTTTATCGTCGGTCAGATTTTGGAAGGGTATGTCCTCACCCCAAAACTGGTGGGGGATAAGGTCGGTCTGCACCCGGTCTGGGTGATGTTCGGCCTGCTTGCAGGTGGCAGCCTGTTTGGTTTCGTCGGGGTTTTGATTGCGGTGCCTGTTGCCGCGGTGGTTGGTGTTCTGAGCCGGTTTGCGCTCTCGCAATATATGGCAAGCCCTGTGTATGAAAGCGGTCAAAGCAAATCGGTAGAAGAGACACCGGAGCAATTGCAGGAGCCTTCACAGGAACCTTCTGACACATGAAACAGTTGCCTTTAAATTTTGAGACGCGAACCGCTTTGGGTCGCGAAGATTTCCTAGTCTCTGATGCCAATGAGGCGGCGGTGGCATGGATTGACCGCTGGCCGGATTGGCCGGGGCCGTTTTTGCTGATCATCGGACCTGAACGAAGCGGCAAAACCCACTTGAGCCATGTATGGGCCGAGAAAAGCGGCGCGGCTGTTCTTACCCTTGCCGATTTGGGTGCCCTTGACATTAATGCGATGACTGAGATCGCCTCCCAACCGATCCTGCTCGAAGATCTGGGTACCCAGATGGAGGAGCAGAAACTGTTCCATCTGTATAATCTGGTGAAGGAAAAAGGTGGTTTTCTGTTGATGACGGCCCCTGAGCCCGTCTCTGAATGGGGGCTGCAGTTGCCGGATCTTAAATCCCGCATGGGCGCGGTTCAGATCGTCCGCATCGGGGAGCCAGATGACGCGCTTTTTGGCGCGGTGTTTTTAAAACTGTTTACAGATCGTCAGCTTCAGGTGTCGCCTGAATTGCTACAATATCTGATTACCCGCCTTGAACGTTCATTCGAGGCGGCAAATACCATCGTTGAGAAAATCGACCGTCTGTCATTGGCAGAAAAGCGGGACATTACAATTCCGCTGGTTCGCTCCATTCTGGATAAAGAGGAAACATAATATGGATTTTGGAATTAAAGGCCGTAAAGCAATTGTGTGTGCATCCAGTAAGGGACTTGGCCGTGCCTGTGCCGAAGCATTGGCGGAAGAGGGGGTTGATCTTGTTATTACGGCCCGCGGGGCAGATGCGTTGAATAAAACTGCTGATGAAATCCGGGCCAAATATGGTGTGTCTGTCACAGCGATTGCGGGCGACATCACCACCGAAGAAGGCCGCGCAGAGGTTCTGGAGGCTTGCCCAACGCCAGATATTCTGGTGAATAACGCAGGAGGCCCACCTCCAGGTGACTTCCGGGACTGGTCCATCGATGACTGGATGAAGGCGGTAAACGCCAATATGCTCACCGCGATTGAGCTGATCCGTCTGACCGTTGATCATATGGAGGCGCAGAAATTTGGCCGTATCGTCAATATCACTTCTGCAGCCGTGAAGGCGCCAATTGATATTCTGGGTCTTTCCAACGGGGCGCGTGCGGGTTTGACGGGTTTTGTTGCGGGTATTTCCCGTAAAACTGTGGCCAACAATGTGACCATTAACGGGTTGCTGCCGGGTCCGTTTGATACAGACCGTTTGGCCGCGACCATGAAACCAGCCGCCGAAGCATCTGGTAAATCCATCGAGGAAGTCGCTGCGGAGCGGGCCAAAATGAACCCGGCAGGGCGATTTGGCCGGCCAGAGGAATTTGGCGCGGCATGTGCGTTCCTGTGCAGCGATAAAGCCGGCTTTATCACCGGTCAGAACATCCTCTTGGATGGAGGGGCATTCCCGGGTACACTGTGACCAAAATACACGGGGAGATTTCATGAAGAAAATTGCAGGTGCAGCCTTGCTTTTGCTGGCTTCTACAACTGTTTCAATGGCGGGCGACGGGGGGGTTGTTGGCCGTTGGAAAACGGAAGAAGACAAAAGCGTTGTTGAAATTGCCAAATGCGACGGTGAAAAATACTGCGGCACAATTCTGTCGTTGAAAGAGCCGAATGACGATAATGGCAATCCGAAAAAGGACATTCACAATCAGGATAAATCCAAGCAGGGTCGTCCGATTGTCGGGATGAAAATCCTCTCCCGTCTGGAGAAAACAAGCCCAACCACATGGGAAGATGGCGACATCTACAACCCGGAAGATGGCAACACCTACAATGCCGAAATGCGCCTGAAAGATGCCAACACCCTTGAGGTGGAAGGCTGCTTCCTTTTCCTCTGCAAATCGCAAGTGTGGAAAAGGGATATCTAAGCAACATATAGAGTTAGGGAGAGTTGTCATAAAAGCGTGACATCTCTCCTTTATCTGATAGGGAGCTTTTGTTTTACGAATAGGATAAGCCTGTGAACTCGCCCACAAATGTGAAGAATGAAATTGCTGAAACCGTTATTGATATGGAATCACCTCAGCGGTTCATTAACAGGGAGCTTTCCTGGCTCTCCTTCAACTGGCGGGTTCTGGAAGAGGCGGAAAATGTAGATCATCCGCTGTTGGAACGCTTACGCTTCCTTGCCATTTCGGCCACCAATCTCGACGAATTTTATATGGTCCGCGTGGCTGGTCTTGTGGGACAGGTGAAAGCGCGTGTGACAACGCTGTCCGAAGACGGCTTGACCCCAAAGCAGGCGTTGGAGCAAGTGGAAGAGAAAGCCGAACGTTTGATCGCCCATCAGCAAGATGTTTGGAAAACTCTCATTGGCGAAATGACGCATGAGGGGATTTCTATCCTGCAGGAGCAGGACCTGACCGTTGATGATAAGGCGTGGTTGGAAAGTTATTTTGAGGATCAGATTTTCCCGATCCTGACACCGATGGCCATTGATCCATCCCACCCGTTCCCCTTTATCCAGAATTTGGGCTTTGGGATGATCCTGCAATTGGTGGAGCATAAGAAAGACACGGCGCGTCTAAATGCGCTGCTCCCATTGCCGCAAGCATTGAAACGATTTGTGCGCCTGCCCGGCGATGCCCAGCGTTATATTACGCTTGAGGCAATCGTAAATCTGTTTATTGAAAAGCTGTTCCCCGGATATGATATCGAAGGCAAAGGCCTTTTCCGCTTGATCAGAGATAGCGATATCGAGGTTGAGGAAGAAGCCGAAGATCTGGTGCGGTTGTTTGAAAGCGCCCTGAAACGTCGCCGCCGGGGCAGTGTGATCCGCCTGAAGGTGGATAAGGATATCCCGGAAAAGCTTCTGACATTCCTTGCTGAAAAGTTGGAAGTCAACGACCGGGCGATCATCAAAATTGATGGTATTCTCGGTATTTCGCATGTCTCACAGTTGATTACGCCCGAACGGCCTGATCTTGTCTTCACACCGGCCGAGCCGCGATACCCTGAGCGGGTTCGCGAGGCAGGCGGCAATATTTTTGAAGCGATCAGCACCAAGGATTTCGTAGTTCACCACCCTTATGAAAGCTTTGATGTGGTGGTGCAGTTCCTGCGGCAGGCGGCGAATGACCCTGACGTTGTGGCGATCAAGCACACACTATATCGGACGTCATCAGACAGCCCGATTGTCAAAGCCCTGATCGAAGCGGCGGAGGCAGGCAAATCCGTTACTGCGCTGATCGAGCTGAAAGCCCGCTTTGATGAGGAAGCGAATATCAAATGGGCCCGTGATCTGGAGCGGGCAGGGGCGCAGGTGATCTATGGCTTCTTTGATCTGAAAACCCACGCGAAGGTTTCTGTTGTGGTCCGGCGTGAAGGCACTGACCTTCGCAGCTATATGCATTTTGGAACGGGTAACTATCACCCGACAAACGCCCGTATCTATACGGATTTGTCCTATTTCACAGATGATCAGGATCTGGCGAAAGACGTGACCCTGATGTTTAACTTCATCACCGGGTATGCACGGCCGCAAGGCTTGTCGAAACTGTATCTATCCCCGCATAGTCTTCGTAATCAGATTATGGATTGCGTTGATCAAGAGATCGAATTTGCCAAAGCGGGGAAGCCAGCCACAGTTTGGGCGAAAATGAATTCCCTCGTGGACTCAAAGCTGATCGACAAACTGTATGAAGCCAGTAATGCGGGTGTGACCATTCGTTTGATCGTGCGCGGTATTTGTTGTTTGCGGCCGGGCATTCCCGGGCTCTCTGAAAATATCCACGTCAAAAGCATCGTCGGGCGTTTTCTGGAGCATTCGAGGGTGGTTTGCTTTGGTAACGGTCACGAAATGCCGAGCCCACAGGCGAAAGTCTATATTTCTTCGGCTGACTGGATGCCGCGTAACTTTGACCGCCGGGTTGAAACTTTGGTGCCGCTTGAGAATGAAACCGTTCACCGTCAGGTGCTGGACCAGATCATGGTGGCTAACCTGAAAGATACGGAGCAAACCTGGTTCCTTGATCGACACGGAGACTACATTCGTCACCCTGACGTGAAAAAACCGTTCTCTGCCCACAACTATTTTTTGACCAATCCATCCCTTTCGGGTAGGGGTAAAGCATTGAAGGTGAATAATCCGGTGCCGATTTTAACGCCACCGGAATAACTTCTAGGGCGCAACGGTCAAAAAAGAGTATCGTATTGCAGAACTTTCTTAACAGGGAAGAAAGGCTTCAAGACTCCCTTGATGCCCCTTCGGATAAGCTGACTGCTGTCATTGATATCGGGTCCAACTCGATCCGACTGGTTGTATTTGATGGCCCCTCCCGGGTGCCAATGCCCAAATTCAATGAAAAGGTTCTTTGTGGTCTTGGGCGTGATTTGGGGCATTCCAGTCTTCTGGGCGCAGATGCCATGGAAAGCGCCATGTCAGCCCTCAAACGTTTCACCGCCCTTGTTCATCATATGCGCATTGATAAGGTGCTGGTGGCGGCCACCGCGGCGGTTCGTGAGGCAGATAACGGCCCGGAGTTTGTCGCAGATGTTGAACAGGAATGTGATCTCAACGTTCAGGTTCTCAGTGGTAAACAGGAGGCGCGATATGCGGGCCTCGGTGTCCTTTCCGGAATGCCCTACGCCAACGGACTTGTTGGTGACCTTGGCGGGGGTAGTTTGGAGTTGGTCCGGGTTGGCGACCACAAAATTGGAGATACCGCCACCTTGCCCCTCGGGGCGCTCCGTCTCTCGCAAATGGGAATGTCGGATCAAGAGCTGAAAAAGTTCGTTTCTAAAAAGATTAAAGACGTCAAATGGGTGGATGACGAGAAAAACAAGAATTTCTATGTGGTGGGCGGGGCCTGGCGTGCAATGGCCCGATATCACATGGCAGTTAAAAATCACCCGCTTCATATCGTTCATAACTACAAGCTCGCCACATGGGAAGTTTATGAGCTGATCGAGGAAATCCTCACCAAACCAGACGAAGAAATTGCGGCCGTACCGTTGGTACCTTCGTCACGTGTGGCAACCATGAAAACCGCCGCCCGGATCATGCATCAGGTTCTGAAAGCCGTTGATCCCAAACATGTTGTCTTCTCCTCCAACGGTCTGCGCGAGGGGATGCTTTTCTCAGAAATTCGCAAAAATGTCCGCAAACAGGACCCGCTTATCGAAGCTTGTCGGGATATGGCCGCCAAAGAAGGCCGCTTCGCCGAGCATGGGGACGAGATTTACAGCTGGATGAAACCGTGCTTCACCGATATTGGGGAGAAGGGGCAGCGCCTTGCCCGCGCCGCGGCAACCTTGTCTGATATCGCCTGGACCATGAGCAGTGATTACCGGGCAGGCCAAGCATTTCGCCGTATTTTCCGCGCGCCCTTTAGCGGCATTGGCCATAAGGGTCGAGCCATTGTCGCACTATCGGTTTATGCCCGGTACAACGGCAATTTGTTGGGGCACCCCCCAGAAGATGCGCTCGATCTGATTGGTGAAGAAGAGAAACAGCACGCGCTCAGTCTTGGGCTTGCGTTGCGCCTGTCTCATACGTTGAGCGGCGGTACGCGCGGCATTTTGCCCGATACGCGCCTTTACATGACAGACGAGAATATCATCCTGCAAATTCCGAAAGAACTATCTGTTTTGCTGGGCGTGAATGTGGATAAAAGATTGACGGCCCTTGCCGAGAGCAAAGGCCGTAAAGCGATTATCAAAGTTACAGATTGATCACCTTGATTTTCTTGCCCTGAATGGTGAAAGCGATTTCGCCGGCTTTCAGGGCAAGGGCATCACGGCCAAACACTTCATAGCGCCAGCCTTTCATTGCAGGCACATCCGGCTCTTCCTCGGACGCGATTTTCTCCAGATCACCGCTGGAGCAAACCAGCTTTTGCGCCACATCATTCTCTTCGCAGCGCATTTTCAGCATGACGCGAAGCAAATCGACAAGTGGGCCAATACCTTTGGCAGGTGGCGCTTTGCGGGCGACAACCGGGCATTCATCGTCAGGAACCTTTCGGCCCTCTTCAATGGCGGCAAGAAGCCCTTTGCCCATACCACCTTCCGCGAATTTTTTGCCAATTCCCCGAACATGAGAGAGTTTTTCAGCATTTTTTGGTGGGTTGCCCGCGATATCCAGCAAGGCCTCATCCCGCAGGATACGGTTGCGCGGGATATCCTGTTGGTGAGCCTGATTTTCGCGCCATGCCGCGATGGATTTCAAAATCGCCAGAAAGCGAGGTTTGTTGTTGCGGGTTTTAATTCGCTTCCAAGCTTCTTGTGGCGGAATGAAATAGGTCTCTGGGGATTCAAGGATTTTCATTTCCGATGTCAGCCAGTTCTCCCGGCCCGTTTCCTCCAACATCGCCGCGAGCTTTTTATAAGCCGTCCGCAGGTGGGTCACGTCCGCCTCTGCATAAGAAAGCTGCCGCTCGGTCAGGGGGCGGCGGGACCAGTCGGTAAATCGGGATGATTTATCGATTTGCGCACCCGCCAACTTTGTCACCAAGGTATCATAGCCCACAGATTCACCGAAGCCGCTAACCATCGCGGCGACCTGAGTGTCGAAAATCGGGGTTGGGACTTTACCGGTCATCCGATGGAAAATTTCAAGATCCTGACGGCCGGCGTGGAATACTTTCAGGACATTTTCATTTTGCAAAAGATCAAAGAGCGGTTGCAGATCGATGCCTTTGGCAAGCGGATCAACAATTGCCGACTCATCGTCGCTTGCAACCTGAACAAGGCAGAGAATGGGCCAAAAGGTATTTTCGCGAAGAAATTCTGTATCAATCGTGATGTAAGAATGTTGTGCAAGGCGCCCGCAAAGGGCAGAAAGGTCATCTGTTTTTGTTATAATCTGCATAGCGTCATTTCTGATCAAATTAGGGTTTGAAATCGCAGAATTTGCAAAATTGACCCCAGTTTTTGAGCATATTTAAAATTCGTTTCCTTTTTATACACAAAGAAAGTTGGCCTGCGTCAAAAAAGTATGTAATACAGGCCTCTTGAAGCCCAAAATTGGGAAAATGGTCACATAGGTTAAAGAGAATTTCAGATGCATAGCTATCGGACACATAATTGTGCAGAGTTGCGTGATACAAACGTGGGAGAGACAGTTCGCCTGTCAGGTTGGGTACACCGTAAGCGGGACCACGGTAATCTGCTCTTTATCGACCTTCGGGACCATTATGGTATCACCCAGTGTGTGATTGAAACAGATGTGCCGATCTTCCCTGAGGTTGAGGCGGTCCGCTCTGAGAGCGTTATTACGGTGACCGGTAAAGTTGTCGCCCGTAGCGAAGAGACTGTAAACTCTAACCTGCCAACAGGTCAGGTTGAGGTGGATATCACTGATTTCTCCTTGCAGTCCGCGGCAGATGATCTGCCAATGCCGGTTTTTGGTGAGCAGGAATATCCAGAAGATATCCGTTTGCGTCACCGGTATCTGGACCTTCGCCGTGAGCGTCTGCACAACAATATTGTTCTGCGCTCCAACGTGATTTCCACCCTGCGCAACAGCATGGTTGAGCAGGGCTTTATGGAGTTCCAGACACCAATCCTGACAGCTTCCTCCCCTGAGGGCGCGCGTGACTTCTTGGTGCCGAGCCGTATGCACCCAGGTCAGTTCTACGCATTGCCGCAGGCACCGCAGCAGTTCAAGCAGCTGGTAATGATGTCCGGCTTCGACCGTTACTTCCAGATTGCGCCATGCTTCCGTGATGAAGACGCCCGCGCAGACCGGAGCCCAGGTGAGTTCTACCAGCTCGATATCGAGATGGCGTTTGTGACACAGGAAGATGTTTTCGCGGCTGTTGAGCCGGTTCTGACGAACGTGTTCCAAAAATTTGCAAATGGCCGCAAAGTTGAAACACCATTCCAGCGGATCCCATTTGATGAAGCCATGATGAAATATGGCTCCGACAAGCCAGACCTTCGCAACCCGATCATTCTGTCTGATGTGACAGAAGTATTCCGCGGTTCAGGTTTTGGTCTGTTTGCAAAATCTGTTGAAAATGGCAACGTTGTTCGCGCAATTCCGGCACCAGGTGCTGGTGATCGCGCCCGTAGCTTCTTTGACAAGATGAACGATTGGGCCCGTAAAGAGGGCGCTGGCGGTCTGGGTTACATCATCTTTAAAGATGGCGAAGCCAAAGGCCCGATTGCGAAAAACCTCGATGCAGATCGGATCGCGAAAATTCAGGAAATTGCTGGCGTTAAAGATGGCGACGGTATCTTCTTTGCTTGTGATAAAGAGCTGCATGCCGCGGAACTGGCCGGTAAAGCCCGTAACATCATTGGTACAGATCTGGATATCTGCGAAAAAGATGTCTTTAAATTCTGCTGGGTCATTGATTTTCCAATGTTCGAATATGACGAGAAAGAGAAGAAAATCGATTTCAGTCATAACCCGTTCTCCATGCCGCAAGGTGGTCTGGAAGCCTTGGAGACAATGGACCCGCTGGAAATTAAAGGTTATCAGTATGATATCGTTTGTAACGGTATTGAGCTGTCTTCTGGTGCGATCCGGAACCACCGTCCAGAGATCATGACCAAAGCTTTTGAAATTGCGGGTTACGACGCGTCTGTTGTGGAAGATCGCTTCGGCGGTATGCTGAACGCGTTCCGTTACGGCGCGCCTCCGCACGGTGGTATTGCCCCAGGTGTTGACCGTATTGTGATGCTGCTGGCAGATGAGCCGAACATTCGTGAGGTGATCCTGTTCCCAATGAACCAGCAGGCACAGGATCTGATGATGCAGGCACCAGCACCGGTTCCACCAAAGAACCTTCGTGAGCTGCATATCCGCACTGTAATGCCTGAGCCGAAACCAGAAAGTTAAGGTTTTCGCTAAGGAAATTCATAAAATTTTATCAAAAGCCCGCCTCGAGCGGGCTTTTGTTTGTCTTTTTTTAATATATGGAACTCTATTATCGGTTCAGTGAATGTACGGGAGTGCGCTGTGCCAGAAAACGCGAAACTGAACGAACTTAGAGACGATAAAGAAAGATTTGTTGCCTTCTCCTTTGCGGCGGCTGACTTGCTGATTGAACTGGACAAGGATGGCGCGATTTGTTTCGTCTCGGGCGCAGCTAAGGGTATTACAGGCAAAAGCACCGATGAATTAATGGGTGCGTCTTTTGTTGATATTCTCGATCCGCTCGATCAGCGGGTTATTAATTATCTTCTGGGTAACATGAAAGAAGGGCAGCGGATCAGCCCGGTTTCCGCCCGTATGCAAAACACCAATGTGTCATCGGTTATTGGCGCCTGTAGCCTTCCCAGATCTCATGGCCATAAATATCTGACGATAAATGTCTCTGGTTTGCCCGCGGCGCAATCGCTCGCTGTCAATCGGGATACGGAGACAGGCCTTCTGGATAAAACCGATTTTGTTCAGCTTGCTAATGATCAGCTATCCATTGCGGCAGATACAGGACAGGATCTGGAACTGACCTTGCTGCACTTGGAAAACCTGAAAGATATGGCAGAAG
>JAEPMY010000184.1 GCA_017643685.1 Sneathiella sp.
CAGACCTGATCAAACAAGCAGAAGCGAGCGAAGAGCGACTTGTTATTCACGCACAAAGTGACCCTTTCCGCTCCATCACGGAGGTAACCGTCTATACCGCAGATCATCCTGGTCTTTTCGCCCGGATAGCGGCGGCCATGTCGTTGTCAGGTGCCAATATTGTGGATGCGAAAATTCACACCACAACTGACGGAATGGCACTGGATACCTTCTTTATTCAGGACAGCGAAGGGGATGTTTACGATCAGGGCGGCCGCATGGCCAAACTGCGGGAGACCATCACCGCGACCTTGAGTGGGGAGATTAAAACCCATAAAGAACTGGATAAGCGCGAGCAGTCAAATATTCCAAACAGGACTAAAGTGTTCATCGCTCAGCCATCTGTTCTTGTGAATAACGAAGCGTCCAACATCCACACAGTTGTTGAGGTTCGGGGCCGTGACCGGGTTGGATTGCTTGCGGACGTGACACGGGCGCTGTTTGGTCTCTCTCTCTCCATCTCATCCGCCCATATCTCCACCTTTGGAGAGCGGGTTGTAGACGTTTTCTACGTCAAGGATATGTTTGGCCTTAAAATCACCAATAAAGTGAAGATAAAGAATATCGAAGACAAGATCATGGAAGTTCTCGACACGCCAGAAGAGCAAAAGAAAAAAGCTCGGAAAGCGTTGAAGAAGAAAAGCCTGAAAGTCTAGGTTTTAAGCGTATCGGGGGAGGCAAATTTGAGCCTGTTCAAATCGGTTGCCACGGTGGGTGGCTTCACCATGGCAAGCCGTATTCTGGGCTTTATTCGCGATATTCTGATCGCAACCATTATTGGTGCCGGACCAATTGCGGATGCTTTTATTGTCGCCTTTCGCATTCCCAATATGTTCAGGCGCCTTGTCGCAGAAGGGGCTTTCTCAGCCGCTTTTGTTCCGCTTTTTGCAAGGCAGCTTGAAGAGGAAGATCAAAAATCTGCACTGGAGTTTGCCTCACACGCCCTTGGGTTTTTAACGGGTTTTTTGTTTCTTTTCTCCGCTCTTTTCATGATTTTCATGCCCTTTTTGATGCAGTATCTAGCACCGGGCTTTGAAATCGGCGGCGATCGGTATGAACTGGCGGTAGCCTACACCCGCATCACTTTCCCTTATCTGATTGCCATGGCAATTGTGGCGCTATTGGGCGGCGTGCTAAACGCTTTCTATAAGTTCGCGGCCATGTCAGCGGCGCCGATCCTATTAAACATCATCCTCATCAGTGTACTCCTTGTTCAAATCTGTAGCCCCTTTACCGAAGCTGGCTATATGCTGTCCATAGGGGTCGCCGCGGCAGGCCTTGCACAAGTGATTTATCTGGTGATTGCGTGCCGCCGCGAAGCTGTGATGCCGCCCCTCCTGTTGCCACGATTTACCGAAAAAATTCGCCGCCTCTTCAAACTGATGCTGCCGGGGCTACTTGGGGCTGGTGTGCTCCAGATTAACATTCTGGTTGGAACCATCATTGCCTCCCTATTGGCAACAGGATCCATTTCATCCCTTTATTACGCGGACCGGGTTTATCAACTACCTCTCGGGGTTATCGGCATTGCCGTTGGAACCGCCCTTTTACCAATGTTGACACGGCAAATCAGGTCAG
>JAEPMY010000113.1 GCA_017643685.1 Sneathiella sp.
GAAGAGAAAGGATCAAACAAAACACCATCAACAAACGCCGCTTGCAACATCAAATACAAGCGGCATAATATCTAAACAGGATGAGCCAAACACTCACATCATCATCCCCTCAATCTGTGACAAATGTTCTGACGACGGACACCCCCATGTTCCAGCGCATTACCCCCTTTATACACTTCAATTCGTTGTGTCGCTTTCGGGTCCAATTCCTGAAAGTCCCCGGCTCCATCTGCTTGGTTGAATGGAACGCCATCCTGCAGAAGTTTGAGACCCCGCAGATGAAAGCCCCGCGACAAGCCAGAACCTCGAATTGTCAGACGGACTTCTTCACCGAACCGCTTCTTGGCAGTCACGCCGGGTACCATTGAAAGACTGTCTTCGTAACTCTGAGAAAATTTATTCTCGATTTCCGCTTCAGTTACAAGATCAACGCCACCCGGAGTTCGTTCGATGATTTCTCTGGCTTCTTCGTTGGAAGGTACCGTCAATGTGGACTTCTCATCTCTGTTACTTCCGATGACCTCAATCGGCTCCAACTGAATTCTTGAATTCTCTTCAGCATTGGCGACAGGCGCAAATAAACACGCTAGCGCTGTGCCTAGCAGTAATTTCTGTTTCATGAAAAACTCGCATAAGTTCGAGGGCTGGCTGATGAAAGCCACCCAAATTATTGTTTAATTTTTTTGTTTAACTTATGCAGATGTAGGGGGACCCCGTACGAAGGTCCGTGGATCGATTAAATGAAAAGGTGCTGCGAACTGAACAGTTGGAAAGGGTTCTTTCTCGGCTTTCTCTGAAGCGAAGTCCAGTAAGCCGATCAGAAGGACAATTGTCACCGTTGTTCCAAAAGTCGGAAGTGAACACAAAAAACAGCCTGAAACGCGAAGTTTCAAATTATCGGCGTCATTTTCTTCAATATAACTGTTTTCCAGATCGCTCCACCGAACGGTTTTCAGACCTTCTGGGGTACAGATGACGACTGTTTCATTAGAGAAAGGGCTCTGCTCTGCTGATACTCCCTCAATCAAGCCAAGCTTGTCAGGGCCAAAGGCAGCCAATGAAATAGAGGGAAGCAGCGCGTTCATCAAGAACACGATCAACATCAAAACCGATAACCGGCTATATCCCCCACCTTTAACCATCCCCGATTGTCTAATCTCAAAAACAGGTTACATCAAGAAGAAGTTACTCCAATAAGTCAGGAAGACAAAAATCATAAGGTTCGTGTATTTGAAATCATCAGATAAATGACCAGCAAAGTTGCTATTGGTGCAGGGGGAAAGAAGAAAAACACATTTATTTGGAAAGAACGCTTACCCAAACCTTCTACTGGGTTTAACCTGAGTTAAGCACAGAGGAATATAGTGTTTTGTTGGTAGCGAAGCCCCTCAATCTGCAACAGTTTATATAAATATCGGCAAAAATAATGGGCAAACCTGCCGCTCATTATTTCCTAGGTATGATCGCGTTTCATGCTTAGGCAACGGCAGGGGGTTTTTACTACCCAATTGGGTATTTGTCTGATTACTGCTTAGATTGCAGACTGACTACGAATGTTCTATCAAGAATGCCCGATCTCCTGCATAGACTGAGAATTTTGTGAAACCGATATCCATTTCAAATAAGGAAGCCCGCCAGCTTTGGCTTTCATCGCAAGGGTTAGGGGAGGCTCCAACCGGTCCGCTAGACGTACTGGGGATAATAAAGAAACTCGGGTTTGTACAGCTTGATACAATACAAGTTGTTTCGCGAGCGCATCATCATATTCTTTGGAGTCGCAATCAACACTACCGTGAACCCATGCTTGATCAATTGCTTGGACAAGACCGGTCTATTTTCGAGCATTTCACCCATGACGCATCCGTTATTCCGATGGATTATCTTCCGATGTGGCGCCGCCAGTTTCAACGTAAAAAGGAGCAAATGGATCGCCCTGGATGGTTTAAAAACCCACCTGATCAATCTATCCGAAAAGCCGTATTCGAGCGCATTCGCGACGAAGGACCATTATCGACCCACGCTTTTGATACGAAAGTTGTCGGAGAGAAGAAGATGTGGTCACGTCCGCCGCATAAACTTGCGTTGGATTACATGTGGTACAGCGGTGAACTTGCGACTTCTCACAGAGTGAATTTTACCAAATTCTATGATCTAGCGGAACGTGTCTTTCCTGAGGACTTGTACCGGACCAAAATGAGTGATGAAGAGCAGATTGACTGGTTATGTCGCGCTGCCCTGGATCGAATGGGTTTTGGGACTATTGGTGAAGTTCAAAGGTATTGGGATGCGTTGAGCGCCGCAGAAGTGCGCGACTGGGTCGCTCGTTCAGCTTCAACCCTTCAAACTGTTGAAATCGAAACAGCGCAAAGAAGCAGAATTAATGCGTTTGCACTTGCGGACATAGAAGAAAGAATAGCTAGTTTGAAACCTGCCACTAACCGGCTTCGTATTCTCAATCCTTTTGATCCAGTTATTCGCGACCGGGATCGCTTATCTCGTTTGTTTGGTTTTGAGTATAGGGTAGAAATGTTCGTACCAGCGGCTAAACGCATTTGGGGCTATTATGTCTACCCAATCCTGGAAGGCCACCGGTTTGTCGGCCGCATAGAAGTCAAGGCAGATCGCAAAAACTCTTTGCTAAACGTGATCAACTTTTGGCCTGAAAAAGGGTGTCAATGGCCGGCCAGCCGTTACCAAAAACTGACATCAGAATTGGAACGTATGAAGAAGTTTATCGGTGTCAATGACGTTGTCTGGGCTGTTTAAATACATGATCTAAAAGTAAGCAAACAGTCTAGCTCAGCAATTGGCTGATATTTTAGGCTGGTCTCTTTAATCCGCACTGACACCTAAAAGAAGAGAAAATAGTGCACCTTATCTCTCTGGCACCTCCACCTCTTCTTGATAACCTTGAATGTTCTCTTTTTGTTCTATATGCTAAAACACTCCCCTAAACGGTACGGAGAGGATTCTGGGCAATGGCGGGAGCAAGGCGTAGAGAGCTCAAAAAACTTAAACGGCAGATTTATAAATCTCGCATCCAACAGATGCGGGGTCAACATGTGCATACAACCTTTGATGATCTCCAGAAGAAAGGAGCATCTACTCCCACAGGCTTTTTTGGAATTTCGTCATTGGACACAGCTCTTCCAAATGGAGAAATTACAGCAGGGGCAATTCATGAATTTTTTCCCGCATCATATAATGACTTTCCCGCAGCTCTTGGTTTTACGCTCTGTATATTACAGCGCCTTATTCAGCAAAAAACAATGCAGCCCCCCTCTATACTTTGGTGCCATAAACTAGATCGGACGGAGTTTCCAACTCTACCTTACCCTCCTGGCCTCTCTTTCTACACGTCCCCTACTCTGCGGCTTTTGACAGTCGGTTCGCGACGGGAGGAAGACATGCTATGGACACTCGAAGAAGGGCTCTCAACAGACTGCAACTCCCTGATTATTGGGGTCAATGCAGGCACGGAGAAGATTTATGATTTCACGGCAAGTCGCCGCTTATCACTCCGCGCTAAACGAACTGGAAACCGCCTGCTGCTCCTTAGACCCTATAGCGCTAAAGCCGAATTGGGACGAGTCACAACAACAACCGCTGTAACGCGCTGGGAAATTGCCTCCCAGACAAGCCAGCCTGTAAAATATATCAACGCTAGGACACCAGTGCCGGGCAACCCACGCTGGCAAGTTGCTCTCACCCGTTCTAAGGGCGGCAAAACTGGTAACTGGATATTGGAATGGGATTATGAGACGTTTTCTTTCCATTTGGCTTCCCTACTGGCCGATCGAAAGTCGCCTGCGCGACCGCAACCAAGAAACTATCCAACAAACACACTCACAACAGAACGACTGTACCGAACGGGCAACTGATATATTTGCATACCGTCCATTTGCCCTCACCCAAAGCGGAGCAAAAGGGATTATAATCACCGCGGTCAACCAGGTGGCCATCCTTTCCGGCATTACCAAAGGAATGTCGCTCACAGATGCACGAGCACTTTCCCGTGATTTGGTCACTGAAAAAGCAACCCCAACTCGGGACAACTCTCGACTTAAGCAACTGGCGCTTTGGTGCCTGCGTTTCAGCCCACTAGTCACTACACGGGGCCCGGATGATATTCTTATCGACATTACAGGCTGCGCTCATTTATTTGGTGGTGAAGAAGCCATGATGGCCAGCATTGCAAATCATATGAAAAGCTTCACTTTAACGGCTCGGTTTGGGCTCGCAGATACAATCGGCGCCGCATGGGCAGCCGCACATTATGCCCAATCTGACCACACAATCATTGCAGAGCAAGAGCAGGAGGACTTTCTAGCCGCTTTACCCGTCTCGGCTCTCAGGTTGGAAACTGGTATAACTCAACGTCTCAATCAACTTGGTCTACATCAGATCAAGGAGGTATTGAGGATACCTCAAGCCCCGCTCACAGCTCGTTTTGGAACTAATCTCGTAACTCGTCTGCAACAAGCTACAGGCAAAGCTGCAGAAGTGTTAAACCCTCTGCAGCAACCACCCGACTATGAATTACGACATGCTTTTATTGAGCCCGTTCGAAATCTTGAGCTAATCTCTGTTGCCCTTGGCGATCTGACGCAAAAGATGGCGGGCTTACTCACAGCGAAAAAAAAAGGAGCCCGGCGATTTCATCTTCGGCTCTTTCGTGTCGATGGGCACATGGAACAGATCTCGGTTGGCACCAGTCGCATATGCCACGAAGCCTCTCATATGTTGCTTCTCTTCCAGGAAAAGCTGTCTTCTTTGGGGGCAGAAATAGATGCCGGCTTTGGCTATGATTTAATGACCCTTTCCGCTTTCGAAATCGAAACACGACAGGATGAACAATCCGCATGGACCACTTCTACAGAAAATCTTGAAGAAAATTTCAATAAGCTACTGGATCGCTTAAGCAACCGCCTCGGTGTTGAGCAAATTAACCACTGGCAACCGGCGCAAAGTCATATTCCGGAGCGGGCATTTAAATATGTCACAATGACAACACCAACAGCCTCTTCAGGCAAGGAAGCATCAAACAACGCCTCACGCCCACTCCTTCTTCTGGCGATGCCAACTCCCATCACAGTGCTGGCAGAAGTGCCAGACGGCCCTCCAATCCGATTTGAGTGGCGGAACAAGCAACACCATATTATTGCTGCCAATGGCCCTGAACGGCTCGCCCCTGAATGGTGGAGGCACGACCTTGAGGGATCACAACAAACCCGTGATTATTACTATGTAGAAGATCAAGACGGACACCGCTTTTGGCTCTATCGCGACGGTCTTTATGAACGACCAAAAGACCAGCCTCGCTGGTTCATTCATGGGTTTTTCGCATGAGTAGATACTGCGAGCTTGCCGTCACAACCAATTTTAGCTTTCTTCGTGGGGCATCCCATCCGCACGAGCTTGTTGAACAGGCGGCAACCCTTGGTTATACGGCCATCGCAGTTACGGACAGAAACACACTCGCCGGGATAGTCCGCGCTCATAAAGCAGCAAAACAATGGGGTATTCGCTTGATTGTTGGTGTTCGGCTCGTTTTGATGGATGGGTTTGAATGCCTCTGTTTTCCAACCGACAAAGCCGCCTACAGCCGTTTGACACAATTGCTAACGCTTGGCAATGGCCGTGCAACAAAGGGGGAATGTCATCTCACAATAGAGGATCTTATTGCCTATGGGCGTGGGCAGATTTTCGTCGTCATGCCCCCTACCGAATTCACTCAGAATTTTAAGGGCACCCTCTTACGAATAGCACATGCCTTTCCAAAGGAATGTTATCTCTCGCTTTCCCTTTCATATGGCGGACAGGATCTCAAGCGCCTTAATCAACTCAGCGCGACAGCAAACCAGCTAAATATCCCTACAGTCATTACAAACGATGTTCTTTACCACATCCCAAACCGTCGCCCATTGCAGGATGTGCTAACCTGCATCCGCAGACATGTGACCATATCTGAGGCTGGTTTTTGCCTCCTCTCCAACGCAGAACGCCACCTGAAACCTCCTCAAGAGATGGTACGCCTGTTTCCTGGCTTTCCAGACGCCATTCGGCGAAGTCAGGAGATTGCGGATAAATGTTCGTTCTCCCTTGACGAACTTGCCTATCAATATCCGGATGAGCCAAGTGGCGACAGCCCGACACCACAAGCTGAGCTAGAGCGTCTGACATGGCTTGGTGCCAAAAACCGGTATCCAGAAGGCATTCCTGATAAGGTTCAGGCTATTCTTGAGCATGAGCTCAGCCTGATCAGTTCTCTTGACTATGCTCCCTATTTCCTCACCGTTCATGACATTATCCTATATGCCCGCTCACTGGAGCCCCCCATCCTTTGCCAGGGGCGCGGCTCAGCAGCCAACTCTGCTGTTTGCTACTGTCTTGGGATTACCGCAGTTAATCCAACTGAAATCGACCTCCTATTTGAACGGTTTGTCTCAGCGGAGCGGAACGAACCACCAGACATTGATGTAGATTTCGAACATGAACGGCGCGAAGAGATCATTCAATATATCTACACAAAATATGGCCGCCACCGGGCAGGGCTTGCCGCAACAGTTGTCACCTATCGAACCAAAAGTGCCATCCGTGAAGTTGGGAAGTCTCTCGGTCTTTCCGATGATATTATCGGCTCCCTTGCCAGCACCGTTTGGGGACGGGGCTCGTCTGGCCTAAAACCAGAACAGGCAAAAGAAGCAGGTCTCTCCTTCTCAGACCCCACTGTGCGGCAAGCTTTGCGACTGAGTGAGCAGCTTATTGGGTTTCCCCGGCACCTCTCACAGCATGTCGGCGGCTTTGTCATTACCCGTGCCCCCCTCACGGATCTCGTCCCTATCGCCAATGCCGCGATGGAGGATCGAACGATTGTCGAGTGGGATAAAGATGATCTTGATGCTCTTGGTATGTTAAAAATTGACGTATTAGCGCTTGGTATGTTGACCTGCCTCCGCAAAGCCTTCGATCTGCTGCAAGACCATTATAACCGTCCGATGTCGCTGGCAACCATTCCGCGCGATGATCCCGCCACGTATGCCATGATCCAAAAGGCCGATACCGTCGGGGTATTCCAAATCGAAAGTCGGGCTCAGATGTCCATGCTACCCCGCCTAAAGCCAAAAAATTTCTATGATCTAGTGATTGAAATTGCGATTGTCCGCCCCGGTCCTATTCAAGGGGATATGGTCCACCCTTATTTAAGACGAAGGCAAAATCTGGAGGATGTGACATATCCTTCAGAGAAACTGCGAAAGGTGTTGGAAAAAACAAAAGGTGTTCCTCTTTTTCAAGAGCAGGCTATGCAAATCGCAATTGTCGCCGCGGGCTTCACCCCGACAGAAGCAGATGGCTTACGCCGGGCTATGGCGACCTTCCGCCACAGTGGCCAGATCGGTAATTTCCAAAAAAAATTCATTAATGGGATGTTGGCAAACGGTTACACGCCTGAGTTTGCCGCACGGTGTTTCAAGCAAATCGAAGGCTTTAGCGATTACGGTTTTCCGGAAAGCCATTCCGCCAGCTTTGCCCTCCTTGCCTATGCCTCATCCTGGTTAAAATGCCACTATCCGGATGTCTTTACCGTGGCTCTCCTCAACTCCCAACCTATGGGTTTCTATTCTGCCGCTTCCCTTATTAGGGATTTTCGGGATCATAACGGCACCGTCTTGCCTGTTGATATCAATCTAAGTGACTGGGATTATAAACTAGAGCCGCATAAAGATAAAAAACAAACCTATGCCATTCGCCTGGGACTGCGACAAGTTAAAGGTCTCCAACTCAGCATGGCGACTAAACTGACGGACCTGCGACAAGATGGATATGATAGCGTGCGGGATTTATATTTCCGCTCGGGTATTGATATCAAATCATTGGAATCTCTCGCGAATGCAGATGCATTTCGGTCTGTTGGCCTAGATCGACGCAATGCCCTTTGGGCGGTACGCGGGCTAATGGGGGTAGACGGGCACCGCGGTGCAATTGAAGATCTCCCCCTTTTCTCCACTCTCACAAAAGAGAGAGTCGCAGTGCAAAGAGAATTAGAGACAAAATTACCGACCATGCCTTTGGGCCAACACGTTGTTGAAGATTACAGCAGTCTGCGTTTGTCCTTAAAAGCGCATCCAATTTCATTTCTAAGGACAGAACTAGAAAAAAAGCCAACCATCACAGCTCAACAAATAACGGACATCCCTACCGGTAGAACCGTTCAAACCGCTGGACTTGTGCTTGTGCGGCAGCGGCCAGGCTCCGCGGCCGGTGTTATTTTCCTAACCTTAGAGGATGAGACTGGAACTATGAACGCAATTGTATGGCCGAAAGTATTCGAAACGTATCGGCGTGTTATCCTCGCCAGCCGAGCGATTTTGATAAAAGGTGAATTACAGAAAGAAGATGGGGTCATTCATATTATTGCAAAATATATGGAAGATATCACCCCCCGCTTAGAAGCAGCTCTCGACATTTCTCAAGCCGACAAGGCCCCACGCCCACAAAGAGAGAACACACATAATCTTTGGAAACACCCTCGTGATACCTCGGTGCTGCCAAAAGGCCGAAACTTTCATTAAGGCCACCGTCCGCACGTCTTGGATGCTTCCACAACGACGAAAGCCCCCCCAAAAGGCTGTATCAACTTGAATATCATCCCCTCACCATCATCACCCAAGAACTAAAACCTCGGAACATAACATTATGGAGTCCGCAACTCCTATACGATCAGATCAAGTTCCCCGATCTCCCACCCAACTGAAAGCCATGCATATGAGTGCCTGTTGGGAATTGGGTTGTTCGCCCACCAAGCCTGATACTTGTACGCACTGTTGGGCAATGAAAAGCCGAATATCTTTTCCACTTCACGAAAGGTCATTCGTTGAGATGGGATAACTTGCTTACTAAGAAACTCACTAAGTTTGTCGTAGCTACTCATTTCTTCGTCCTAGGGTTGTTCTTTTTACCCTAAAAGCAGTGTTTGTAGTGGCTAAGAAGTTTCCATCATATTCTTCGAAAGTCGCCGGACATCTCTTTACCTTATAATTAGCCAAAAAGGTGTCTACAAATCTAGGGGCTATTCAGTAGTCCAATAGTCCACCACCATTATTGACATTTGACAGCTCTTGTTTAATTCTCAAAGGAGCGGTCCTTGCGTTCAAATTATTCGAAGCCCCCCCCAAAAAAATGCGCCAACCAAAAATCCTTACAACAATTCAAACTTATAGCTGGCCGCTTTTTGCAAGTGACTTGATCGCAGGGTTTACTGTCGCCATGGTCGCGCTTCCGCTTAGTCTTGCCATCGCAATTGCATCAGGTGCGGATCCATCCAAAGGAATTGTAACCGCAATTGTCGGCGGTTTTCTGATTTCACTGTTTGGCGGTAGCCGCGTCCAGATAGGTGGCCCGACCGGCGCGTTTATTGTCGTGGTGTTCGGGGTCATCGCTGAACATGGCTATGACGGCCTTGTTCTGGCAACCTTTATAGCAGGTATTATTCTGATAATTGGCGGCTCTTTTCGCGCGGGAAATCTGATCACATTCGTTCCAGAGGCCGTGGTGAACGGTTTCACCATTGGGATCGGTATCATTATTGCCGCCAGCCAATTGAAAGATTTTCTTGGTCTGGCTATTGAAAAGGTTCCTGCTGACTTTCTCGAAAAAATACCTAGTCTTTGGGAAGCACGAGAAACGTTCAGCTTGGCGACATTTGCCATTGCGCTGATCACCCTCTTTTTAATTGTGTTTCTGCGGAGAGTCGCGCCGCGCTTTCCCGGCCTTATCGTCGCTGTTGGAATTGGTTCAGCTCTCGTGGTTTTCATGTCGTTGCCTGTAGATACGCTCGGCTCTCGTTTCGGTGAGCTTCCAAGCCAAATTCAATGGCCAAAATTACCAGATTTTTCACCGTCCAGAATTGTTAAGCTTCTCCCGTCTGCCTTCGTCATTGCTTTTTTAGCAGGCGTAGAGTCACTCCTATCGGCAATGGTCGCTGACAAGATGATCGAGGGTAAGCACAGACCGAACGCTGAGTTGACTGCTCAAGGCATAGCCAATATTGGCTCATCTCTATTTACTGGTCTTCCGGCAACAGGCGCAATTGCGCGGACAGCGACAAACATCAAGTCAGGCGGAAAAACACCCGTAGCCGGGATAATCCATGCTGCTGTGATTTTACTAGTGATGTTACTCGCGGCTCCCCTCGCAAGCTATTTGGCCATGCCAGCACTGGCTGCACTTCTGATTGTTACAGCGTGGAATATGACAGAGCCACATAAATGGCGCGAATATGCACGCGGTAGGATAAGTGATATACTTCTTTTGCTTCTTACGCTTACACTAACAGTTACCGTCGACTTAACAGTGGCCATTGGCATTGGTATTGCAATGGGCTTTGTTATGCGTTTGAGTAGGCGCAAGACTGCAGAGAGTGACTGGTCACCACCTGATAGATAAATCATTCCAGAACTGTCCGCTTTTGTCTCAGTAATAGGCCCACTGAATATCAATAGTGAATGTTCATTTTAGCAATTTAATACCTCTACAGGGCCATGCCTGGAATTCTGAAAGCGCATCCAATTTGATTTTTCGTAGGTTCAAACATGTACTCAGTATTCAAAACGCAAAAACGGCTTAGCGTGTTATTGCTAAGCCGTTGATGATTTTGGTTGCAGAGGCACGAAAACAACGACAATCTACAGAAATACCCATCAAAACAATGGAGTAAACTGCCATTCACGCTTACTCAGTGCCCTTACTGATAAAATGTAGTTAATACAATGTCGGCTATAACCGGCCTATAGCTGCCTTTTGCTGTACCAAAAAAAGGAGTTTCCAAAAGCGGACCTCCGGTTTTTTTCGCAATTAGTTAGATATCTAAGTCAGCTATGCGGGACAAGACAGTCGTTCGATTTCGATTTGCGTGCCCCCAGAAAACTAATCAAACCAATCCGACAATAGCTATCCGAACGATACCCTGAGCGCGCGGGCCAATTGCTTGGCGGCCTCAACGGCCGCATCGCCGCGCAGCGGCCATGCTTGAGTCAGGCCCTCAATGATCACGAGCAGTTCGGTTTCGGCGGCAACAAAGCCGGTTGCCGCCGCCGCTCTCGACGCAACCTCCGCCTTATGGCGTTCGAGAAGCCCAAGAATGTCCGTCGTCAGAACATTTGTCACAGATTGAGGGGATGATGATGTGAGTGTTTGGCTCATCCTGTTTAGATATTATGCCGCTTGTATTTGATGTTGCAAGCGGCGTTTGTTGATGGTGTTTTGTTTGATCCTTTCTCTTC
>JAEPMY010000137.1 GCA_017643685.1 Sneathiella sp.
CACATGTGCACACCCTTGAGGTGTGACTTAACTTCTTCCAGGGCTTCTTCTGCTGCTTCTGCACCGATATGCGGCTTGGAACCTGCTCCCAATCCTTCGGTCAGTTCAGCCCCTAGTTGAATTCGGGACTCAGCCAAATTTTGCTTCAGCGCCTGCGCATCCGTATTGGCGACAACAAATTCAACCCCTTGTAGTTCGGAGCGGATCATGTTGTTGACGGCATTACCGCCGGCACCACCGACCCCAAGCACTAGGATTTTGGGCTTCAATTCTGTTTGGTCTGGTACTGATAAATTAATCCCCACAGCACTTCCCTCCTTCGATTCGCAGGCTACCCTATTAATACCAAATATTGTGTGTAATGGAACCCTACTTCTTACATATTGACAAAAAAATTTAGACTTTCTTGACTCTAAAAATTATCCCGAAACCAGTTTCCGATTCGCAACAGGCGGTTTTTCGGGGTTTTCTCCATCGCCTTACCGCTCAGCTGTTCATTAAAATTCTCTCTTACAGCGAAGGATAATAGGCCAGCTGCCACGGCAAAGGCTGGGCCTTCAGTAGCATCAGGAAGAGATTTTACGCGTATAGGTTTACCAACTCTAACTTGCTTATCGAGGATACGGGCGGCCAACTCCTGTACGCCTGCCAGTTGCGAAGCCCCGCCAACGATAACGGCGCGCCGCCCTGCAACTTTTGCAAAGCCTGACGCAAGCAACCGATCTCTTACAATTTCAAGGATTTCCTCGATCCGCGGCTTGATAATGCCCACTAGCATAGAGCGCGGAACATGGTTCGCCACATGCTGCTCTGCTTCCCCAATTAGGGGGACATCAATGATCTCTTTTTCATCAGAAGAACTAGAGAGCGCACTACCATAGAGAGTCTTCATCCGCTCCGCATTTGCAAGAGTTGTAGAGAGACCTCGGGCAATATCGTTACTCACATGAGAACCACCAACCGGAATTGTCTCATTATAGACCATCTCTCCATCATAAAAGACAGCAAATGAGGTCGAACCACCACCCATATCGATGAGCGTCACCCCAAGATCCATTTCATCTTGTACCAAAGAAGCAAGCCCCGCCGCATAGGGCGAGGATACAAGGCCCGCAACACCCAAATGACATCGTTCAACGCAATTAGTCAGGTTACGAACATGATTGTTTAGGACAGAAACCATATGCATGCTGACGCCAAACTGGTCACCGAACATGCCGCGCGGATCCCGGATCCCCTTATTGCCATCGACATTATACCCCACCGGCAATGCGTGAATAACGGTCCGGTTTTCTGGGCGATAACTGGTTTGTGCCTCTTTCAAGGTTCTGATCAGGTCTTTTTCGCCAATTTCCTGCCCTGCAATGGACATTTCCACTTCTACGGTTTGCGAAGCCGGTTGCCCGGCAGTGATGCTCACGAACACTTCGCGGATCGTCTCCCCCGCCATGCGTTCAGCCGCATCAACGGCGGAGCGAATACTGTCTTCGGCCATTTCCATGTTGGTAATGGTTCCTGCGCGCATTCCCCGCGCGACCTGATGGCCGACACCTTTTATCCGCAAACCACCAGCTTCCTCTACCGCAACAAAGCAGCAGATTTTTGTGGTGCCGATATCCAGTGCGGCGATTGTTCCATTACGTCCTGTGGCCATTTTAACCCATCATCCTTTGCATCAGTCAGAGTGGTACATCTAACTGTTATCCGCAGTTCGGAGGAATTCAGCATCCCCCTCCCGCAGTCGGACAAATAAACGATCGGGAGCTCGCATATCAATGGCGAGAACCCCTTTACTTAAAATCTTACGCTCCTGCTGCAGCTCGCTCAAACGAGCCCAAGCAGCGCGCGCACCTTCTTCCGGAAGGAGGACTTTCACCCCATTTCCAAACTCCAAATCCCAACGGCGATCACGGACACGAACCGCATATTGCAGACGAGTAAAGAGTTCTGACCGGTTTGCCAGCATATCGAAAAGCTCTGCCGCCTTTTCATTTGCCCCATCACCGACGACTTTCGGCAAATGAGAAAATTCCTGCAAATTACGGTCGGAAACCACCATGCCTTTGCGGTCGATAACGGAGGTTTCACCTTCCACTTGCCAACGCGCGAAAGGGCGACGTTCCTGGATACGAACGAAAACTTCGTCCGGGTAACGGCGCATCACCGCGGCATGTTCGACCCAACCCAACGCTTCTACCCGCTCCCGCGCGGCATCCGGATCAAAATCTACGAGACTATCGCCTTGTTCAACATCAAGGGCGGCCAGAATGGCACGGCCATTCGTCCGATGGCGCCCCACAACGCTCACCTCCTGAACCACAAGTCCGGAGCCTTCAATCATTGAAAGGCGTACATCCCCCAACCAGTTTCCAGCCTTGGAGAACCAAGCATCCCGAACCATCACATAGCCTGTAAAACCGACCGCAATTGCGAGCACCAAAGTCCCGCCAGCAAGCGGCGCAAATCGGCGCCAACTTTGAGACGCACGGCGTTTCACTTTAGTCTTTGTCCGTCCTTTGACAGATGGTTTTCGAGACGGCGCAAAGGCTATCAACCGACTAAGATCAGGCATCTTTGGCAATCGGATTTTGGATAAAAAAGATCCCTTAGCTTTCGCTGTATATTTGCGCTTCGGAGCCGCTTTTCGTTTCTTTGGCGCCGATTTCTTCGCCATAATAGGACGATCATTCTCATCGATTTTTATCTGTCGCATGATGCATCCTCCACTATCCAACGGACCAAATCCTCAAAAGAGATACCCTCGTGCTGGGCGATCTCTGGAACAAGGCTCAGCTCTGTCATTCCGGGCTGGGTATTGGTCTCAAGAATATAAAACTCGCCATCCCCTTCGGGCGTATCAAAGAGCCTGAAATCACTTCGGCTGACACCTCGGCAACCTAATACCTCATGAGCTTTCAGCGCCATTTCTAAAACGGCGTCATACTGCGCTTTCTCAAGGGGCGCAGGCATCAAATGTTCAGCCTTCCCTTCGGTATATTTCGCTTCATAATCGTAAAAACGACCAAGCGGGCGAATTTCGACGGCACCTAAAGCCTGATCTCCCATGACCGCGACCTGAATTTCACGGCCGGGAATATAGGTTTCAACCAGCACTTCATTGCCAAATGACCATGGGATGTCCTTAAGCGCGCGATTTTCATTTTCCAGCAAAATGGTCACACCAACACTGGACCCTTCGTTCAACGGTTTAATCACCAGCGGCGCAGGGTATTCTTCACCTGCCAAAATCTGTTGACGGGTCATAATGCGCCCGTTCGCGACTTTCAGGCCCACATCTGCGAATAATTTCTTTGCTACCGGTTTATCCATCGCAACCGCAGACGCCATCACGCCGGAATGGGTATAGGGAATACCCAAAATCTCCAGCAGGCCTTGCATTGTACCGTCCTCTCCAAACCGGCCATGCAAGGCATTAAAACAAACATCAGGATGCAGATTCTGGAGTACACTTGCTACATCGCGGGACACATCAACACGGCTCACTTTGTAGCCGCATCGCTCAAGGGCGGCAGCGCAGGCTTCTCCGCTCGCGAGAGAAACATCTCGCTCCGCCGACCAGCCGCCCATCAATACCGCCACATGTGTCATTCTGCTTCCCCGTTCTTTTCTTCTTTTTCGCCAACCCGCACAATTTCCCAACGAAGCAGCGTATCATGCTCCTTAAAGACGCGGCGGCGGACTTCTTCGCCCACAGCTTCTAACTCTGCTGCGGATGCCCCGCCGTTATTAATCAAAAAATTACAATGCTTATCAGAGACTTGTGCATTTCCAACACTAAATCCCCGGCCGCCAACACTATCGATCAATTCCCATGCTTTCGCCCCGTCCGGATTGGCAAAAGTGGAGCCACCGGTGCGGCTTCGGATAGGCTGGCTATCCTCTCTGCTCTTGGCAATTTCCGCCATTTTCGCAGCAATATCCTCGGCGTTTCCGACCTCAAGTTGCAGCACCGCTTCGGTAAAAATCCAATCCTTTGGAATTGCATTATGACGGTAAGAAAACCCCATATCACCAAGAGAAAGTTCATGGACATTTCCTGCGCGGTCCAATGCTGTGGCAGAGATCAATACATCTTTCATCTCTGTGCCATATGCACCTGCATTCATTCGAAGTGCCCCGCCAACGCTGCCGGGAACGCCACTTAGAAACTCAACACCGGTTAAATTATTTTCAGCAGCAAACTTGGCGACATTACCATCAAGCGCGCCGGCGCCTACCCGAATGCAATTTCCATCCAGTACTTCCATTTTTGTAAAAGCACGGCCAAGGCGGATAACAACGCCCCTAAAACCGCCATCCCGTACCAGAAGGTTGGAGCCAACACCAAGCGCAAGCACAGGAATATCTGTTGGCGTTCCTTTCAAGAAGGTCGCCAGATCATCCTGATCATCGGGTTTGAACATCACATCTGCAGGGCCGCCAACCTGAAACCAGGTTACCTTGGAAAGAGCGGTATTTTCACGCACTCGTCCCCGCACCCTTGGCAACCGATCAATGATGTTGGCGCTTGTAACTGTCATCAAGCCTCTTCCCCTTTGGTATCTTCCCGGGCTGCGAGTTCGGATGGCAGTTTGTTTGCCCAAAGGCTGATAGATCCAGCACCAAGGCAAACTACCACGTCCCCCTCTTCGGCAACCTCCGACACGGTCTCGGCAAGATATTCTGGTCCCTTCAATGGCAAAACATGTTTGTGGCCACGAGTGCGTAGCCCTTCCACATAATGCTCCTGATCAACCCCCTCGATTGGTTCTTCACCGGCGGCAAATATATCAGCGACGATAACTGTGTCGGCATCATTGAAACAGGTGCAGAAGTCTTCGAACAAATCCTGAAGGCGGGAATAACGGTGCGGCTGAACAACAGCGATCACCTTACCTTCATAGGCTTGACGCGCGGCTGCCAATACGGAAGAAATTTCAACAGGATGATGACCATAATCATCAATAACGGTGACGCCACCAACAGTTCCCGTTTTTGTGAAGCGCCGCTTAACACCGCCAAATTCACGCAGGCCTTTCTTCAGGTCGACTTCCTCAAAACCCATTTCGGCACCGACGGCAACAGACGCCATCGCGTTCAATACGTTGTGGGCGCCCGGCATGGGAAGCTCAAAACCCTTCATCATACGGCTTTCACCGCCGACACGATCGCTAACCATCACATTAAAACGGGCCCCGCCTGCCTCAAAGCGCACATCTACAGCACGATAATCTGCCTGTGGAGACATGCCGTAAGTGATTAACCGGCGATCGGACACGCGGCCAATTAAGGCCTGCACTTCGGGGTGATCAATACAAAGAGCCGCGAAGCCATAGAATGGAATATTTTCCACAAAAGTATGGAAGGCATCCCGAACACCGTCAAAACTACCGTAAAAATCCAGATGTTCTGGGTCAATATTCGTAACCACAGCAATCGTCGCGGGCAGCTTTGTGAAACTACCATCGGACTCGTCCGCTTCAACCACCATCCAATCACCATTACCCAATCGGGCATTAGTGCCATAGGCGTTAATGATACCGCCGTTAATAACCGTAGGCTCCATCCCCGCGGCATCCAGAAGGCCCGCGAGCAAGGAAGTCGTTGTGGTTTTGCCATGCGTTCCGCCAACCGCAATGGCCCAGCGAAGACGCATCAATTCTGCCAACATTTCCGCTCGGCGCACCACAGGGATCAAGTTAGCCCGCGCTTCTTTGACTTCTGGGTTATCTGCTTTTACAGCAGAAGAGATCACAACAACTCGTGTTTCGCCCAAATTCCCCGCATCATGTCCGGTAAACACCTTAATGCCGAGCTTTTCCAACCGCTCTACATTCGCGTTGCGGCTAAGGTCAGATCCTTGCACCTGATATCCCAAAGTGTGCATAACCTCGGCGATACCGCTCATGCCGATACCCCCAATTCCAACAAAATGCACGAGACCGATATCTAACGGCAGGGCTCTCATGACATAACCTTTCCGGTAACTTCTTGTTTCAAATCTTCTACTGTTCCTGTTGTCACAAGCTGCGCCAGTTTTTGCGCAGCGTATGGCTCCGCGAGTGACTTGGCAGCACCCGCCATTGCCTTTAGCGCATCGCCATCAGACAACAGGGTTTCAAGTAAAGGTGCTAAAGTTTCAGGATCAAATTCATCCTGAGAAATCAGTTTGGCACCACCTGCTTCAACACTTGCGGCGGCATTTCTAAACTGATGATTATCCATCGCAAATTTATAAGGCACATAAATGGCAGGGCGACCAATAACAGCAATTTCCGCCATAGTAGAGGCACCGGAACGCGCGATCACAAGATGTGCATCGGCAAGTAGATCAGGGACATTCTCAAAAAATGCGGCAAGATCAACTGTTGCATGCCCCCCGTCATAAGTAGCTTTCACACGCTCCAGATCCTCAGGGCGACATTGCTGCGTCACATGAAGCCGGGATTGCAAACCCTCTGGCAAGGCCGTGATCGCCTCAGGGACTGTATCAGACAAAACCGTTGCCCCTTGGCTGCCACCTAAAACAACAACCTTAATTGGCGCACCATCAATGGGAGGCGTATAGGGAACACCTGCTTTTTCCGCCACTTCGTCACGCACCGGATTGCCTGTGAAAATCATTTTGCTTCGAACAGCAGCATCCGAGGTGTAAGTCACCGGATAAGACGTTGCTATATTTGTCGCTTTTGAGGCTAACAAACGGTTCACACGGCCAAGCACCGCGTTTTGTTCGTGCAGAATTACCGGCACTCCTTTAAGGCCTGCTGCAAAAGCAGGTGGCATAGACGGATATCCACCAAATCCTATGACGGCATCAGGGCGATCTTTTTTAATCAGTGACAAAG
>JAEPMY010000098.1 GCA_017643685.1 Sneathiella sp.
CCTGCGAGATTTGTCTCCACAACCTTCTCTTTTGCAGCCATGTAGCGAGACAGGACGTCCCGGAATTCAGAGAAATATTTCTGACCACGGGCTTCGGCAACCAGATCCGCCATGTCATCCATGGTTTTCGCATCACCAATACTCCGGCGAAGGTCAATGGCCCCTTCAACAACCTCTTTTTGCCAGCTTGCAATTGTTTCTGCAGCCGCATTCAAACGACCTACCTGCTCGGCATCCTCTGCGATTTGCTGCTCAAGCAGGGTCACCGCATCAGCAAAAGCCGCTTTACCTTTGTTATATGGCTCAAGGAAACTCTCCTGACCGGAGAGCAAGTAGCCGCGCATTCCGGTTTCCATATCCACAGCTGCGGACTGAATGCTCATTGCTGATTCAATAATGTTATAACTCTGACGCAACTGAACCTCGTTCTGGCTCATGGTTGCAATACCTGCATCCACCGTCTGAACCGCGGCCAGTGCATCCGATTTACGGTAATAAATCCGCTCATTCTCGGCCTGTGCAATTGCTCCAAGAGATGTCTCAAAACCTTCCAATTCTGGCGCGCCAGCGTTGTTTCTCAAGAAAGACCGCAACTCAATCGCAGTACGCGTACCTTCATTCATCCCCTGGCGAATTTCGACAAGCGGCTTAATGGCTTTTTCGACATAAGAATATAAAAACTCATCCGCCGCCGTGACATTCTCAACATGTGCAGGCTGATCTTCGACAGTGAGGCCCAAAACCTCAACTTCGGCAAACACCATGTCTTCCGCAGTTTGATATTCATCGAGAAGGTTTTCATCACCCGCAATCAGATATCCCCGAAGGGCTGCATTCATCTCGGTGATCAGGTTCTTGATGCTTTTTACCGCACTCAGGATTTCCTGCGTCTTCTCAACGGCTGCAGATGTTTCCTGCACAACTGTGAACTGGTTGCTAACAGCATCTTTAGCTTCAACAAATTCGGCTTTCCGTGCCTCAAGACGTTCACGCTCAATAGCGATCAATTCATCAAGTTGGGAGCGGAATTTCTCGAAAAAGACCTTCCCCTTGGCCTGCCCGACAAGACGGGCCATGTCGTTCATCGTCGGGGCATCACCAATCTGACGGCGCAGTTCAATGGATGGCTCCGTGACATTTTGCTGCCACTCACGCAGGATGCGCTCACTTTCATCCAGCAACGCGATCTGATCTGCATTACCCGCCTCAGACTGCTTTAATTCTTCGATTTGGGCATAGGTTCGGGTTTCGCCATTTTTATATGGTTCAAGAAAGCTCTCCTGACCGGCCAGCAAATATCCGCGCATCCCCGTTTCCATATTCAGCGCAGATGTTTCCAGCGCCGCAGCTTTGGCAGTGAGGGTTCGAGATGTATCTACGCCTTGATTTGTAGATACCAGCCCATTAATATTAAGCGCGGCAACGCCCCCAACAATCAGCATCAATGCAAGGGGTGTACAAATTCCGATGAAAACTTTCGTTTTGGTCTGCAAATTAAAAAACCAGCTTTTAGGGTCAAACTTCCCAGATTTACCCACGGCGATCTTTTTCGCTTTCTTTGACATTATACTTGTCTTCCCTTATTCGCCTCTGCGCGGCGCACACACTCGGCCATTACACGCGCAGAAGGCATATCAAGCCCTTATCAATTAGGGTTTATTTTTAAACGATTTGATTAACAGCCCCTTAAAAGCCGTAAGTCTTTGGTCAAAAATTGCGTGTTAGTCGTATTTTCCGATTAAAATGAAAGTATTAGGGGTATAAAAAAATCAGGACATAACACCAAGAAAACATCAAATGAGCTATTCTGAGCCCATATTTTTGACGTGCACCTCACTCAAAGGTATGACTGTGGATATAAAAATAACAAGGAAAACACCTGCATGAGCACCTTCGAAACACTGGATTATATGGTCACTGGAAGCCGCGCTGAAATCATCCTCAATCGCCCTCCACTGAACCTGATTGACTATGACCTGACATACGACTATCTGGCAGCATTGGAACTGGCCGATAATGACCCAAATGTTAAGGTTATTATCCTACGGGGCGAAGGCCGCGGCCTTTCTGGCGGTGTAGACATCAAATTTCTGGAGAAATTCGGTGCCACCGAAATGAAAGAATTTCTGAGCCTTTTCTACGTTAAAACCGTGGAACGGGTCAGGGCCCTACAAAAACCAATTATTGCAGTTGTTCATGGGTTCGCACGTGAAGGCGCCTGCACACTTGCGTTTGCCTGTGACATGATTTTGGCATCTGATGATTCTGATTTTGGCTATCCGGGTGTGCCCAACCTCGCGTCCCCTCCCGGGATGCATGTATGGCACTTGCAAAAATTGATGGGCCGGATGAAAGCGGCAAAATTGATTCTGACGGGCGATCCCATGCCCGCCAAAGAAGCAGAAAGATTAGGCCTTGTGACAGATATCTATCCTCAAGATGAGTTGCTGAACGAGACATATAAATTGGCGGATCGTCTCTGTGAAATGTCTCCACTTGCCCTACGTTCAGCGCGAGAATTGATGTATCGGACGGAGGATATGAATTTCAAACAGGTGCCACCAACGGCGTTGGACGCCATGGCCGCAGCCTTTGCCACTGACGATAGCAAAGAAGCCAGAAAAGCGTTCACTGAGAAACGCAAACCTGTCTGGACTGGAAAATAACACATTCCCTTGGGGCGCATACCCGCTCCAAGGGTAAATCCACTGGCCACCCCAGTTACTTTCCGGCATAATCAGATAAAACTTATATATTCGTTGGGTGGGCCGTGCTTAAAATCTCTATTCTGAACATCCTCTACGGGCCGAACCATCTCTCCGATTATGATTTCATCCGTGGCTTGGTCACCTTGTCCCCGCCCAAGAATCTTGATGACGATCAGCTGTACTTAACTCATTTGCAGGAATGCCTCACGACTGAGCTTAATCAGCCACAAGAAGTTTCATCCCCGATTGAAGCTTTTATGGAGTTAATGCGCCACATCAAAGAAGCTTGCCCCGCTTCTTTGATAAAAGCCCTCCGCTGGAACACAGAAACAGACAGACAAAATACGGTTGCCTTTGAAATCGAAAGCCGAAGCCGGGACCTTGTCTATCAACTTCTCAATCTGCTTCACCGACAGTTAAATAAAGACATTGCTCCGAAGGAACTTGGTAAAAATATTCATTCCGCATGCGATACAATATACACAAGCTCTTGTTTAAACGATCTAAACGACCTGTTGTTGGACTCAGCGGATCGCCTAAAAATTCCGTACATGACCTTAAATACAAACGGTCCGGCCTTTATACTCGGTCACGGAAAAGGCCGGCAATTAATGTGGAGAAGCCTACCAAACAGGGTCGGTATTCTGTCAGACAAATTTACCCACGATAAATTTCAAACCCAAACCATGCTGAAAAAGTTCGGGTTTCCAAATCCGGGGACACGGATCATCCGAAATGAACGTGACCTGCAAACCGCTGCAACCAATCCGGGCTTTCCTATGGTCCTCAAACCATTGGATGGAATGCAAGGAAAGGGTATTTCCCTTAATATTAAAAACCTGAAAGAAGCGATTACAGCTTTTCGCCGGGCGCAAACAATCAATCGAACGGTTCTCGCCGAAAGATACATTCCGGGGCATGACGTCCGGATCATGATCCTAAATGGTAAAGCCACCCATGCCGTCAGCCGCCGTATCCCCACCGTTATTGGGGATGGCATTCATTCGATTACCGAACTGATGGAGATAGAAAATAAAACAAACCCGTTAAGGATTGTTGCAAGTTACAGCCACAACCCGTTTGTAGAATCTGACTTTCAGAAATCTATCTTGGCGATGCGGGGACTAACCCACGATTATATCCCAGCCAAACGCGAGGTCATTGAGCTTCATAATGCCCCCAACATTAAACGTGGCGGGCACTGTCTTAATGTTATGGATCAAATTCACCCAGCTAATTTACGTCTTGCCGAAGAGACCGCGGCCCTATTCGACATGGATTTTGCAGGGATTGATCTGGTCTCCCCCGACTGCACAAGACCTTATTGGGAGAATGACGGGATTGTTGTGGAGGTGAATTCCATGCCTCACCTGCGGCCAATTTGTGCCGTGGATCAGGAAAATTATAAACAGGTCGTCGACACATTTGTATCAGCAATTATGTCGCCGCCCCAAAGCAGTCCCACCCAGCTAACCGTTATTGCAGGTGGGACAGAACCCTCGGTATTGGCAGGCTCACTTTACCAATCACTGTTAGAGCAAGAAATCCGGGCAGGGCTTTTTACAGACGACGCGGCGATTGCAAATGGCTTCAGACTGTCCCCTAAAACATCAAGGCGCGACCAGATTAACGCGCTTCTTTTCAATCCACACCTCGATCACATCCTAATCGCAGAAGACTTAAGCCTTATTCATCACCATGGCCTTGGATACCGGTATATCGATAACCTTTGGATAGAAGAATTACCAACGTCAGGCGCTGAGATGCAATCTCTCCAACTATTGGTCCAGCACACCCAGAAACAGGTGATTATACCACCGGGCCGGAACGACATTAGAGAGATGGTGTCAAAAGAGACTACCCAATTGCGAATTGAGGAAAACACCCAGAATTAATGTCAAAAACTGGAAATTGACGCAAAAATGCGGCACAGTTGTTTCATAACAATAATAAAGAACGAGATAGAGAATGAGCAAAACAATAGAACCCAACGATCATCAGTCCCGCGCGAAATTTACCGCTATGACAGAGGGAACGGCCGAAGACTGGCAAATCATTGGTAATCACTTTCGCGAATTTTCCAAGGACTTACCCTCTCGAATTGTCGATCATTTGAAATTGCTGGATGGTGATTTCGGTGGGTTTCCCGTGGACCGCCTTCAACATTCCTTGCAATCAGCAACTCTCGCCCATCGGGACGGCAAGGATGAGGAATATGTTGTGATGGCTCTCCTTCACGATATCGGGGATACGCTGGGATCCTATAACCATGCCGATCTCGCAGCCACGATCCTGCAACCTTTCCTGAGCGAAGAAAACTACTGGATCGTGAAGCACCATGGCATTTTCCAAGGATACTACTTCTTCCACCATATCGGCCTGGATCGGGATCAACGGGATCAGTTTAAAGATCACCCGTATTATGATGCCTGCGCTGAATTCTGTGAAAAATACGATCAAAATGCGTTTAATCCAGATTTCGAAGCGGAAAATCTGGAATTTTTTGAACCAATGATCCGAAATGTGATGACGCGCCCAAAACGGTCACTTTACAAGGCCGCTAAATAAAGCATCGCTTGTAGCCAGAATACAGCCCCCTACATCAGCGTAAGATTTCTCAATAGGAGTAGAGTTATGAAATATCTTATGCTGGGTATTGTTATCCTAGGTCTAGCCGCGTGCCAAACGACTTCACCCGAAACCGTTCGGCAGCACCAACAAATCAATCACGGGGATTACGCCCGTCCTTGATTTGATCAGATATACATATCCTGACGATTATAATTGAACAGATATTTCGCCCGCGTGGACTCAGACCATGACGGGCGATCACTTGCCCCCTCAAACGGGGCGTAATTATACGGTTTTTCGTCAGGATATGCTGTCTTTCTCGCTTCAATCGCCAATTGGATAATACGGCTTCGATCCCTGATACGATCGGCAGAGTAAGTATCCACATCCCCATTAAGCCGCTCGGTCGTTACATCCAGTACCCTTTTAAGCGGGAAAAAACCTGCATTTAGAGTGACCCTCCGATCGTTGGAGCTATTGGCAAACGAGCCATGAACCAGTTGCCGATTCATAATCATCACATCGCCGCCATCGCAAATCATCGGAACGGCTTCATTCAAACGATCCGATCCAGATGCCGCCACCAGCGCCTTGATATCAACCTTGCCCAGTTTGTGACTGCCGGGCAGAACCCACACACAATTGCCAGCCGTTGAAGGGTAGAGCTGGGTCATAAAATTAAATCCATGCGCCCCCTCTTCCCAGTCAGGGGCATCCCAATGAGTTGTGCCGTCCTGATGCCACGCAACGGCGGGACCAAGCCCTGCTTCCTTGATAAAGGCAACCTCATTGTAAGGGGCAAAGTCAGGCCCATTTACCGCCTCAGCAATGGCAAGCAATCCAGGGTGCCCGTATAGGTGCAATGCCTCATCCATCAAATGCAGAGTGCCATCCAAAAACTCAATGGTCCAATCAGGGGCATCTTCTGCCGCTTGCAGCTTTTGCATCTCAACAGGATGACGCCCCTTGTTCCGACTGGTCCCGCCGAGCGGATCGCTCAGTGGTTTCGCCCACCTGAAAGGCGGCCGAAAATACTCGCTATAATCAACCGGCTCTCCTTTAGAGTTGATCTTCGCATCCGGGGATGTTGGGGCAGTTTCCAGAAGCTGGTCAACCGCACGCCGCAAACTTGAGAGCTCTTGCTCTTCAACCAAACCTTCGAAGACATAAAATCCATGCTTCCAATAGCTATCCAAAATCGAAGGATCAAGGGCGCCCTCTTTTGTCAGTTTCAGTTTACCGCGATTTCCAAGGGACATGGCCCGCGCCTCTCCCTCCTTTATATAATCCCGCATAATTGCCGCATGCGCTTCTTTAGATAATCCATCGGGTGATTGTAAATTTGCGGACATGTTTCCCCTCTTTCTGGCGATGCCATTTTATTGTTTTAGATCGGTACATCACTCGGTCCATCTGGGTGACAGACACTGTCCATTTCTTTAGCCAGACTTATTATTTATTGTTATTGGCCGAACTGAACGTTCCCTAATATACCGCATCTGCCCGAAAAATAAAAATCCAGAACAAGGTCCTCTTCGTAAAGAATGTCATATCGGGCAGTTTCAAATGATGTTTCAGTGATTTGCCTGCTCACTAGTTTGATTAAAATACCAGAGTTCCATGACGACATACCCCGGCCCCAGCCCCCTTATTCACCCGTTTAAAGTATCCCTCATTTTGGTTCAAAGGAGGGGTGCAGTATGACAAAAATTGCAATTATTGGGGCTGGTGTCTCGGGCCTTATTGCTGCCCGTGATCTCACATTCTGTGCGGATGTGACCCTATTTGATAAATCCCGAGGCCTTGGCGGGCGCGCGGCCACCCGCTATGCAACGCCCTACGAATTTGACCATGGCTGTCAGTTTATTCAGGGACAAAGCACAGAATTCAATCGCTTCCTTGAAGGGTTGGTAGAACAACGTATTTTGAAACGCTGGGATGCCCGATTTGCTGAGATAGATAGCGGTGAAATCACACATCAACGTCAGTGGGGGGCTGATCAACCGCATTATGTACCTCGCAATAGAATGAATATGCTTGGACACCACCTTGCCGAAGGGTTGGATGTTATTCGGGAAGCGCAGATAACGGGTCTGAACCGCAAAAATGATGGTTGGTATGTTACCCATCATATGAAATCAGAATATGGACCATTCGATTGGGTTATTAGCGCAATTCCATCTAAACAAGCCGCAGACATCCTGCCGGAAGAGTTTACGCATCTCGAGGTAATATCCAATCGCAAGATGGGCGGGTGTTTTTCCCTAATGCTCGGTTTCGATACCCCATTGCCAACAGAATGGGATGCCGCTGTAGTTAAAAACGCCAACATTAGCTGGGTTGCCATCAATAGCTCAAAACCAGAAAGATCAGATGCGTTTTCTGTTCTGATCAACAGCACCAACAACTGGGCGGATAAATATCTGGATGATGACCGAAACTGGGTGCAAGAATACCTGCTGACCGAGGCCATTAAAGTCACAAATCTGCCGCTGCACCAGGCTTCACATAAAGCGCTGCATCTCTGGCGCTATGCCAATATCGAAAGTCAGGCAGGAAAACCCGCCAGCTATATCGATTTTGATAACAACCTTGCCGCTATAGGAGATTGGTGCGTGAAAGGCCGCATTGAAGGCGCTTTTAAAAGCGCCAAGGACTTAAGCAAACAACTTCTCCCCGTTCTGGATCAAAAACGCTTTAACCTGATCAGTGCGTAAGGCCAAAAAAACGGAGGCTATGGATCTCTCCATAACCTCCGTCTTTGCCAGTTGGCAGGGACCTGACCTTAAGCGACCTTTTTCAAGGAAGGCGCGTTTGAAACTGCATCCTCTTCGACCAGAACCTTATGAAGGCTTGCGATCGCTTTGGTATAATCTTTTTCAGGAACTACAAATTGCAGATCCACATTTCGGCTTGGTTTTTGTACGGCCAGCATTTCCACATTTTCAGACGCTAACGCGGCAACTGCCTTTTCGAAATAGTGCCCAGCTTCCAAATTAGAACCAATAGCAGAGACTACGGCGACTTTTCGGGTCCGGATTTCAGCATTTGGCGCTGTGCGCTTCACCTCATCCATACATCTACGGATTTGCTTCAGCGGCGCAGATACATATTGCGTCAACGTGTTCGCGTTAATGTAATGAGAAATCGTCCAAAGCTTATAGCGCGACAATGCTTCCCTTACATGAATAGAGGCGCCCGGCGTACCCACAATTTCCTGATCGAACACCTCAATCTCATAAACACTTGGCAAGCCAGTGACAATTTCCACCCGCGGTGTTTCTGAACGGCCACTATCGGAAATAATTGTTCCCTGATGATCTGGCTCAAAGGTATTCATAATTCGAAGCGGGATATTGTTCTTTCGAAGACCCTTGGCCGCTTTAGGATGAATAGCCTCCATCCCCATATTGGAAAGCTGATCTGCCACATCGTAGTTGGTTTGCCCAATTGGACGGATTGTATCCGCCGGCACGATTTTCGGATCGGCACTACTGAGGTGGAATTCCTTGTGAATAATCGCCTCAGACGCCCCCATCAGACAGGCAATGCGAGAGAATGTCACCTCACTGTAGCCACGACCATAAATCCCGGTAAGCCCTTCCTCACATTGGGCATAACCCGTCACAATTGGGAGCTGTTCGGTAACATCGACACCGGAAAAAGCTTCTGTAATACGCTCATCCAAGTTCAGAGAGTTACTTTCTCGCCAACCTGAGAGGTCTACAAACACGGCATTCACACCCTGCCGCTTCAACAACAGCATGGTATTGAAAGCACTATGTGCCTCACCAAGGCTACTGAGCATTTCACGAACCGTTGCTATATGTTCTGGCAATTGGAAATGGCCGAATGAGCAAAGCCTGTTCAAGTCGATCAAACAGGATCGAACCCCTTCAATCCGCTCTTCCACAAAACGATTAGCTAAATCCAGATCAGCCTTGTCTTTAAGGCAGTCCGCATTTTTCTTGTGCATGGCCTCGCCAACACGGTTGAGTGCATCCCCCCAAGCCCATTCATTCTCTGCACTGGAGTAAAGAGAAAAGACACCCGGTTCGTGCGTTTTTTTATGCTCCAGCAACAAATCCGTCATGCCGCTATAGGCTGAAACAACAAAGATGCGATTGTAAAGATCACCACCTTTGCGATTTCCAATCAGGATATTTCTAAAGACAGTTTCCACGTCATCCATGGAAGTACCGCCAATTTTATGCACTGTAAGTGCTGCAGGAGACTTGCTCTTATTTGTCTCGCTTGAATTATTAGACATCTCGTCCTCTTCCATCCTTAGAAGGAAATGTGCAGGAATACCTGCGCTGCCTGAGGTTGCAGTCTGGCCAATCTAGCCAAAAAATCGACCGCACGTCACCACCGAGTGGCTCTACGCTGATGATATGCGGCCGATGAATATTCTGGACCATTCGGCAAAGATTGCGCGTCTTTGCCAGCAACTGTCACTTCGTCCTTAGTGATCTCACGGCACAGAATTATTTGGCTAGGCTTAAGCCATTTCTTTGTAGTCCTCTTCAGCCGGGTAAGCACCCGTCTCGTCGTGAACTTCACGGCCCGTTACAGGCGGATTAAACACGCATGCCATTTTCAGCTCGGTTTTCGCGCGAAGAATATGCTTATCATGCTTATCCAGTGCGTAAACTGTGCCCGGCGCAATTGGATATACTTTGCCGTCATCAAGGGTTTCAATTTCCCCTTCACCAGACATGCAATAGACGGACTCTAAGTGGTTGCGGTACCACATCTCAGTTGTCGTACCGGCATAAAGGGTCGTGATATGAAAAGAGAAGCCCATGTTATCGTCTTTCAGCAGAAGACGTGTACTTTCCCATGTTTCAGATGTGACGCGACGCTCTGTCTTTTCGGCATCCTGAAGTGTACGGACAATCATTTTGATTCCTCGTTCTAAATTCTAAAATGTTTGAGTGATGACCGGGCTTATTCAGCTGCCCGGTTCAAGCTCACAGGAAAATGTGCGGCAACCGCCTCTTCCAAAATATCAAGGCCCTGCATCAGAATGCCCGGCGCGATATTGAGCGGCGGCAGACACTTCACCACTTCATCATCAGCACCACTTGTCTCAATGATCAAGCCATTCTCAAAGCAGTGTTTGCAGATTTTGGAGGCAATTTCACCATTTTCAAAAACCAGCCCCTGCATCAATCCACGGCCGCGGCCATTGATTTCACCTTCGCCGTATTTAAAGGTCATTTCCAGCAAGCGGCTTTTCAAGATTTTCGCGTTTTCATTCACATGATGAAGAAACGCATCATCTGCCCAGAAAGTCTCAAGCGCTTTTGCTGCAGTCACAAAGGCGTGGTTGTTGCCCCGGAATGTGCCGTTATGTTCACCCGGGCTCCACGCGTCCAGGTCCCGCTTGATCAGCGTGATTGCAAATGGCAAACCATACCCAGACAATGATTTGGAGAGGGTGATAATATCCGGAGAAATACCAGCATCTTCAAAGCTGAAGAAGCTGCCGCTACGGCCACAACCGGCCTGAATATCATCCAGAATGAGCAAAACTTCATGCTTGCGGCAAACTGCTTCCAGGTTCTGAAGCCACTCAATACGGGCAGCGTTCAAACCGCCTTCGCCTTGAATGCCTTCCACGATAACTGCTGCAGGATGATCTACACCGCTACTGCCATCACCAAGAACCTTATCGAGATATTCTGTGGTATCAATATCTTCCCCGAGATAACCATCAAATGGCATACGAGTTGTACCACCAAGTGTTACGCCTGCGGCGCCGCGGTGATGCTGATTACCTGTAGTAGACAGTGCCCCAAGCGTCACGCCGTGGAAGCCATTCGTGAAACAAACGATATTTGTTCTGCCCGTTACTTTCCGGGCCAACTTCATAGCGGCCTCAACCGCATTTGCGCCGGTTGGTCCAGGGAACTGAACCACGTAGTCCATATCCCTTGGTTCCAGAATATATTTATCCAGATTTTCCAGGAACTTTCTCTTAGCACTGGTGTGCATATCGAGACCATGAGTAATTCCGCCGGAGCTGATATACTCAATCAATGCTTCCTGCAAAACAGGATGATTATGGCCATAGTTCAAGCTGCCAGCGCCAGCCAGAAAATCAATATAAGACTTACCGTCTTTAGTAATCAGGTTTGCGCCGTCTGCTTTTTCGAATTCAACAGGAAAAGAGCGCGCGTAGCTTTGAACTTCTGATTCAAGTTTGTCAAAGATAGTCATAACTGCCTTCTTTGGTGTTAGATCTAAATTAGGAAAAATGCTTCTGGCTTACGCCGCTTTTCGCAGCAACTCTTCAGCAGAGTTGTCAAACGGGCCGATGACCCACAAATGCTCGCTCTCATGAGATCCGTCGAGATGTGCGAATTTATCAAACACGACCTCAGATTTGGCATCGGTGCCAAGATTGTCCGCAATTGAGCTGAACAGCGCCTGTGAGGCGGAATTGCTTGGTGTAATAGTTGTATGCAATTCTTCAACTTCACTACAGACATCACGAGAGAGGATGTCAAAAATCATCTTCTTGGCAAGCCCATGACCCCGCGCTGCTTCGTCAACAGCAACCTGCCAAACGAACAGGCGGCTTGGGTCTTCTGGCAAGATGTAGCCAGACACAAAACCATAGACTTCATCACCAGACTTAGCGATCGCTGAAGTACTGGCAAAATGAGTACACTGCAGAAGATTACAATAAACTGAATTTTCATCCAGCGGCTGACATTTCGAAATTAAAAGATTCACATCTGTCCCATCTTCAGCACACGGGGACGTAATCTCGAAACCAGTAGAACCATTTACGAGGTTCGGGTCGTTTAAAGTTCTCATTATTTTTTTGCCCATTTTCCTTCGACACTCGAAATTGTTGGACAAAACCTTTGTGGTTGAGCTTCAAATTCGTAGGAAAAATATTGTTGATCAAAATATATTTCAAGTGTTTTTTACGAACAATTTTATCTATATAAATCTTATATATAACTAAGTTATTGTTTTTGTGTAAGTTAATCGGGAGTGTGAAATTTTAATTACTTTGATAATCAAATGTTTTGGATGTCAAATTTTTAGATTCTTGAATGAAATATCCCTTTTCAGCTATTCTAGGACCATCCAATTAATTGAGTGAAAAGGAGCAACAGCTGAATGGATCGCCTGGAAGAGACGCTTGTCGCTATGCGGCAAATTATGCGGGCAACAGATATGGATGGGCGAAAGCTTGCGCGGGAAACAGGCCTTTCCGCCTCCCAGCTTATGGCCCTGCAGGCTCTAAAGTCGGATGTCGATATGACCGCAGGATCCATCGCAAAGGAGGTCAACCTCTCTCAGGCAACGATCAGTACGCTTCTTGATCGACTAGAATCACGTGGCCTTGTCCAACGGGAGCGGGGCCAATCCGACAAACGGAAAGTGTTTGTCATCCTAACAGACGAAGGGAAAGCCCTCGTCTCGGAAGCACCGACAGCCCTACAGGATCAATTCACACGCAAATTTGAAGAGTTGGAAGACTGGGAACAGGGCATGATTGCCGCCTGCATGGGGCGAGTTGCCGACATGCTGGGAGCGTCCGATATTGACGCGGCACCTGTTCTGCATGCCGGTGCGATCGATAAACCGCCGGTATAAAACCGGCGGCAATTCACTTTATCCTGCCAATATTTGATCCGCATAGTGACAGGCGGCATTGCGCCCGGAAGCAACGGCTTGCAGTTTTGGGCTTTCATCAGAGCATTTCGCTGTTGCGTACGGACAACGAGGTGCGAAATAACATCCAGGCGGCGGTGATAAAGGAGATGGGATTTCCCCTTCAATCGCCTCGAACGTCACCAGCTCATCATCATCAAGCACAAGGCGCGGCACAGAAGCCAATAGTGCCTTTGTATAAGGATGGGCCGGGTTATCGAATACCTCACC
>JAEPMY010000027.1 GCA_017643685.1 Sneathiella sp.
CCCCTCCCCATATAGACTTGGTTGAGAGTAAAGCGCGCCAACAGGGAGCGAAAATTATGCTCTACTCCTTTAGGGGTGCCGGTAGTCCCCGAAGTAAACAAGTAAAGAGCTGGCATATCCATATGAAATGAAGGTACTGCTTTTTCATGTCGTTCTTTTAAGGTGACCAGAGGCCCATCCACGTTTCGAATGATGGCATTTGGTTCAATGAATGAAATGAGATTATCAATTTCATTTTGAGTGGCTAAGGGGTTGACGCAAGCCGCAGCAGCACCGCAAGACCAGACAGCTAGCAAGTCGACGACAAACTCGGAGCTGCCCCCATGACAAATCATGATTTTGTCACCGGGGACAATAGTCCTGGAAAAATCTTTCTCGCGTACTTTGATCGCTTTTCGTAATTCTTCAGATGAAACCCAATTCGGCTGATCTGTCGTAGATAGCCTGCCGATAGATTGATAGTCGTTAAACAGCATTGGTCCCCTCAATGTGCTTTTTATATTGCGCTTCGATATCCCGAGTTGGATATTTTAAATCCCGTTTGATGAAAGGAGCCAAGCCAATCATTGCTCCGGGGTCAGCCCAAGGGGCCGCAACCAGACCGTCTTCTAGGTGCGGGCTCTCTGGGTATCTCATTGCTTCTTCAGGATACAGGGCTATTTTAACCTTTGATTTCCCGTGTATTGGCAATTGGTATGCCGGCTCTTCGCCTTTGATAGCAGCGGACAAGAGTTGTACCAAATTTGTTCCCTGTTGCCGTGAGGCGGGCACTGAATGAGTAAGGCGCATGTTGGCTTCAATCACATATGATGCTTTGCTTGAAGGCTCTTCAATGATATCAAATCCACCGAAACCAGAATAACCGGTTAATTTAACAAAGTTGGAAATGTTACTCTCTAGATCTGGACGATAGTGAGTCTGTAGATAAGAACTTGGGCCCCCATCAACTAATTTTTTGAGGGGTTCCGCAACTGTATATCCAAGAAGTTTGCCTTTAAATGCAGCGAACGAGATTGTCATCTCTTTACCCTCTACAGGATTTTGTATCAGGTATGGCCGTGCCTCTGAGGGAGGGGTGAAGGCAGTGAGAGCATGTTCAATCCATTCGGTTTTATGATGCTCCTCAATTTTAAAAACACCCTGTCCACCAACCGTGATACTTACTTTCAAATAAAATGGCCGAGGATGAGTCTCTAGGACCTCATTTAGGGTGTCACTGTCAGTAATTGTTTTGTGATCAGGAATTAGAAACCCCGCGTTTTGCGCGACCTGTTGGGAGTAAGGGCGGAGTAAAAGGTTTTTGTCTTGTACCATAGAGGCGGAGATTAGTTCTACAAACCGGGCCTCATCTTCATTGTTAGGGTCTCGTTCTTTGATGATCTCAACAGCTTCAATAAATCGATGAAGAACCTGTTCTTCATTCGTAATCAGAAAATCAGGTTTGCCGTGTTTCATTGCAAAGAAGGTGGACTTTAGAAGATCAGAAAAGTGAACGTTGCCTTCGCGTTCTACTAAGCCATATTTTTGACTGAGATAGCTGCTTTTAAACAGGAGGTCTTTTTCCCGGCTCAGCCCAAAGCACTGCATTCCACTTTGGTGGAAAAGAGAAGGTAGTTTAACTATGCAGCTATTATTGTTTATATCAATAAACAGTACGCGATGCGGCAACTACTCTCCCCTCAAATAAGTAGCAAAATTCTAACTTAGAGTATTGAGAGTTAGGTTTATTTGTACAGTTTTTTTTGCTATTTCCACAATATATAATGTAGCATATTATGTGATAAGGTTTTTTGTCTGTATGTGATGTCCTGATGTACAAAATGCAGCTAATGCACTGGTTGATTGTTTTGCTGTCGATTGTGGCGGTTAGTGAAACGACAGCAGAGCCTAAACAAACACTGCGACTCGCAACCACCGAGTGGTGCCCTTATGTTTGCAGTGGTGATAACCAGCACCTAGGCATTATTCATGAGTATGTTGCTGAAGTTCTCCATAAAAATAAGATTAAGTTGGAAGTAGGTAGTTATCCTTGGTCCCGCTCTATTGCGCTTGCAAAACGGGGTGGAGTTTATCATGGATTACTCTCTGCTGTTCCATCCGAGGCTGAAGGGTTGCTTTTGACGCAGGTGCCGATATCCACTTATCGGATTTGCTTTTATACCTCACCAGAAAATTTGTGGAGATATTCCGGGTCTGCTTCACTCCAGACATTACGAGGGGCATTGGGTTATTTTTCTGACTACGGCTATGGGGAGCCCGTAGAGGAATTTATAAAAGATCCAACGACCGAGACAAATCGCATGGAGCTTTCTGGCAAAATTGACCCGACCAGACTAATCAGCTTGCTAGAGGCAGGCCGGATTAAAGCATTTGTTGAAGACGAGAATATCATGGGGTGGCAGGTCGCCCACAATGATCTTGAAAAGAACAGCTCGGTGACCGCTCAAAAAATTATAAAAGCAGGATGTTTGAGCTCACGCCCGTTCTTTCTCGCTCTAAACCCCAAATATGATCGGGTGGATGAGCTGTTGGAGGTTTTGAATGCCGAGTTTTCTAAGCCGGAAAATCTGGCCTTGTTAGAGCAGATTACAGAGAAGTATGTAGGTAAGACACTTTATTGATAGTCTTAGTTATAGTGCCGGCTAACATTCTCTAATTCGCCGCTGTTTTTTAGCCGATTGAGGATTTGATTGTATTCTCCAACCAAAGCACTGCACGGTGACTGTTTAGACATTGCCAAATGTACATTCTGTTTGTGAATAGCTGGACCTTGGGCAAGGATGTTTTGTTTTTGTCCGGATTGCTCGATCAAGTGGTATCCAAGATGTTCAGGCATAACAAAATAGTCTAATCGTTTTTCAATCAGTAATTTAACCATGCGGCGTGCCTCTGAGACCCCTTGCAGAAGAGCTGTGTTTTTGGCGAAGTTATCAAACGTTCCGCCATAGCTTGCTTCTTTCGGATAAGCCCCTCTGTATTTCTTGAGATCATCCAGCGTTTGGTAGGCAAGAGCCCTCTCAGTTAGAGTGAATATCCTGACCGAGTATGTGTGGATACTGTCTGACAGAGCAAATTGCTGTTCCCTCTCCTCATTGTAGTTGATCGTGGCGATAGCATCCAGCTCGCCGCTTTCAACCATTTCAATCTGTCTTTTCCAAGGTAGGTCACCCCGAAAGTTTACCTGACGACCAAGCTCGGAGAATATTTGTTTATGAATGGAGAGCGCGATTCCACGGGCGACGTTACGGTCATCTTGGTAAGAGAGGGGAAACCACGTTGGGGCGTAGGCCATGTCAACGGCCTTACATTCCGATGCACTTAATGGCTTCGCAGTCAGCCCGATCAAGGCGAGAAGTAATATTGTCACGACATATCTCATGTCGCGGTTCTCCCCCAAAGAACTATTTGTATGCGGATAAATTAATATACCGCATATATGCAGAGAAAAGCAATCTCAGTATTTGGAGAAACTGAAAATTGTGGAGAGGGGGAGCCCTCTTCCAATATGAAGTTCTAGTAGGCGCGCTCGATCGCGAAATCTACTGCGCAAATCAGGGCTGATTTTTCACCGCTGTCTTCGAAAAGACTCAAAGCATCTTTCGCCATTTGCCCATACTTGAGTGCGGCATCAAATGTACCGCGAATGGTATTGTACTTCTCGATCAATTCAAGGGCTTTGGCAAGATCACCCTCAATCTGCTGTTGCTCGATCACTCTGGTCCAAAAGGCTTTTTCTTCTTCGCTTCCTTGTTGAAAAGCGAGGAGGACCGGCATCGTGACTTTGCCTTCACGGAAATCATCCCCAATGGTCTTGCCAAGCGCCTGTTGTTCTGCCGAGTAATCAAGTGCATCATCGATCAATTGAAACGCAATACCAAGGTTCATGCCGAAGTCTTCAAGAGCGTCGATCTCCTCTTTTGGGCGATCGGCGACTACCCCACCTACTTGGCATGCGGCCGCAAAAAGCGCCGCAGTTTTGGAGGCAATAACTTCATAGTAGCTCTCTTCGGTGACATTAACGTCTCCGACATTCATTAATTGCAGAACTTCACCTTCGGCAATCACTGCAGAGGCATTGGAGAGAATACGCAGAACCTCCAAAGAGCCATCTTCCACCATCAACTGAAAAGAGCGGCTGAAAAGGAAATCACCGACAAGAACACTTGCCTGATTACCCCAAACGGCATTTGCTGTTTCATTCCCGCGGCGGAGATCACTTTCATCTACAACGTCGTCATGAAGGAGTGTGGCAGTGTGAATAAACTCGACACAAGCTGCCAGTTTTTTGGCCCGATCTCCCTCGTAACCGCAAAGTTTCGCAGCCCCTAGTGTGAGAACTGGACGTAGGCGCTTTCCGCCGGCCGCAATCAAATGGCGGGCGAGTGTTGGGATTAGCTCTACATCGCTATGCATCCGGTCAAGGATGAGCTGATTGGTATCTTTCAAATCTTCCGCAACAATATCCATAAGCGGCGCTAATGACGCTTTAAGTTCTGTTTTGCTGCTGTTTTTATCCAAATTGGGGGAAAGTTCCAAAACTGCCTCACACATATGAAAACGCCCCGTGGGCTTTAATCGCCGAGAGCATACCCAAAGTTATCTTTGGGTCAAGTTACAGTACATTTCCTTGTGGTTTAACCTGTTTTGACATTAAATTCATCGAAAAAGAGCGAAAGGTCACTTTGTGGAAGAATTATTGCGGGCAAATGATCCTGTTTTGATCTCGTATCTTGTAGCTGTGCTGCAGGATGAAGGGATCGAGGCTATTGTCCTGGATGAGCATACATCTATCTTGGAAGGCAGTATTGGCGCTATCCAGCGCCGGGTCATGGTTCCATCTGACATGATGAAACGTGCTCGTGAGATCGCGGAAGACCTGACCCCGGGGGAGTTGAGGGACCAGAGTTGATGGAATGGACCACAGATGGTTTTTTGGGAGGTAAGTTAAAGATAAAACAACCCAAAAAAGGCTTCCGCGCTGGATCAGATGCTGTCCTGCTTGCCTCTATAGTGGAGGCTTCTAAAGGGGCGCCATCTGTGCTTGATGTTGGGTGCGGCGTAGGTACCGTGGGCCTTTGTATTAAATCCAGAATTCCAGAAGCACGGGTGTATGGTTTGGAAGTGCAATCTTTGTTAGCAGCGCAGGCAAGGGAGAATGCAAAAGTAAATAATCTGGAGAAAGGTTTCTCGATATTCGACGCGGATATTTGTGACCGCTCTGCATTTGCTGATTATCTCGGACCAACAGGGCGCGCTTTCTTAAATGACGCCTTTGACTTCGTCTTAACAAACCCACCCTTTTATGAGGAAGGACGTGCTCAAAGCTCCCCAGATGAAATCAAAGCTAAAGCGCATATTGAAACGGGACTTGATCTTGCCGAATGGCTGAAATTTTCCGTGGCGAGGATAAAGCCACGCGGAATGATTGCTGTGATTCATCGCGCTGATCGGTTGGCTGATATATTAAATGCAATTTCCAAGAATTGTGGCCGCATTAACATCATACCGTTATGGCCAAATGCACAAACGGCGGCCAAGCGTGTTATCGTTACTGCCGTTAAAAATGATCGAAGCGGGAATATGCTTTCCCCGGGGCTGGTGATGCATAATTTGGATGGCTCACCAACTGAAGTTAGCGAAAAACTTCTAAGAGATGGTTTGGGATATCAAGACATCTTCAATTAATACTTGCACGCATCAAAACAACAATTACCTTAACGTACATGAAAATACGATCTGTCTTAGAAAAAACCCCTCTGAAGCGCTGGATGAAAAAAGATCCAGTGGTGGCCGTTATTGCGTTGCATGGTGTCATCGCGCCAGGGGGCGGGAAGCTCCGCGGCGAAAACCTCAACCTGATGGGAATGGCAGGTATTATAAAAGAGGCTTTTGAGACTAAGAACTTAAGTGCGATTGCCCTTTCAATTAATTCACCGGGTGGATCACCGGTTCAGTCCGCGCTTATCGCAAGTCGCATTCGACAGTTGGCCGATGAGAAGGAAATTCCCGTTTATGCTTTTGCCGAAGATGTGATGGCATCAGGCGGGTATTGGCTGGGCCTTTGCGCTGATGAAATTTATGCAGATCAAAACTCTATCGTTGGCTCAATTGGTGTGATTTCGGCGGGCTTTGGTTTCACTGGTGCGATGGAAAAGCTTGGGATCGAGCGCCGTATTTATTCAGCAGGTGATAACAAATCCAAGCTAGACCCATTTAGCCCGGAAAAAGAGAGCGATATTGAGTGGCTGAAAAAGGTGCAGACTGAAATCCACGACAATTTTAAATCTTATGTAAAAGACCGGCGCGGTGAGCGTCTTAAAAAACGCAAAGATAAAGAGTTGTTCTCCGGTGATGTTTGGACTGGAGAAAAAGCGGTTGATCTTGGTCTTATCGACGGTATTTCAGATATGCGTTCCTTCATGCGCGCCAAATATGGAGAGAATGTTAAACTGGAATTGCACGAGGGTCGGAAAAGTTGGATCCAGAAAACTTTGGGGCTTGGAAGTCAGTCTCTTCCATCCGCGACAGTTGGTGCAGCTGTTAGCGGGATTCGCGAAGAAGCTGAATGGCAACGTTTCGGTCTTTGATTCGCGTTGCCCAATAATTGAGGCCTTGAAATGCTCTCTCCTATGAAAATTATTCTGCTGATTGCGGTTGTTGGGATTGTCTTCTTCGTTGCGCGGCAATTTAGAAAGCCAGAAAGTAACAGGAGTGAAAACGCCCAAAACCGCAAAAAAGGCGATGAAACCGCAACAGAAATGGTGAAATGCCCCGATTGTGGGACCTTTGTTTCCGACCTGTCAGAGCATAACTGTCACAATTGATTGCTAAGCTTGCGTTTTGCTTTGTTGACCCACCGGTAGCTGATGATTATGTTGCAGCGCACTAGCTTTAACAAAGAAACATATGGTCAGCTTTATGTCGACTAGTGCGGCCCCGGTGGCATCCAATTCATTTCAGGACTTGATCCTGACCCTGCAGCATTTTTGGGCGGAGCAGGGATGTGTCATTCTTCAGCCTTACGATATGGAAGTGGGCGCGGGTACTTTTCACCCTGCGACAACTCTTCGTGCGCTTGGGCCAGAGCCTTGGAATGCTGCCTATGTGCAGCCGTCCCGCCGTCCCACAGACGGTCGTTATGGCGAGAACCCCAACCGTGGTCAGCATTATTATCAATTCCAAGTAATCATGAAGCCCTCTCCTGAGAATATTCAGGAGCTGTACCTTCAGAGCTTATATGCCCTTGGTATTGACCCAAAGAACCATGACATCCGCTTCGTTGAAGATGATTGGGAAAGCCCAACTCTTGGCGCATGGGGGCTTGGCTGGGAAGTTTGGTGTGACGGCATGGAAGTGAGCCAGTTCACATATTTCCAACAAGTCGGTGGTTTCGATTGTAATCCCGTCTCTGGTGAGTTGACTTATGGCCTTGAACGTCTTGCCATGTACGTGCAGGGCGTTGATCGCATGTATGATCTCAAATGGAATAATCACGGCGTCACATATGGCGATGTCTTCCTGCAAAATGAACAGGAAATGTCTGCCTATAACTTCGAACATTCCGACCCCGACATTCTGTTCCGCCATTTTGAAGATGCAGAAAAACAGTGCCAGCAAATTTTGGCAGCGGGTCTGGCTCTTCCTGCTTATGACCAGTGCATGAAAGCCAGTCATGTCTTTAACCTACTGGATGCGCGCGGCGTGATCAGTGTAACCGAGCGTGCCGCGTATATCGGCCGTGTTCGGGCATTGGCCAAAGGCTGTGCGGAGCAATGGCTTCGCAATCGCGGACATCTGGACGGAGAGGGATAATCATGGCTGAATTTTTGCTGGAACTTTTTTCCGAAGAAATCCCTGCGCGTATGCAGGTTAAGGCGGCTGATGATCTCGCCCGCTTGGTCACTGAGGCGCTGAAAGATAAAGGGCTTGAGTTTGGTGATGTGGTCACGTACTCAACGCCCCGCCGTCTGACATTGGCGGTTCAGGATTTGCCGACGGCGCAGCCTGACAAGTCCGAAGAACGTCGCGGACCCCGCGTTGGAGCACCTGATAAGGCGTTGGAAGGGTTTCTGCGCTCCACTGGTCTCACAAAAGAGCAGTTGGAAGAGCGGGAAACGCCCAAAGGCGCCTTTTATTATGCTGTGATTGAGACTAAAGGCGGTAAAACCGCTGACGTGCTGGCCGAAATTTTACCAGAAGCGTTGTCTAACCTTCCATGGCCAAAGCCAATGAAATGGTCTGACTATAAAGCGCGCTGGGTACGTCCGTTGCATTCAATTCTTTGTCTGTTCGGCGGTGAGACGCTTTCCTTTAACTGGGAACACCTGTCTTCTTCAAACACGACCTTCGGTCACCGTTTTATGGCTCCGGCGCAGTTGGAAATTGCAGATTTGTCTGATTATCAGGCGAAGATGAAAAATGCTTATGTGGTGCTTGACCATAAAGAACGCCAGGACATCATCCTGAAAGACGCAACACGTCTTGCGACTGCGGAAGGGCTGAATTTGATCGATGACCCAGTTTTGCTTGCTGAGGTTGCAGGTCTTGTCGAATGGCCTGAAAGCTTAATTGGTCGCATCGATCCGCAGTTTATGGATGTCCCGCAGGAAGCTCTTATTTCTGCCATGCGCAGTCACCAGAAATATTTCTCCCTCGCGGATGATAACGGCAAAATGGCCCCGTTCTTTATTACAGTGGCCAACCTTCGGGCGGAAGATGGTGGTCAGAAAATTACTGCCGGCAATGAGCGGGTATTGAGTGCACGCCTTTCTGACGCCAAGTTTTTCTGGGATCAGGATCGGAAATCCAATCTGGCAAGCCGCCTGGAAGCACTTGAGAAGGTGGTTTTCCATGCGCGTCTTGGGACTGTTCGGGAAAAGGTTGCCCGTATTGTTGCATTGAGTGAGGCCATTGCGCCTTATGTTGCGGGCGCAGATGTTGAAGATTGTAAACGGGCGGCTCTACTGTGTAAGGCCGATCTTACAACCGAAATGGTTGGTGAGTTCGCGGACCTACAAGGCTTGATGGGCCGCTACTATGCGCAGCATGATGGCGAAAAAGAAGCTGTCGCCACAGCATTGCAGGAACATTATTCCCCGCTAGGACCAAATGATAATTGTCCGTCTGAACCGGTTAGTGTTGTTGTGGCATTGGCGGATAAAATCGACACATTGGTTGGCTTTTTTGCCATGCAAGAAAAACCAACTGGATCTAAAGACCCATATGCTCTTCGCCGGGCTGCTTTGGGGGTGATCCGTTTGGTTCTGGAAAATGGTCTGCGTCTTCCACTCGTCAAGATTTTCGAAGCTGCGGATACCTTGCAGATTGTTGATGAGAAACTGATCGCGGGCGAGCTGCTTGATTTCTTTGCAGATCGTTTAAAAGTTCACTTGAAAGAACAGAGTGTTCGTCACGACTATGTCGCATCTGTCTTCGCTCTGGGCGGAACCAGTGATCTTGTGCGTCTGATGTCTCAGGTGGAAGCGCTTTCTGGTTTTCTGGGTTCTGATGACGGTGCGAACTTGTTGATTGCCTATCGCCGGGCGGCCAACATCCTTCGTATTGAAGAGAAAAAAGATGGTGTTTCCTATGATCAGCAGCCAGATGCGGCGCTGCTTAGTGAAGCACCTGAAAAAGCCCTATTTGATCGTATCGAAGAAGTTCTGCCCCTGATCACAGGCGCCCTTGGTAAAGATGAGTTTGATGTGGCCTTTAAAGCAGCGGCCACTCTTCGCGGACCAGTGGACAACTTTTTTGAAGCGGTAACGGTAAACGCGGATGCAGCCGACATCCGTGAAAACAGGCTCCGTCTTTTGTCGAGTATTCGCAATGCGCTCGACCAATTGGCGGATCTTTCAAAAATCGAAGGCTGACAACGACTAGCAAAGTGAAAGTGAACGGAACGATGACGAAGTGGGTTTATTCCTTTGGAGATGGAACCGCAGACGGGCAAGCAGATATGCGTAACCTGCTCGGCGGCAAAGGCGCCAACCTCGCTGAGATGAGCAATCTCGGCTTGCCGGTTCCTTCAGGCTTTACCATTTCTACAGAGGTATGTACTGCCTATTACGAAAATGATCGGAACTATCCATCCGATCTGGCAGAGCAGGTTTCAGCAGCGGTAGAGAAAATTGAAAACTCCGTTGGTGGCCGCTTCGGCGATAAGTCGCAGCCGCTTCTGGTATCTGTCCGCTCCGGCGCCCGTGCTTCTATGCCGGGTATGATGGATACTGTTTTGAACCTCGGCCTGAATGACGAAACGGTTCTAGGTCTTGCTGAACAGTCCGGAGATAAACGCTTTGCCTACGATAGCTATCGCCGCTTTATCCAGATGTACTCTGACGTTGTTTTAGGTGTCGAGCACCATCACTTCGAAGAGCTTCTGGAAATTTTGAAAGAAGAAAAAGGCTACACGCTGGATACCGATCTGAATGCAGAAGATTGGGAAGAGCTGGTTGGTCAGTATAAAGCCAAAGCTGAAGAAGAGCTTGGGAAACCATTTCCTCAAGACGTTAATGACCAGCTCTGGGGCGCGATCAGCGCGGTATTCGGTTCCTGGATGAACCAACGTGCGATTACCTACCGCCGCTTGCATGACATTCCAGCTGAGTGGGGCACAGCGGTAAACGTTCAGGCCATGGTGTTCGGTAATATGGGTGATGATAGTGCGACTGGTGTTGCCTTTACTCGTAACCCATCCACGGGTGAGCGTCGTTTTTATGGCGAGTTCCTTGTAAATGCACAGGGTGAGGATGTTGTGGCGGGTATCCGTACACCACAAAACCTGACAAAGCAGGCTCGTGAGGAAGCGGGTGATGACGCACCTTCCATGGAAGAGTTATTCCCGGAAGTGTTTGCGCAGCTTGTTGAAGTCTATCAGAAGCTGGAAGATCACTACCGTGACATGCAGGACATTGAATTCACTGTTCAGCAAGGCAAACTTTGGATGTTGCAGACCCGTTCCGGTAAGCGGACAGCTAAGGCTGCACTGAAAATTGCGGTTGATATGGTGGAAGAAGATCTGATTTCTCGCGAAGAAGCGATCAAACGGATTGAGCCATCCTCCCTTGATCAGTTGCTCCACCCAACACTGGATCCAAAAGCTGAGAAAAATGTGATTGCACGTGGTCTGCCGGCAAGTCCGGGGGCGGCCTCCGGTGAGATTGTTTTCAGCAGTGACGAGGCCGAGAAATTGGCAGCCGAAGGCAAAGCGGTCATTCTTGTGCGGATTGAAACAAGCCCTGAAGACATTCACGGTATGCATGCGGCAAAAGGTATTCTGACCAGCCGCGGCGGCATGACATCTCACGCAGCTGTGGTTGCTCGTGGTATGGGGCGCGCCTGTGTATCCGGTGCCGGCTCCGTGAATATTGACTACCGTGAAGAGACCATGTCCGTTATGGGGCAAACCTTCAACAAAGGTGATATCATCACAATCGACGGCGGTACTGGTGAAGTCATGCTGGGGTCGGTTGATATGATCCTGCCAGAACTTTCTGGTACTTTCGGCACATTGATGGCTTGGGCTGATGAAATTCGTCGCTTGCGTGTTCGTACAAATGCTGAAACGCCACTTGACGCCGAGACTGCACGGAAGTTTGGTGCAGAAGGCATTGGCCTTTGCCGGACAGAGCACATGTTCTTTGATGCAGATCGGATTGTTGCTGTTCGTCAGATGATCCTGGCTGATACGCTGGAGGAGCGGGAAGACGCTCTTGCTAAACTGTTGCCAGTTCAGAAAGCTGACTTTGTGGAATTGTTCCGTATTATGTCTGGCCTTCCGGTAACTGTTCGTTTGCTTGATCCGCCCCTTCACGAGTTCCTACCTAAAACGGATGAGGAAATTGATGATCTGGCGAAAGCACTCGGTGCAGATGCCAAGAAGCTTCGTCACCGGGCTTTGCAGCTCCATGAATTTAACCCGATGCTGGGTCACCGGGGTTGTCGTTTGGGTATTTCATATCCTGAAATTTATGAGATGCAGGCGCGCGCGATTTTGGAGGCTGCAGCGGATGTGAGTAAAGAACTGGGTGAGACTGTAATCCCAGAGATCATGATCCCGCTGGTTGCAACTGAGAAAGAACTGGAAATCCTGAAGGGTAAAATTCAGGACGTTGCGAAGTTGATCGAAGAGGAAAGCGGCGTTGCGGTTGAATATCTGATCGGTACTATGATTGAGCTGCCACGCGCAGCGCTGCAGGCAGGTCATATTGCTAATCAGGCAGAGTTCTTCTCCTTTGGTACAAACGACCTGACGCAGACTACTTACGGTATTAGCCGTGACGACTCGGGCTCTTTCTTGGAAGACTATATCACCCAAGGGATTTACGAGACGGATCCATTTGTGTCACTTGATCAGGATGGTGTCGGTGAGCTGGTCAAGATCGCCGCCGAGCGTGGCCGTGAGACACGGAATGATATCAAACTAGGTATTTGCGGCGAGCATGGTGGTGACCCATCCAGTATCGATTTCTGCGAACATATCGGCCTGGATTACGTTTCTTGTTCTCCGTACCGTGTGCCGATTGCTCGTCTTGCCGCTGCGCAAGCCGCTCTGGGCGTTAGCCGAGAATCTGAAGCATAAGTGAAGACTTCATATCAATAAAAAAGGCCGGTGATTTCACTGGCCTTTTTTACGTTTGTCGATTAGGAATTATTCAATGACGAATGCGGGGCCGCTATTTGAAAGCTGCTCTTCGACCTTGCCCTGAATTTTCTCAGCTAGCGCTTTGTAGATTTTTGCGTGTTCTCCATCAGCTTTGATCGCCGTGACCGGTGTCCCGGCATCGGAGGTTTCCCGAATTTCCATATGAAGTGGCACAGCGCCGAGGAAATCTGCGTTCAGCTCTTTTGCTGTCTCTTCCGCGCCACCATGCCCGAAGATGTCGCTACGCTCCCCACAAGAAGGACAGAGGAAATAGCTCATATTTTCAATAATGCCGAAGACTGGAACTTCCACTTTTCGGAACATGTTCAGTCCTTTACGGGCATCCAAAAGGGCAATGTCTTGTGGTGTTGAGATAATAACTGCGCCCGTTAGCGGAACCCGCTGCGCCATTGTCAGTTGCGCATCACCTGTTCCCGGCGGCATATCAACAACCAACACATCCAGCTGGCCCCATTCTACATCAAATATCATTTGTTGAAGGGCGCTCATGACCATTGGGCCCCGCCAGATCATTGGGGTGTCTTCCTCAACAAGGAAACCCATAGACATGACTTTCAGGCCCCATTTTTCCATTGGGATAAGTTTTTTACCATCTTTTGTCTGTGGCTTGCCGGAAAGCCCCAGCATGCGGGGGAGTGATGGACCATAAATATCTGCATCTAGGATACCGACATTCAGTCCTTGCGCCGCAAGGCCGAGGGCTATGTTCACAGCACTGGTGGATTTGCCCACGCCGCCTTTACCGGAGGCAACAGCAATGATTGAGGCAACACCCGGAACTTCCGGCTTTTGTTGCGGTTGCGCTGGGCCTTTAGGGGCTGCAGGGGCAGCGCCGCTCTCTTTTTGTGCTGTCAGAATAACATTTACGGATTTGACCCCGTTCATACCAAACACAGCCTGTTCGGCTTCTTTTCGCAGTACTTCCATTTCGCCAGCTTCGGCCGGATCAATGGCGAGAGCAAAGGCAACATTGCCCTCTTTCAGGATCAGCCCCTGGACCATTCCAAGCGTGACAATATCTTTTCCCCGCTTTTTGTCCTGAATTTTGGATAAATGTTCGAGGATTAATTGCTCTGAAAGCTCGGCCATACTTGAAAACTCCGGGTTTGACATCACATGGGTATGCAACGCAATGTACCTACATTGCACAAATTGTTAGGGTGTCATATAACCCTTGTGAGACGAGTAAGCAATTATGCTGCATAAAACAGAGGAGAGCGTAGCCAATGCCTTGGAATAATCAAGGTGGTAATGGTGGCGGATGGCAAGGCGGCGGTGGAGGAAACCGCGGACCTTGGGGACAGGGACCAAGTGGTCAACAACCGCCTAATCTGGAAGACATTATCAAAAAAGGTCAGGATAAATTGAAAGACACGTTGCCAGGTGGCGGCGGTGGCGCTTTTGGTATTCTGGTTATTCTGTTCGTGGCAATTGCGGGCTGGCTCGCCAGTGGTTTTTACACCGTTGAAGCAAATCAGCAGGGCGTGGTTCTGCGCTTCGGTGAGAAAGTGGCGCTTACTCAGCCGGGTTTGAACTACCACTTGCCTTATCCGATCGAAACCGTTGAAACACCAAACGTAACCAAGGTGAACAGCATTGAGATCGGTTTCCGTCCAGCGGGTCAGGGAACGACACCTTATGCCCCCGAGAGCTTGATGCTGACTGGCGATGAAAATATCATCAACATCGGCTTTACGGTTTTGTGGCGGATCGCAGATGCAAGTCAGTATCTGTTTAACGTGGCTCAGCAGGATCTGACCATCCGCGCTATTGCAGAGAGTGCGATGCGTGAGGTTATTGGTCGTACTGATTTGAGCTATGCGATTACTGAAGGCCGCTCCAAAATCGAATTGGATGTTCAGACCAAAGTTCAAGAGGTCGTAGATGTGTATGGCCTTGGTGTTGAAATTTCTGAAATTAAACTTCAGGAATCTGAGCCTCCTCAGCAGGTTATTGATGCTTTCCGTGATGTGCAAGCGGCGGTAGCTGATAAAGAACGTGCTCAGAACGAAGCGCTTTCATATGCGAATGATATTGTTCCTCGTGCCCGTGGTGAAGCTGAGCGTATGCGTCAGGAGGCTGAAGGTTACCGCCAGCAGGTAATTGCGGAAGCAGAAGGTGATGCGGCTCGTTTCCTGTCTATTTACAACGAGTATAAAAAGGCACCAGAGGTGACACGTCAGCGTATCTACCTTGAAACCCTTCAGGAAGTTCTGAAAGGTAAGAACAAGGTGATTATTGATAGTGAGACTGGTGGCGGACAAGGTGTGGTCCCATACTTGCCACTGAATGAGTTGCAGAATAAGGGAGCTAAATAATGGGTAAGACACTTGGTGTTGTTCTCGCCGTTATTGTTGTTGCTCTGGGAATTATCGGTGCAACTTCGCTCTTCACTGTTGATGAGCGTGAACAGGCGATGATCATGCGTTTTGGTAAGGTTGATAAAATCATCACCGAACCTGGCTTGCAGTTCAAAATACCTTTTGTTCAGAACGTGATCTTTGTCGAGAGACGTGTTCTGGCGGTAAATGCTTCCCGTAGTGAGGTCGTGACGAAAGATCAGAAGCGTCTTCTCGTGGATGCATTCTCGCGTTTCAGAATTTCTGACCCACTGCTGTACTACCAATCATTTGGTGATTTGCGCGTTGCGTCATCTCGTATTGAGACATTGCTGAGTTCACGGGTTAAACAGGTTCTGGCCACGCAAATTCTGACAGACATTGTTTCCGGCGAACGTAGTCGTTTGATGGATGAGATTAAAAATCAGGTGAATGCAGAGGTTGAGCGCCGTGGCCTTCAGGTTGTTGATGTTCGTATTGTGCGAGCCGACTTGCCAGAAGCCAACAGTCAGAAGGTTTTCGATCGTATGCGCACCCAGCGTGAACAGGAAGCGAAAGAGATCCGTGCGGAAGGTGCTGAGATCGCACAGCGTATTCGGGCTAACGCAGAGCGGGAACGGACAGTTCTGATCGCCAATGCCAAGAAGGATGCTGAAATCCTGCGCGGTACGGGCGATGCGGAAAAGAACCGTATTTTCGCGGAAGCCTTTGGTCAGGATCCAGACTTCTTTGCCTTCTATCGGTCAATGCAGGCCTATCGTGAGGCAATCTCTGACGATGATACAACAATGATCTTGTCACCGGAATCCGATTTCTTCCGGTACTTCGGATCTCAAGGAAAAGCTGGGAACTAATTTCTCAGACTTTGATTATGGCCTGCAAGGAATACCTTGCAGGCCTTTTTTATTGGAGTTGGTATTTTGTGGGACGAATTATTACTCGCTGGTGCGCTGGTTTTGTTCATTGAGGGCGCGCTTTATACCCTGTTTCCTAATTTGATGAAGCGGATGATTTTGTCTGTTCTCAGCATTCCAAGTCAGCAACTTAGAATATCAGGTCTGGTCTTGGCGGCAGTTGGTGTTCTATGCGCATGGTTGCTGAAAAATTAATCAGACAATGAGCCGTTTAAGTAAATAAATTTAAATAAATGCGGCCAAATAATTGAATTGCACAATTATGACATAATTTGCCGCCACCTATTTTGAGAAGAAAAATTCCTGATCAACAGTCAGTCATAAGTTGATCCCTTGAATTAGACGTAAGATGTGGCCACTCTGTTGAAGAGGGCAATCGGGACATAGAAGGAATGAAGCCTTGTATACACCTTATCAGAATTCAGAGCGCGCCAGAGTAACAGCGCGTTCTGCGCGGCGAACAGATGTAAAAGCACGTGCAAAAGAAATGCCGTCTCCCCTAATTTTGGGTGTTTCGGCGTTTTTGCTAGTCGTATTCTTTGCGGTGAATAGTTTTGCGAGGTCTGCGCCAGAAAGCTTTGCCGATCTTGCTGAAAAATTATCTCCGTCAGTTGTAAACATCTCCACAACACAAATTATTAAAAACCGCGGGGGCAATGGCTTCCCGCAATTCCCTCCAGGACATCCGTTCGAAGACTTCTTTAAAGATTTTGGTGGTCGCGGGGACAATAACAAGAAAGAGCGCAAAGCGACTTCTCTGGGGTCTGGTTTTGTGATCGATGATGATGGTCTCGTCGTTACCAATAATCATGTGATCGATGGTGCCGACGAGATTTTTGTAATTTTCCAGGACGGCGAGAAGATCCCGGCCGAACTTGTTGGAACCGATCCAAAGATCGATGTGGCTGTCCTGAAAATTGATCCTAGCAAAAAAGATCTGGTGGCGGTTGACTGGGGTAACAGCGATAAGGCCCGCGTTGGTGACTGGGTGATGGCAATTGGTCACCCATTTGGCCTTGGCGGTACGGTGACAGCAGGTATTATTTCTGCCCGTGGCCGTGATATCCGTTCTGGACCATATGATGATTACATTCAGACTGACGCTTCCATTAACAAGGGTAACTCTGGTGGGCCGCTCTTTAACATGGACGGTGATGTAATCGGTATTAACACAGCGATTTTTTCTCAGTCCGGGGGAAGCATTGGTATCGGTTTCGCGGTTCCATCCCAACTTGCAAAACGGACCGTTGATCAACTTGTTAAATACGGGAAAACCCGTCGTGGTTGGTTAGGTGTTGTGATCCAGAACGTGACCGAAGATCTTGCAGATAGTCTGGGCCTTGAAAATACAGATGGTGTTTTGATCGCTGGCGTTCCAGAGGATGGTCCTGCGTTTAAAGCTGGCATTAAAGCAGGGGATGTTGTTCTGAAATTCGGTGGTAAGACGGTTGCGGAAACACGTGAACTCTCTCGCATCGTCGCGGAATCTGAAGTGGGCGCAAAAGTTGATGTTGAGCTATGGCGTAATGGCAAGAAACTGACTAAGCAGGTCAAACTTGGCGAGCTGGAAAAAGCTGAGGATCGGCTGAATGGGTCATCTGACGTGAGCGAGAACGAGACCAGTGAAGTGCTGGGAATGGAGCTCGCTACGATCAACGATGATGTGCGTCAAAGCCTGAAGCTAAGCGAAGAGGCTGAAGGTGTGGTTGTTGTCGATGTGGACCCGGATAGTGAGGCTGCGGAGAAAGAAATTCGCCCAGGTGACATTATTCTGGAAGTTCAATTGAAGCCTGTAAAAACAGTTGGTGAAGTTAAGAAGACGCTGGAAGAGATTTTGGAAACGGATCGGAAATCTGTCTTGATGCTTGTTCGGCGTGGTCCAAACTCACGCTTTGTTGCCCTGCAGGTAGACAAATAACTTTTAACTACTGCTGAGGAAAGCCCTGCCATAAACTGGTGGGGCTTTTTCATCTGAAATAGAGACCACCAATGCTCAATCGCAACCCGTATAAACTTGCTCCTAAATCAGAGCATATTTCTGATGTTTTGCATTTGATCCGCAAATCCTTTGCTTACATGGAGGGGCGTATCGACCCGCCGTCATCGATGCATCGCCTGACGAAGCAGAGTATTTCAGAGCATTGCGTAAAGGAGGAGGTTTGGTGCATTGGAGAACCTCCAATTGCCTGTATCTTCTTCACGGTAAAAGAAGATTGTCTTTATGTTGGGAAGTTGGCGGTAGAAGATATTGCCAAGGGGCAGGGGGTGGCCAGAGAACTTATGGACCTTGCGTCGCGCCGAGCAAAAGAGTTGGGATTTCGTGCGTTGGAGCTACAGGTAAGGGTGGAGCTCACCGAAAATCAGGCAGTTTTTAAGAAAATGGGTTTCGTAAAAACTGGTGAAGACGCTCACGAAGGATATGATCGCCCCACCAGCTACACGATGAGAAAGAGCATTTAAGGCATTACCCGCCTACAAAGTCGGTTTCGCTATAGCCTTGGTAGTAGAGCATTGTTGTGAGGTCGCCAAATCGAATGGTTGCATCTGCCGCTTCTTGCGCTTTTGGCTTCGCGTGATAAGCAACGCCAAGACCTGCTGCCTCAATCATTGGTATGTCATTTGCACCATCTCCAATGGCAGCGCTTTCTTTTCGGTCCAAATTCTTCTCAACCAGCAACCGGTTCAGATTGGCAAGTTTTGCAGATGAATTTAAAATAGGCTCTGCAGCCTTACCGGTGAGAGCTCCATTTTCAAACAGTAACTCATTGGATTCGTGCATATCAAATCCAACAACCTCACGAACGCGGCCGGTGAAGTATGTAAACCCGCCAGAGACAAGCGCGGTATAGGCGCCATTTGCTTTCATGGTTTGAATAAGTGTTTTTGCGCCTGGCATTAACGTTACGCGTTCGCTGAAAGTTTGATCTAGAACTTCTTCTTTCAGTCCCTTCAGCATTGCAACGCGCGACTTGAAGGCTTCATCAAAATCCAATTCCCCGCGCATGGCTTTTTCAGTGATTTCAGAAACCTGATCTTTGATGCCGGCAAAGTCGGCAAGTTCATCTATGCACTCAACAGTTATGATTGTGCTGTCCATATCCGCGAGGAGTAGCTTCTTACGGCGCATTAAAACGGGTTGGACGCACCAATCGACGGTGATCAGTGTATCTTGCAACCGGGATGCAGGAACATCTCCATCAAACCTAAGGTCAATTGCTTTGTTTTCGCAAAGCCAGTTTTTCTCGATCTTTGTGGCACCGACCTCCTGCAGTCTGGCTTCTGCGGCTGCAATTGTGTTAGAAAATGAGGGAAGGTCTTCTGGATTTGCGACAAGTGTCAGAACTGATTTCATTTTATTTTACCGGTTATTGAAGCCATGGCTCCTGAAAACGAAACGGCCCAGCAGGCCAAAGCATGCATCCTTTTAGCAGGCCCAACAGCCAGCGGCAAATCCGCACTTGCTATCAGTATTGCAAAAGAATTCGGTGGGGTCGTTATTAATGGCGATTCTATGCAAATCTATGATGGCTTAAGAGTAATTACGGCGCGGCCAAGTGTCGAAGAGGAAGCCGAATGCCCACACCGACTCTATGGAGTCCTTGATCCTTCCGATTTTTGCAGCGCTGCAAGATATCGGGATATCGCCTTAGCCGAAATCGCGAAATGCCATGACGAGGGGCGGCTGCCGATAATCGTTGGTGGAACTGGTCTTTATTTTGAAATCTTGACGAAAGGCATTGCAGAGGTTCCTCAGATAAAGGATGAGGTGCGACATCAATTGCGGAATCTGCAAAAAACAGAAGGTAATGAAATTATCTTCGAAATGCTTCAGAAGAAAGATCCTGTAAGCGCTTCAAAACTTAATCTTGGAGATACTCAACGCTTGCTTAGAGCGCTTGAAGTTGTTCAATCAACAGGCACTCCTTTAAGTGAGTGGCAAAAAAAATCACCTGAAGGACCGGTTTTGGACTGTCCATATCTTCATCTCGCCTTAACGCCAGAGCGGGAATGGCTATACGATAGATGTAATCGAAGGTTGGATTGGATGATCGAGGAGGGGGGAGCCATTGAAGAGGTTCAGGCAATCTTAGCGCGTAAATTGGATCCAACCTTGCCGGCAATGAAGGCGCTAGGGGTTCCGGAGATCCGCGATTTCCTTGAAGGTGAGCTCGAAAAGCATGAAATGCTTGAGAGAATCAAAATGCAAACCCGCCGCTATGCGAAACGTCAAATGACATGGGTTCGGAACAAGATGAGTTCTGCACTCACTTCATCTGCGCAAGATTTGGAAAGTTTTCAGGATGAATTCTTTCCATTTATTCGCCGTTTTTTGTTGACCCACCGGAAATGAATGGCTAGTTTCCAACCGTTGGCATAACTGTCATTTTAATCCATGAAAGATATGCTAACCGATCCTATCGCTCGGACCTCAATCCGGGCGGTTTTTTCGTAGATAAAGTTTTTCGCCAAATTCTAGAAGAGAGACTAGGGATATCCTATGGCTAACCAGGAAATGACAGGTGCAGAAATCGTCGTGAAAGCGCTCATAGATCAGGGCGTGGAAGTGATTTTTGGATACCCTGGTGGTGCTGTGCTCCCTATTTATGATGAACTGTTCAAGCAGAACAGCATCCGTCACATCCTGGTTCGCCAGGAAGGTGGCGCTGTCCATGCGGCAGAAGGGTACGCGCGTTCCACCGGTAAACCCGGTGTGGTGCTTGTGACAAGCGGTCCGGGCGCAACAAATGCGGTCACGGGCCTTGCTGATGCGATGCTTGATAGTATTCCGCTGATCTGCCTTACAGGTCAGGTGGCGACACATCTGATTGGTAATGATGCGTTTCAGGAGGCGGATACCGTCGGTATTACCCGCCCGGTTACAAAGCATAACTATCTTGTAAAAGATGCAGATGATCTTGCTAAAACCATGCATGAGGCTTTCCATGTGGCGACAACAGGTCGCCCGGGACCCGTGGTAATTGATCTGCCGAAAGATGTTCAGTTCAACCCAGGCACTTACATGCCGCCTGCGATGGTACAGCACAAAAGCTATAACCCGCAGGTCAAGGGCGATCTGAAAGCCATTAAAGAAGCCGTGAAAATGATTGCCGGCGCCAAGAAGCCTATCTTCTATTCCGGTGGTGGCGTTATCAACTCCGGCCCGAAAGCAGCTCAGTTGCTGACGAAATTTGTTCAGATGACTGGCTATCCAATTACAAGCACTCTGATGGGGTTAGGGGCATATCCTGCTTCTGATAAGCAATTCCTCGGAATGCTCGGTATGCATGGTACATATGAAGCAAATAACGCCATGCATGACTGTGACGTAATGGTGTGTGTTGGCGCTCGTTTCGATGACCGGATTACCGGCCGGATTGAAGCGTTTTCTCCAAACTCAAAGAAAATCCATATCGATATTGATCCGTCATCCATTAATAAAAATATCAAGGTGGATTTGCCGATTATTGGAGATGTGGGGCATATCCTTGAGGATATGGTCAAGGTCTGGAAATCGGAGGTTTGTAAACCTGATCTTCCGGCTATTGAAAGTTGGTGGAGCGAGATCGAAGCGTGGCGGAGCCGTGATTGCCTGAAATTCAAGCAAAAGGGTTCTGTTATCAAGCCGCAATATGCGCTTAGCCGTTTGAATGCGCTGACCCGTGATATGAACCGGTACATCACAACAGAAGTTGGTCAGCATCAGATGTGGGCTGCGCAATATATGGAGTTTGATGAGCCAAATCGTTGGATGACGTCCGGTGGTCTTGGCACAATGGGATATGGTCTGCCATCCGCTATGGGTGTTCAGATGGCGCATCCAGATAGTCTGGTTGTTGATATTTCCGGCGAAGCCTCTTTCATGATGAACATTCAGGAAATGTCGACCATCATTCAATATCGTTTGCCGGTGAAAGTCTTCATCCTGAATAACGAATATATGGGTATGGTTCGTCAGTGGCAGGAATTGCTGCATGGCGGTCGGTATTCTGAAAGCTATATGGAAAGTCTTCCGGACTTTGTTAAGGCAGCCGAAGCCTTTGGTTGGACTGGCCTGCGATGCACCGAAGCTGATGATGTGGACGCCACTATCAAGCAGATGATTGAAACCGACGGGCCGGTGCTGGTTGATATGATTGTGGATAAACAGGAGAATGTTTTCCCTATGGTACCATCAGGTGCTGCGCATAATGAAATGCTGCTGGCTGATGCTGCTGAAGGTGAGGGGCCTGCTGTTACATCACAGGGTATGACACTGGTTTAAGACGGGGCTTTTCCCATAGCTAAAAATTAATTGGGTCTCTCCTCATGAGGGGCCACAAGAGAAGTGCTTGGACAATGAAGGAACAGACAGACATCCACCGTCACACGATTGCGGTTCTTGTAGACAACGAATTTGGTGTTTTGGCACGTGTCGTTGGGCTGTTTTCCGGCCGTGGATATAATATTGAGAGCCTGACAGTGGCGAAGGTAGATGATGCAGAGAACCTCTCTCGTATCACAATTGTCACCACAGGAACCCAGATGGTCATCGCGCAGATTAAGGCGCAGCTAGAGCGTCTGGTACCAGTTCACAAAATTTCCGACCTGACAGTTGATGGGCCAAGCGTTGAACGTGAAATGGCTTTGATTAAGGTTGAAGCCAAGAAAGATAGCCGTCTGGAAGCGCTTCGTGTTGCGGATATTTTCCGTGCCCGCACTGTTGATGTCGCCGAAGACAGTCTGATTTTTGAAGTGACAGGTGCGCGAGAGAAGGTGAAAGCCTTTATCGGACAGTTGGGGCCGCTTGGCCGGACAGAGGTTTGCCGCACAGGTGTTGTGGCTGTGAAGCGGGGTAAGGACACCATCTAAAGGTGCTACCCGTTCATGAATTTAAAAATTTATATCTAGAAGGAAACTCAAAAAATGCGCGTTTATTACGATAGCGATGCGGACGTTAATCTGATCAAAGGCAAGAAGGTTGTTATCGTTGGTTACGGTAGCCAAGGACACGCTCACGCGAATAACCTCAAAGATTCCGGCGTTAAGGAAATTGCGGTTGCTCTGCGTCCAACAAGTGCGTCTGTCAAAAAAGCTGAAGAAGCTGGTCTGAAAGTCATGAGCCCGGCAGAAGCTGCTGCTTGGGGCGATGTGATTATGATGCTGACACCAGACGAGCTGCAGGCGGAAGTATACGAAAACGACCTTGAGCCAAACATGAAAGAGGGCACAGCTCTCGTATTCGCGCATGGTTTAAATGTACACTTTAAACTGATTGAGCCTCGCGCAGACATGGACGTATTCATGGTCGCGCCAAAAGGTCCAGGTCACACAGTTCGCTCTGAATATCTTCGTGGTGGTGGGGTTCCTACTCTGGTTGCTGTGTATCAGGACGCATCTGGTAATGCGCTTGATCTGGCTCTGTCTTACGCCTCTGCAAATGGTGGTGGCCGTGCTGGTATCATCGAGACAACCTTCAAAGAAGAGTGTGAAACTGACCTCTTCGGTGAGCAGGCTGTTCTCTGCGGTGGTTTGGTTGAGCTGATCCGCGCAGGTTTTGAAACATTGGTGGAAGCCGGTTATGCGCCTGAAATGGCCTATTTCGAGTGCTTACATGAAGTAAAGCTGATCGTTGACCTGATGTATGAAGGCGGTATTGCCAACATGAACTACTCCATCTCCAACACAGCGGAATATGGTGAGTATGTAACAGGTCCACGCATCATTACTTCCGAGACTAAAGAAGAAATGAAACGCGTTCTACACGACATTCAAACTGGTAAGTTCACACGCGACTTCATGCAGGAAAACACTGTTCGTCAGCCATTCCTGAAGTCTACACGTGCGCTGAACGATGCCCACCAGATCGAGGAAGTTGGTGCGAAACTTCGCGGCATGATGTCCTGGATCGGCGAAAAAGCCCTCGTGGACAAATCCAAAAACTAATCTGTTCTTTACGAACACAAGAAAAAGCCGGCGAATTTTGCCGGCTTTTTTGTTGGGGAATATGTTTTTACGCAGATTTAACGGTGTCTAGGAAGCTTTCAACCTGTTCCCGAAGTTGGGTTGACTGAGCGGATAACTGTTCCGCAGCAGTTAAGACTTCTTGGGCGTCTGCACCGGTCTCCCCGGAAGAAGTCTTCACAACCGTGATATTTTGAGAAACCTCGTTGCTTGACTGTGCAGCAGTTTGCGCATTGCGGCTAATCTCAGACGTTGCGGCCCCTTGTTCTTCTACGGCGGAGGCGATGGCAGCGCCGATCTCATTAATTTCACCAATTGTACCAGAGATATCCTGAATAGCTGAGGTCATGCTGCTGGTTTCATTTTGCAGACTTGCAATCTGATTTGAAATCTCTTCAGTTGCCCGAGCCGTCTGGTTGGCGAGAGATTTGACCTCGCTCGCGACGACTGCGAAGCCTTTGCCGGCGTCGCCTGCGCGGGCGGCCTCAATCGTTGCATTAAGGGCAAGCAGGTTTGTCTGCCCTGCAATGTCGTTAATCAAGGTTACAACCTCGCTGATACGCCCTGCCGCGCTCTGTAGTGATGTCATCGCCTGATCTGTGCTGCCTGCTTGCTCAACCGCGCGTGAAGATACGCTTACCGCCCGATTAACTTGAGAGGAAATCTCGCGGATAGAGATCGAGAGCTCTTCTGTCGCGGAGGCAACAGCCTGAACACTGGTAGACGCTTCATTAACGGCATCTGCGACAATATTAGAGCGATCGCTTGCGTCTTTCGCATTTTTGCTCATGCGATCAGCACTGTTATGCATGTTGTGGGAGGAGGTGGAGACATTATCCACAATGCCAAGGACATTTTGCTCAAATGTGACGGCAAGATCCTGCATGGCTGCGCGTCGATCTGCATCAGCTTTCAGTTTCGCTTCCTGCTCTTTTTCAAGCTCCCGCCGCTTGGCGGCTTCGCGTTCAATTTCCTGACGGCGGTCATCTTCGGCCTGCTTTGCTTTCATCTCTTCCTGTTCGCGCGCCATTTCTACCATCTTCTGGGCGCTGGATTTGAACTGAGCAAGGGCATTAGCCAGAACACCAAGCTCATCTGTACGCTCGGTGTCTGTATCCTCAAAGCTTCGATCGCCTTGTGTCAATTTTTGAATGTTACCGGTAATGCGTTTTAGCGGAACCGTGATGTTCCGTGCCAGAATGTAGGACAGAGAGCCAATGATCAGCAGCACCATAACAGACATAGCCAATGTTTTAAGCATGTTTGTTGTTTGGGCTTCGCGGACGTCGTCCACATAAAGCCCAGTCCCTAGAACCCACCCCCAAGGTTTGAATAGCTCCACGTAAGAGACTTTTTCAATAGGCTCGTCTGAACCCGGCTTTGGCCAATAATAGGTGAGCGTTCCTGCACCTTGTTTCTTTGCAATATCAACGACTTCCACATATAGATAACGCCCGCGGGAGTCTTGGAATTTATCCTGCTTTGCGCCGACCCACTTCTTGGCAATCGGGTGCATCAGTACAACGGTGTCCAGATCATTGATCCAGAGGTAATCATTCCCGTTGTAACGAATGGCTTCCACTGCCCGAAGTGCTGCCTTTTTGGCCATTTCTTCACTCAGTTCACCTGATTGGGAGAGCTGATAATAATGGTCAACGACGCTGACGCTGGCCTCAATGATCTGTTTTAATGAAGCTTCACGGTCTTTATAGAGGGTGTTGCTGATCGTGATGCTTCCAAGTCCGCCAATCACGGCAATGCCGATTACAGACGTGAGGAGTATCAACAGTAATTTAATGGAGATTTTGATATTGCCCAACATGTCACTACTCGATTAAAGAATTAATACTTCGGCGGTTTTAATCCGAAACAGTAACAATAGGCTTAATGAAATTCCTCTAAGTCTCGGTTTTCCTTGCACATTAGTGCATGGCTGATGTGCAAAAGTTGAGTATCTAACAGGTTGCTTCTTGGGTGACCGGTAAGTTTTACAATTTTCTGCACTGCGTCAAAATATCCCCACAATTTTATTGCTCCTTTCCGGGGAAGGGCGTAATAGAAAAGTGGGCTTGTTGGAAAATGTTAACCATCTTCTAACACTTCTCATGAAATGCTGGTAAACATTGATTTTATCAGCTATTTCTGTAGTCGTAATTCGATATTGATGAAATGGCAGGGCAGGCCATGGGGGGATCCATATACTGCCCGGTCGATGGACACCGGTTGGAAAGATACTTAAAAGGGCAGGGGGGCTTGCTCTTTATGGGAATGAGTGAGGCGATTTAATGTTTTCCAAAATGCTCGGAATGTTGTCAGCAGACATGGCAATTGACCTTGGTACCGCAAATACGTTGGTCTATGTCAAAGGTCGCGGGATCGTTCTGAATGAACCTTCTGTTGTCGCCATCATTCACCGTCAGGGCAAGAAACAGGTTTTGGCAGTTGGTGACGAAGCGAAAATGATGCTGGGCCGGACGCCCGGTAATATTGAGGCCATCCGCCCCCTTCGTGATGGTGTGATCGCCGATTTTGAAATTGCAGAGGAAATGATCAAGCACTTTATCCAGAAAGTGCATAATCGCAGCAGCTTTGCGCGGCCACTGATCATTATCTGTGTTCCATCCGGCTCAACTGCAGTTGAACGCAAAGCCATTCGCGAGTCAGCGATGAACGCGGGTGCCCGCGAGGTCTACTTGATTGAAGAGCCAATGGCTGCTGCGATCGGTGCCGGCCTTCCTGTAACAGAACCGACCGGTTCTATGGTTGTTGATATCGGCGGCGGTACGACTGAAGTTGCGGTTCTGTCTCTTGGCGGTATCGTTTACTCAAAAAGTGTCCGTGTCGGCGGTGACAAGATGGATGAAGCGATTATCGCGTATATCCGTCGCAATCATAACCTCCTCATCGGTGAAAGCTCTGCCGAGCGTATCAAGAAAACCATCGGTTCCGCCTGTCCTCCGGAAGATGGTAATGGTGAAACCATCGAAGTTAAAGGTCGTGATCTGATGAACGGTGTTCCAAAGGAACTGGTCATCAGTCAGCGCCAGATTGCAGAGAGTCTGGCTGAACCTGTAGGTGCGATTGTAGAAGCCGTTAAAGTGGCTCTTGAGCACACAGCGCCAGAACTGGCAGCGGATATCGTGGATAAAGGGATTGTTCTGACTGGCGGCGGCGGATTGCTGGGTAATTTTGATCATGTTCTACGGCATGCCACAGGTCTGCCGGTATCCATTGCGGATGAACCACTCTCTTGTGTGGCGATCGGGACAGGCCGTGCCTTGGAAGAAATTAAGACCCTTCGCGGCGTTCTGTCCGGGGAAGACTAAGGGACGCGCGTCTAGTTGACGAGGAAGATATATGGCCCTTAATCAGGGAACAGCTTGGAAATTGGCAATTCCGCTGAAAGTTTTTTTTCAGCGATTTGCCTTTCTGTCTCTGATCTGTTTGTCCATCGCACTTCTGGTGTTGGGAAAGGCCGACCTCGTTCTTCTGGAACGGGCACGTACCATTAGCACAGACGCGATCTCTCCGGTTTTGGGAACTTTGTCTCAGCCTGTAAACGCTATCAATAAAGGAATTGAGCGGGTACAGGAGCTCGCCAGTCTGGTTGAAGAAAATGAGCGTCTCCGCCTTGAGAATGAGCGCTTGATTAAATGGCAAGCAGCCTCACGGGCACTAAGCAAGGAAAATGAATATTATCGGCAAATGCTGAACGCTTTGTCTGATCCACTGGTTCTGCCAATCACAGCACGGGTCATTGGCGATAGCGGTGGGCCGTTTGTTCGGACGTTGCTGTTGAGCGCAGGCCGTTTGGATGGTGTCCGTAATGGGCAGGCTGCGGTTGGGCCGAACGGTGTCATTGGCCGTGTGGTGCAGGTTGGGCATCAGTCTGCTCGTATTCTACTTCTGACCGATCTTAACTCTCGAATTCCTGTTATTTTGGAAAACTCCCGTCACAAAGGCATTCTGGTGGGTGATAACTCCAACACACCTAAGCTGGGGTACTTGCCGAATAATGCAAAAGTCGCCCCTGGTGATCGGGTTGTAACTTCAGGTGACGGAGGCATGTTGCCTGCTGGATGGCCTGTAGGGGTTGTCAGCGCGGTAAGTGAGGGCCAGATTAGTGTACAGGCCTATGCAGATTGGACCCGGCTGGAGTATGTCAGCGTTCTTCGTTATGACTTGCCCGGGTTGACGGATAAAGAAACTAATCCTGGGGATCTGAGCGAAAGCCGTCTCGGCAACTAAACAGGGGCGCGTCTTTTGACACCAACTCTATCATACCAGATCAATCAGATCTTGCGTGGCAGCATTCCTTTTTGGTTGTCTCTAGTGCTTGTATTTATCAGCGTCATTCCCTTTCGGTTGCCCGGATTTGACATGGTGACACCATCGCTATTGTCGATTTCAGTCTTTTACTGGAGCCTTCACCGCCCATATCTGATGCCGCCTGTTGTCGTGTTTGTTCTTGGCGTAATTCAAGATATCATCAGCGGCGCCCCCTTCGGCCTTTCATCTTTCATAATGCTTATTATCTATGTCATAGCGGTATCTCAGCGGCAGGTTTTTGTTGGGAAAGCGTTTATTCAGATGTGGTGGGGGTTCATGTTGGTGGCGATTGGAATGTCGATACTGACTTGGGTGGTGATGTGCTTTTATTCGCTATCCTTTATTCCCTTTATTCCGGTTATGGTACAATCAGGCCTAACCATTCTATTCTTCCCGCTTTTGTCGTGGATTTTTGCCCTCGTTCAAAGTGGATTGATGAAGCACACTTAATATGTCGACAGCACGCGATAAAGAAAAAGCCAGATTATTTACGCGCCGCGCCTTGCTTCTAGGCGGCGCACAGGCTGCGTTAATGTCTGTATTGGCTGGACGGCTCTATTATCTTCAGGTGATGCAATCTGACGAATATTCCATGATGGCTGATGAAAATCGCATGAATATTCGACTTTTGGCGCCGCTTCGGGGACGGATCATGGATCGGACGGGAACAGAGGTCGCGAGTAACCGTCAGAACTTCCGCGTTGTTCTTATCCGTGAACAGACAGAAGATGTTGAAAGAACGCTTGATCGGTTGTCAGATCTTGTTGAAGTGCCAGAGGATGACCGGTTGCGTGTGTTGAAGGAAACGCGCCGTAAACGGGGCTTTGTTCCTATTCCTGTGATGGAAAACCTCACCTGGGAAGAATTTTCAAGGATCAACGTTCACAGCCCTGAGCTGCCTGGTATTCATCTGGAGGTCGGGGAAAAACGGCATTACCCGTATGGCAATCTGTTTGCACATACGGTGGGGTATGTAGGAGCCGTGTCAGAGCGTGATTTACGTAATCTGGAGCCGGACCCGCTATTAGAGCTACCCGGCTTTCGTATTGGTAAGAGCGGAATTGAAAAATACTACGACCAGCCACTTCGCGGAACCGCGGGAACCAGTAGGGTAGAGGCAAACGCCTATGGCCGTGTCATTCGGGAACTGAGCCGTCAGGAAGGTGATCCGGGCGAGGATCTGGAACTCACCATTGATGTGCGATTGCAGAATTTCGCAGTAGAGCGTATGGGAGAGGAAAGCGCGGCGGCTGTCGTTCTGGACATCCATTCAGGGGATATCCTATCTATGGTATCTGTGCCAAGCTTTAATCCGAATAGCTTCACTACAGGTATCAGTGTTAAGGAATGGGAAGGGTTGCGATCAAACCCTAAAAACCCCCTGACGAATAAAGCGGTAACAGGTCAGTATCCGCCGGGTTCTACTTTTAAAATGATTGTGGCGCTGGCTGCATTAGAAGCTGGTGTGATTTCGCCGGATTACAAGGTCTACTGTGCAGGGCATACGATGCTCGGTAAGCATAAATTCCACTGTTGGAAACGCGGCGGACATGGAAAGCTGGGGCTTATAGAATCCATCGAGCAGTCTTGCGATGTGTATTTCTATGACATCGCGCGCAAAGTTGGCATCGACAAAATCGCTGAGATGGCAGAGCAGTTTGGCCTGGGGGAAAAGCTCGATCTGGATCTTTATGGCGAGAAAAAAGGTCTAATCCCCACTATGGCATGGAAGCAGGCGCGTCTTGGAGAGCGTTGGCAGGTTGGGGACACATATAATGCCGGTATCGGTCAAGGCTATGTTTTAACCACGCCGTTACAGTTGGCTATAATGACAGCACGGCTTGCCAATGGTGGAAAAAAAGTTTATCCGCGCTTGATCAGGAATAAGTTCCAGTCGATCGATGGCCTTGATGCAAGTGCAGCACCAGAAGAGATCGGTGTTAGCAAATCGTCTATGCAATATGTGCTGAAAGGTATGTATGATGTGGTCAACGGAAGCAAAGGAACAGCCAAGGGATCTAAAATTGATCTAAATGACTGGGAAATGGCTGGGAAATCAGGCACCGCGCAGGTGCGGCGAATTAGTAAAAAAGAACGCCTAACTGGTGTTTTGAAAGCAGAGGAACGCCCCTGGAAAGAACGGGATCACGCGTTGTTTGTGGCCTATGCCCCTTATGATAATCCAAAATATGCCGTTTCGGTAATTGTTGAGCACGGGGGAAGCGCGTCGAAGGTTGCCGCCCCTATGGCTAGAGATTTGTTGCTCGAAACACTCAAGCTTGACCCTGTTGGAAATGCGGGACCGAAAAGCGCTTCACGGTTAAGAGGTCAGGATGCTTAGAGAATTAGGCGCAAGAGAAACTGACCTGACGCTGACAAAGAAGATCCTTGATCTGAACTGGGGTCTTATTTTGCTGATCTGCATTGTGGCCTCTGTCGGTTTTATGATGCTCTATTCTGCGGCGAATGGGGATGTTAACCCCTGGGCGTCACGGCAGATGATGCGTTTTGCGGCGGGTATGGTTGTGATGTTCGTGGTAGCTTTGACGGATATCCGCATATGGCTTCGCCTTGCTTATCCTGCGTACGCGATCGCTTTGCTCATGTTAGGCGCAGTTGAGGTGATGGGCGTCATTGGTATGGGCGCGCGTCGCTGGGTTGAAATCGGACCAATTCAGGTGCAGCCTTCAGAGGTGATGAAAATTGCCCTCATCATGGCGCTGGCTAGATATTTCCATGGGCTCGATATGGTTGAGGTTCGCCGAATTCCGTATTTAATCCCGCCGCTGGTCCTGATTGCGATGCCAGCGGCTCTTGTCTTGCGTCAACCTGACCTTGGAACAACTTTGTTGTTGATCGCCGGGGCGGGGATCGTCTTTTTTGCTGCAGGGGTGAGTTTATGGAAGTTTGGTGCAGTAATTGGGGCGGCAATTCCAACCGCCTTCTTTGCGTATCAGTTTTTACATGAATATCAGAAAAAACGGATCCTGATTTTCTTAAATCCGGAGTCTGATCCATTGGGCGCTGGCTATCATATCATGCAGTCCAAAATCGCCCTCGGGTCAGGCGGTGTGTTTGGAAAAGGATTTGTGCAGGGCACGCAAAGCCATTTGAATTATCTGCCTGAGATGCGGACTGACTTCATTTTCAGTATGCTGGCGGAGGAGTTTGGTATGGTCGGTGGCCTTGTGCTGTTTGCCTTATACTTTCTTCTGATCGCTTATGGCTTCGCCATCGCTATTCGTGCCCGAAATCAATTTGGACGGCTTTTGTCCATCGGATTGATTGGTATTTTCTTCCTTTATTTCTTTATCAATATCGCGATGGTGATGGGGTTGGTACCTGTGGTTGGCGTGCCTCTGCCACTCGTCTCCTACGGGGGAACATCCATGCTGACCCTACTTGTCAGTTTTGGTATGATCATGAGTGTCTATGTTCACCGGGACGTCTATATTTCTCAGCGAAAGTACTGATCTGAACTCTCATCACGCAGGTCTCTCGTCAAAGTGAAATGCATGTGATCATCAGAGCGCCTACATTCGGTTAGACAACTGAATGAGGCATCTCTGTGATGGAAACCTTGAAGCTCAAATCCCCCGTAGTGAAGGAACCGCAACTGGCACTAACAGTTGTACTTCTAATGCTTGGGGCTGCATTGCTTCAACTGCACAGTCAAACAATAGCTTTATTGTTTCTGGTCGCTGTTCTGCTCGGGGTAACCCTTTTTCAATCCTCTTTTTCTTTTAGTGCTGCATATCGAAGCCTGTTTCTGAGACGAGATACAAGCGGTGTCCGTGGACATCTCTTATTACTTGCACTGACATCTCTGTTATTTGCTCCGCTTTTATCGGGAGCGTTGATGTCTGGCCACTCTTACTCAGGTGCGTTAGCACCAGTTAGCGTCAGTCTGGCGTTTGGTGCTTTCATTTTCGGGATCGGTATGCAGCTGGGCGGCGCCTGTGCGTCAGGAACACTTTACACTGTCGGCTCTGGTAACCCTAGATCAGCGCTTGTGTTGGTGTTCTTCTGTGCCGGAGCTTTCTGGGGAAGTCTTGATATTGACTGGTGGCAGCGCCTGCAAAGTGTTGGCGTTGTCTCGCTTGGGGATA
>JAEPMY010000047.1 GCA_017643685.1 Sneathiella sp.
AAATAGCCCTGACAATGACAGCCAACGCCAATCCTCTACCCTCATAGGGGATGGGAAGGCGCTCGCCCTCAGAAAATCCGATCCAACAACGCTTAATAAGAAAACCCCGCCAAAATATGACGGGGTTTGTCAGCAGTCTGGGCTGCCATTTAGGCAGCCTTTTTTTTAAATATCATAATGCAGCTTATGCTGCGTCTTTTCCTGCATCCGTTTTACTGATTTTTGAAATCAGATAATCAACGTTACCTGCGTCAAAACGATCTTGGAAATGGGTTAAAACACGTGAAATAACCTGATCCCGGAACCGGGCCCGATCCCCCGGGTCTCCATCATATTCCAACTCATTAACCACTTCGATTGCGACACGGATCATCTCAACCAATCCGTCAGGAATGCGGCATTTTTTGCAAAGCTGATCAAGCCCGTTACCACCTTTGTCATTAATCAGGATATGAACATTAGAAACTGAAATCCCCGCCCCTTTAGCAAGGGCTGTCTCAAAGAAATCGATATCCCCCATACAGAGCGCCCGCAGGACAATTGTAGAGGTCAGACGCCCATTTTCATAAAGCTGATCAATCAGCCGAACCAAATCGTCGCTGCTTGCCCCTTCTTTGAGAAGACCGATCATCGATTTTTCACGGCTAGCAAGGATCAAATCTGTCGCTGTTTCTGGTGACATGTCATGGTGCGTCACCAAATGCTGTTGGAGCTTTTCAGAAACCAAGCTCACCAAACGTTCGGCAACCGTAATTGGAAGCGCCGACCGCTGTGCCATTGGCGCATTTACTTTTTCGCTATCACCATACTGATCCAGAACTTTCTCGAATGTTTTATCCGAGATCTGCGCTCCTTCGTTGCCCATCAAAGTAGCGACAACTTCTTCGCTTCCTGATTCCGCAAGTTTATCAGAAACCGCCTCGGAGACGATTGGCCGACTAGCGATAGCCGCCTGATGACTTTCAGACTGGCTACTGACAATTTCCATTAGATCTTCGTCACTTAGAACATCTGAGAAAGTCAGCATTGGTGTTGCCACGTCTGCAATATCAGATGCAAGCGATACAGCAATATCATGCGGAAGATCCGGAAGCTCTTTCAGTGTTTCTGAGAGAGATTTGCGGACCAAGACTTCGGCGTCAGTTGCAAGTACGCGGAAAATTGCTTCGGCCTCTTTGCGCTCCGCCGCACTAAACTGCCGTTCGGTCAGGCTGGACGCAATTTTTTCGACAGTTTCTGCACGTGCTTCTGCTGATCTGTCACTCAGCAGCCGCTCTACATCTGCAGGACTTAGTGAACCGTTTTCAGACACACTGGCTCCAATTACCAATAAAGAATATTGATGTTATCTAAAGATAATACTCTTAAGATAGGGTTAATCCCACTCACAGCAAGCTATCTGAATAGCCAATTATCTCGCCACCTTCAAAGTTGAATGTGCGACATATTGCCATAGTTTTTGCACTTTAATTTTATTTAGTATATTTCGCATTACATACTATCCCATGAGCTAGAGACACGAGACGTGTATAGGAGAAGTTGATGAAATCGACAAAACTGATGGCTTTGAGCGCCACAATTGCCATTGCACTTTCTGCAACAGCGGCCCATGCCGCGGGTGACGCTGCAAAGGGTGAGAAAGTCTTCAAAAAATGTAAAGCCTGTCACACAGTAGAAGCTGACGGCAAACATAAAGTCGGCCCAAACCTCTTCGGCATCGTGGGTAGTGAAGCCGCTAAGAAAGACGGTTACAAATATTCCAAGGCTATGTCAGAGGCTGGTTTGACATGGGACGTGGCTACGTTGGATGAGTATCTAAAGAAACCTCGGAAATTCTTGAAAGGCACGAAGATGTCTTTTGCTGGTCTGAAAAAAGACAGCGATCGTGCGAACGTCATCGCCTATCTTGAAACTCTGAAATAAGAGCTTTCAATTGAATGTAAAAAGGCCCGGAATTACCGGGCCTTTTTTATTACTCAGTCCCTGACGACAAGCACCGAACAATCAGCATGTCTGACGACCCTCGCAGCATTTGGTCCAAGCAGATAATCCTGCATGGATGGCCTATGAGCTCCGAGAATAATAAGGTCACATTTCAGTTTTTTCTGAACGCGCAAAATTTCTTCATAGACCGAGCCATGTCCGACGATATGCTGAACTTTTATGTCGCTTGGAATATGCTCCTTAACAAAGTCATGAAGATGCTCGTTTGCTTTCTCCATCACATCTTCTTCATACCCCTTTGGGAAAAAGGAGCCGACAATACTCATCCCAAAATTCGGAACCACCATCATCACATGCAGAGTCGCGCCCGACATCTTGGCGTATGAAACAGCTTCTGGAACCGTTTTTTTCCAAGAATCTTCTGTCTCCAAATCGACCGTCAGCAAAATATGCTTATACATCTTATATCCCCCTTCAAGATGCCGTTTTAATAGAGGTAGCCATCGCATCTCTGCGGCGACGCTGCAGAACAACAACAAACCCGAGAATGATCAACGCCGGAATATACAGCAGCTCTTTTGCTGGCTGGTTCGCTGGCACCAGAACCTGCAAAATCTTCTGGTCAAAATCGAGGCCAGCTTTTTCTGAGGCACTATCAAAGGCGGCGTTATCAATAATGACCTCGTCCCCTTCAATAAGTAGCTCGAGACCAACTGCTTCAAGTTTTTCCTGACCTGAGCCGCCTCCTTCAATAGGTAAGATAGCTGTAAAGGTCAGTGGATCACCCACATCATCTTCACCTTGAACGATAAGACGTAACTCGTCCCCTGCACTCAACGAGCCCATGACTTCCTCAAGCTTGATCGGTGCCTGACTATCATATGGAGGCGAGATCATATCCATCCAGAAACCCGGGCGGAACAATGTGAACGCAATCAGGATGAGAAGAGCTGACTCCCAGATTTTAGAACGCGCAAAGAAGAAGCCCTGAGTACCTGCAGTGAAGAGCAGCATCGCTGCCGTTGCCACAATGAAGATGACTGCCCCCTCCAACGGTGTCACATCAATCAACAGCAAGTCCGTGTTAAAGATAAACAGGAACGGTAAAATTGCTGTCCGCAAGGAGTAGAAAAATGCCACAAAACCAGTTCGGATCGGATCCCCGCCGGAAACTGCGGCCGCAGCAAATGAGGCCAGTCCAACCGGAGGTGTCACATCAGCCATGATACCGAAATAGAAGACAAACAAATGAACCGCGATCAACGGCACAATCAAACCATTTTGCTGCCCAAGACTAACGATTACAGGTGCTAACAAGGATGACACCACAATATAGTTTGCCGTGGTGGGCAACCCCATTCCAAGTATCAAACTGAGGATGGCTGTGAAAATGAGCATCAGCAGAATTTGCCCCTGGCTCAAGAACTCCACCAGCTCGGCCAGAACAAGCCCCACACCAGTTTGCGATACCGCCCCCACGATGATGCCCGCAGCAGCTGTTGCAATGGCGATACCAATCATGTTCCGGGCACCAGCGATCAAACCATCGACCAGTTCCAAAAAGCCTTGTTTGATCTTTCCCGCCTGATCCTGCTTTCGGAAGAAGGCAAACAGGGGTCGCTGCGTGAGCAAGATGAATATCATTAATGCCACCGCCCAGAAAGCAGACAATTCAGGTGAAAGTCGCTCAATCATCAAACACCAGATTAAAACGCCGACTGGTAACAGGAAGTGAAGTCCTGCCAAGATGGTGGGTTTTGGCTCTGGCAGACTGGTAACAGGTGCGTTTGGATCATCCATGACGAGATCGGGGACCTTTGCACAGACAGACACCAACGCGATATATGTCGCGATGATAAGCGCGCCGATCACCCAAGGTGCAAGGGCAGCACCGGCAAGTTCCGTAATCGTGCCAACCAGATAAAAGACACCAAAGGCGCCTATGACCGCATTACATAACACGATCCCACCAGTAGAGAGGATATATCCTAGAGTGTTTTCATCCTGAATACGGCTTCTCACGCCAAAGAACAGAACGGCTTCAATCGCCATAACCGCCAACACAGCGATTAACTGCAGGAAGGATGAACCTAAGAGACTGAACAATTCGAATAGATAATAAGCCCCGCCGGCCAATATCAGAATTGACGCGGTTGTAATACCAAATGCAAGGAGCGCCATTTTGGCTGGTTTCGGTTCCGTTGCACGGGACAGGCCCTGCATATCGTTTTTCATCGCTTCCAGGTGAACGATGTAAACCAGCGCAATATAAGAGATAATCGCGGGAATAAAGGCGTGTTTAACCACCTCGAAATAGCTGATATTCACATACTCAACCATCAAGAAGGCCGCGGCCCCCATCACCGGCGGCATAATCTGACCGTTTACCGAAGAGGCCACCTCAACCGCACCGCTTTTCTCAGAAGAGAACCCAACGCGTTTCATCATTGGAATGGTGAAGGTCCCGGTTGTCACAACATTGGCGATGGAAGAACCAGATATCAACCCTGTCATACCGGAAGCGACAACAGCTGCCTTTGCAGGACCACCCCGCATGTGCCCCATCAAAGAGAATGCGACCTTAATGAAATAGTTCCCCGCCCCTGCTTTATCGAGCAAGGCGCCAAATAGAACGAATAGGAACACAAGACCAGTAGACACACCGAGAGCAATACCAAACACCCCTTCCGAGGAGAGCCACTGATGGTCTGCAACGGCACCAAAGCTTGCGCCTTTCCAAGCAAGAAAGCCCGGTGCGTAAGGCCCGAGGAAGGTGTAAATCAGGAAGATAATCGCAACAACCATCAATGGAGGACCAAGTGCCCGGCGAGTTGCTTCCAAAAGCATGATCATACCAATGGATGCTACAACAATATCAACGGAGCTTGGATTGCCGGGACGATCACTCAATCGGCTACCCAAAATGGAATCTGCAAGCGCACTGTCAAAAATAAAGATATAAAGCGCACAGAATGTACCAACGATGGCGAGCAACCAATCATTTAACGGAACTCTATGCCGCGGGGAATTAGCGAGAGCTGGATAGGCTAAAAACGCCAAAAACATTCCAAATCCCAGATGGATTGGACGCGCTTCCCGGCCCGAAAACACCCCCATATTAATCATATAAGGGAGCGGTGAGGCAATCCAGATTTGCCACAATGACCAAACCAAAGCCACACCGGCCATGAGCAAGGCAATATTTCTATTATCAGGAACACGGCCCCCCGTATCGGTCGACGCAACGAGATCGTCAAGCTCCTCAGCGCTTAATTGGCCTTCGGATTTAGTGGTCATTTTACCCCCCTAAGAATAATCCCCGGAAAATGAACTCTACAAATGTACAAAGAATAAAAAATAAAATGGCGGGCTGAAGTTAAGCCCGCCAATTAAGTAACCTTACATCAGGCCAGCTTCTTTATAGTAACGCACGGCACCTGGGTGCAGTGGCGCAGAAAGGTTGTTCTTGATCATTTCTTCTTTCTTCAAGTTTGCAAATGCTGGATGCATTTTCTTGAAGCGATCAAAGTTTTCAAAAACAGCTTTCACGATTTCATAAACAGTGTCGTCATCTGTGTTAGTGGAAGATACAAAAGTTGCACCTACACCGAACACAGGTGTATCAGCGTCTGTACCTGCATACATACCGCCAGGGATCACTGTTTTTGCGTAATACTGGTTTTCGTCAACCAGTGTATCAATAGCTGGGCCTTCTACAGAAACCAGTTTCACATCACAAGTTGACGCGGCTTCTTTAATGTTACCTGTTGGGTGACCAACAGTGAACACGAACGCATCAATTTTGTTGTCGCAAAGCGCCGCGGAATGCTCAGAAGATTTCAGCTCAGATGCAAGGGCAAAATCGTCCATGCTCCAACCCATCTTCTCCATCACAACTTCCATTGTGCCGCGCTGCCCGGAACCTGGGTTTCCGATATTGACACGCTTACCTTTCAGGTCTTCGAACTTGTTGATACCTGCATCGGCACGTGCAACAACGGTGAATGGCTCTGGGTGAACAGAGAATACAGCCCGAAGCTCTTTAAAAGCACCGTTAGGGAACTGCTTAGGAGCTGTCCCGTTATATGCATGATACTGCCAGTCAGACTGAGCAACACCCATGTCCAGATCACCAGCTTGAATACCATTGATGTTTTTCGTGGAACCACCTGTGGTGTGGGTACATTTAATATCGTGGTTTTTTGTACCACGGTTCACGAGCTTACAAATAGCACCGCCAACCTGATAGTAAACGCCTGTCTGACCACCTGTACCGATTGTGATAAATTTCTCAGCCTGTGCTGGGGCTGAAACGGTCATTGCACCGCCAAGAGCCACAACAGCTGCTGCTACAGAAAATACTTTTCTCATTCGATTCTCCTCAACCTGTCTTTAATGCAAGAAAGAGTAAAAACAGTCTCTTTCCGCGGTTTTGCCTTTTAGGAAGATCCCCATATCGGAGCACCCCCAAAAGAACGGTTTCCGTATCGATTAAACGGACACGAAAATTCCAAGTCGTCTGGTGGCAGACGTGCCACGAGACGACTATTATTTTAACTTTACATTATATATGCAAGCTTCGAAGTTGCTGAGCTCCCCCAATTGGACGCCCCAACGCCCTTGCAACATCCGCAACCTGCCTCACCAAGTCCGCATTACTGCGGGCTAGCGACTTATCTTTCGTCATAAAATTATTTTCAAAACCAACCCGAACGTGACCGCCCATTGCAACAGCAGCGCCGGCCGCCATATGCTCCTGCTCTCCAAATGCGCAAACAGCCCATTGATCTTTAGCATCCGTCACATTCAAAAACGGCACGAGATCTTTTGGGTCCGATATCTGCCCCGCTGTATAACGTCCTAAAACATAAAGCAATAATGAGGCAGAATTTGGCACAACCCCCTTGTCACGAAGGGTTTGAAAGCGCCTCACATCCTCATCGGAGTAGAGGATGTATTGCAAAAGCACCCCACGTTCAACCATCTCATGAAAAAAGTCCTTCGCTGCCGCTTCACCGCCCTCTGGCACAAGTTCTTTGATCGCAACGGATGCTGAAGGCGGGCACAACTCTCGCACCATGGCCATCTGTTCATCCGCGTCATAAATCCCCACGGCTTCAGTGGTTGCCTGAATCAGGATACCATCACCACACCGAGATTTTATGGCATCAATAGCAGCCCGATAACGCCCAACATCCAACGTATGCCCGTCGTTCTCGTCCCGGACGTGCAAATGGATCATTGCCGCGCCAGCTTCCTGACAATCAAAAGCCTCAGCCGCTAACTCCTGAGGTGAGATAGGAAGGTTTGGATGATCTTTCTTGGTTTTACGCGCACCGTTTGGGGCAACAGTAATGAACAATGAATCCATGCTTTAGGCCCCTTTTACTGCAGCGATTGATCCGTTAATCGCTCTACTCAGCTTTTCGACAATTTCCCCAACTTGATCATCTGTCATGATAAACGGCGGTGCCAAAAGAATGTGGTCACCAAATCGACCATCAACAGTTCCGCCCATCGGGTAACACATCAGCCCGTTATCCATCGCAGTTTGCTTCACTTTTGCATGTAGCTTGTTAGCGGGATCAAACGGCCGCTTGTTTTCCCGATCCTCCACAAGCTCTACGCCCCGGAACAAACCACGTCCTCTGATATCACCAATATGCGGATGTTGGCCAAACTCTGTTTTCAAGGCCGCATCCAGTTTTCCGCCCATTTCCTGCACATTCGTCAAAAGCTCATGGCGTTCAATATATTTCTGGACCGCAAGTGACGCTGCGCACGCAAGAGGGTGACCAATATAAGTATGGCCGTGCTGAAAAAAACCAGACCCATTTTCGATGGCATCATAAATCTCTTTTGATGCCAGCATCGCCCCAATTGGCTGATACCCAGCGCCAAGACCTTTCGCTGTCACGAGAATATCTGGATGAATACCTTCTTGCTCGACAGCGAACAGCGTCCCCGTGCGTCCCATGCCGCACATGACCTCATCCAGAATGAGCAGAACACCATGCTCATCACAGATTTCACGAATTCGTTTAAAATAACCTTCTACTGCTGGTACGGCGCCTAATGTTGCGCCCACAACAGGCTCACAAATAAAGGCACAAATGTTTTCTGCCCCTTGTGCCCGAATAGCCGTATCCAACTCGTTCGCGACGCGTTGGCCAAACTCAAACTCACTCTCTGTATCTTCTTGCCAACGATATGCGTAGCAAGGTGACAATAACTGTACAGGCATCAGCAGCTCCGCATACGGCTCTCGGCGCCATTCATTGCCACCAGCGGACAATGCCCCCAAAGTGTTCCCATGATAACTTTGCTTTCGGGAGATAAATCGTGTTCGCGACTTTTCCCCTTTCTCAAGAAAATACTGACGCGTAAGTTTGAGCGCCGCCTCGACAGCCTCGGAGCCCCCGGAGACGAAGTACACTTTATCAAGGTTGTCTGGCGCACGCTCAATCAGGAAATCTGCTAATTCTTCCATGGCGGGGTTAGTAAAAAATCCGGTGTGAGCAAACGCGATTTTATCAAGCTGATCTCGAATGGCTGCATTTACGTCCTGGTTACTATGCCCAAGGCAGGAAACCGCTGCGCCACCTGAGGCATCCAGATACTGTTTGCCTGCCGTGTCATAAATATAGGCCCCATCGCCACGGGAGGCGATTGGATAATCTTTGTTCAAAGCCCTATGAAACACATGTGTCATCTCTATGGTCCTTAACCATTCCAATACGTGTTATGATTGCGGAGATTCTTATCTGACCTCTCCAAAGCCTCTACCGCAGGTTCCCCTATCTCTTTCACAATCGCAGCGACCAATGATTGGACAACGGCCAATGCACCATTCAGCGATCGGTAAAAAGAGGGGCTTCTGTTCGCGACAATAAAATTGTGACCCAGACCAGAGATCAAAGGCGAGACTGTATTATCTGTAACCACAATCGTTTTAGCGCCGGCCGTCTCAGCTGACTTGACTGCCTCTACAGTCTCCCGCGTATAAGGATCAAAGGAGATAGCAAGAAGGACGTCCTCCTCTGCAATTCGGCTTATTTCTTCAGCAAACATGCCTGGCTGCATACCAATTAACCGGCTGTTTTCGAAAAAAACTCTGGTCGCATAATGAAAGAAATAGGCAATCGGATAACATTTACGCAGCCCTACCACATGAACTTGCCGCGCCTGTAAAAGTGATTGCGCAGCCTTTGCAAGCATCTCATCATCCAAGGCACCAAAGGTCTGATTAATATTGTCAATTTCTGCTGCCTTAACAGAATTGGCGAGATCTGAATCAGAACTTTTAGACTGCATTTGCAGCCGTCTCGCACGAGCTGCATATCCGCTTGAACTCTCCGAATATCTTTTCCGGAATTCATCGCGCAGCTGATTATAATTAGAAAAACCCAGTCGGTTAGCCAAACGAACCATCGTAGAGGGCTTCACTTCCGCACGGGACGCGATTTCGCGCATTGAATAGACAGCCACGTCATTTGGTGCGTCCATGATGAACCTCGCCCCTTGCTGAAGCTGAGGGCTTAGCTCGACGAACCTATCCGCAATGCTTTTTAAAATATCCGAATTCTTCGGGTTCTGCATTCAGTGACGCCAGCCTGTAAGTTGCGCATTAACGGAACCATATCTTTTATCGAAGCACGCTGCAACAAATGTTTCATAAACTAAAATGATGATACATTTGTATTGAAACGCGAAAAAAATAATCGGAACACAACCAAAATTCGAAAACTTTTGCTGGATTTCTTAAGACCTTATTTACGCACTCCGTCTATATCTATTGGCATGGGGCTTATCCCCAACACCAATTTCATTTGTCGTTCATTGAGTAGAGCATCCAGTCTTGGTTTCAATTGGCACAACATCTTTGACAAGAATAGATCGCAAAAGCAAAGCCTCCAACGATGATGGCGTTGTCTTCAGCGGAACTGATTTCGACCCTCGCACAATGCGCCCCATATTGGTGTGCAAAGGACGTAACACAGAAATTCAGCTTGCAGATCTTGGCATATCCACGGCCGGTACAGTTCATGGCGATGACAACGAGCTGAAGCAGCTGATTGATAAGTGCCAAACTCAATTTATGATTATTGACTATGAGGTAGGCCCTCAGCTAGTGGCCGCAATCTTGCGCCGCTACTCCTTAAGCGCCCCATACATATCTGCGGTAATCATTGACGGCCCACATGAACTGATGCTTCAAGGGGCAACTGATTGCCTCACGCGCGCTGAGCTAACGATGGAGCGTCTACGCGCAAGTCAAATCAACGCTCATCGCTTGCGCAAACTGCAATCTCAGAATCAAACTCAAACTGTTGAAACACCAAAAATTGATCGGCTGACGTCGCTGTTGAGCCGTGAGCATTTTAAAAAGAGTCTGACTGAAGCAGTTGATTATGCGAAACAAAAAGACAAGCCCGCTTCCCTGATCATTTTGGACATTGATGCGTTTAAAGGCTTGAATGAGAGTAAAGGTCATTCCTTTGGGGACGCGGTTTTGGCCAATGTCGCGGACCGTCTGACACAATTTGCGCCGGAAGGGGCAATCCTTGGGCGCCTTGGCGACGATGAGTTTGCTATGCTTTTGCAGGAGCAGTGCCTCCTCAGCATTTCCGACACGACAATTGCAGCGCGTCTATCACATGAATTGCGACAACCGTATTTCTTGGAAAATCAGACAACATCCTTGAGCGCCACCATGGGCATTGCAAAGCTGGATGAAGACGACAGCGCCGAGAACTTATTGCATAAATCCATGTCAGCCCTTTACACTGCCAAACGTGAAAAGAGCCGCTTCATGGTATACACCATGCAACAGGCAACCGAGCGCCGCCAGCTTCTAAAGCTGTCGCAAGAGCTCCCAAACGCTATCGATGACCAACAACTTCGCTTGCATTATCAGCCGATGATCCGGATGCAGGACAGCACAGTTGTAGGTGTGGAAGCGTTGGTCCGCTGGCAGCACCCATCAAAAGGCCTGCTGTTTCCGGATGCCTTTATCCCATTGGCAGAAAGCTCTGGCAACATTGAGCCCCTGACACGTTGGGTTCTGGATGCCGCGATTAAGCAAGGTAGTGAATGGCTTAAAAAAGGATACCGCTTATCCGTATCCGTAAACATTTCAGCCCTTATCCTGCATAATCCGATTTTCCCAGATATCGTGAACCGCCTTCTTGAACAGTCGCGTTTTCCGGCAAATCTTTTGAAACTGGAGATTACTGAGAGCGCAATTATTTCAGATGTTGTTCGCGCAACAGATGTTGTAAACCGCCTTCATGAATTGGGGGTCAAAGTTTCAATTGATGATTTTGGAACGGGCTACACATCTCTTAGCTACATCCGGAAATTGCCTGTGGATGAGATCAAAATCGACAAAAGCTTTGTTCTCAACATGAACACTGTTGCTGACGATGCTGTTATTGTCCGTACACTGCTGGAGCTTGCTCGTAACCTGGATCTGTCTGTCGTGGCGGAAGGTGTCGAAGATCGGGAAACATGGTACATGCTGGCCGGCCTTGGATGCAACGTAGCGCAGGGCTATTATATGAGCCGTCCCATTGAAACAGAAACCTTTGAAAACTGGCTTCTTGACTCTCCTTGGAATGTCGCCCGCTGATAGGCGACCCACCTTTCAAATTATCCGTTAAATAGCTCAAGCTGATACATAAACATCCGTTTGACGTGCCACAATCACCTGATAAGATACCCATCCAATCTAAACGACAATAAAGCGTGGATTTCAAACCGCGCTAATTCTTTTTCAGGGGTAACGCAATGCAGGATTTTGGACCAGAAGTCAGCATAGATGAAAGCGCATACGCCCACCCAACGTCTTTGATATATGGCAAGGCGACAATTGGGAAAGGCGCGTCGCTCTGGCCATACAGTGTTATCCGTGCGGAAACACGGGAGGCTACAATTGGCGACTACACCAATATCCAGGATTTTGTCATGATCCATATTGGTGACACCACTGGCACTCACATTGGATCACACTGCTCCATTACTCATCACTGTACCATCCACGGCTGCACAATCGGCGACAACTGTCTTATTGGGATCAACAGCACCATTATGGATGGCTGTGTCATTGGCGACAACTGTATCATCGCTGGCCATAGCTTTTTAAAAGAAGGTACAGTTATCCCAGATAATTCCATTGTTATGGGCACCCCCGGTAAAGTCGTGCGCACCCAGAATAACTATGCACGTTGCCGAATGAACGCCTATATGTATTACCGAAATGCACAGGCCTATATGAAAGGTCAGCATCGGGAATGGGCAAGCGACGAATGCCTATCAGCAATGAACGATCAGATGCAGACATATCTAACTGAACAGCAATCACTCGATCAGAGTAAATAGCCCTATCATTTTCTTTTAACGAGGTTCAAATGCAACATCCTTATCTCATGTTTTTGGGCGATGTCCCGGATCAGCTGGGAGCAAAGACAGCTCAAGGTATTAAAGACTGGCGCCCTGATTGGTGTATTGGTCAGCTGCGCCTGGAAGGATGTCAGGCAGACCTGAAGCTTGAAGATATTTCCTTGCAGGAAGCTATTAACCGCGGTGCCAAGACCATGGTTATCGGCATTGTAAACTCTGGCGGTTTTTTACCAGAACATTGGGTTAGCCAAATTGTCGAGGCAATGGAACTCGGCATGGATATAGCCAGTGGCCTACATATTCGCCTTGCCGACGTCCCCGAAATCAAAGAAGCCGCAGCGAAGTTCGGTCGTGAGCTTTTTGATGTCCGTCATCCAAAAGGTAGCCTACCAACAGGGAAAGGCACGCCGCGCACAGGCAAGCGACTACTTGCTGTTGGCACCGACTGCTCCGTTGGTAAAATGTACACCACGCTTGCTGTCGAAAAAGAAATGAAAGCCCGCGGTATGAATGCCGACTTCCGTGCCACAGGTCAAACGGGGATATTTATTGCAGGTGATGGCATATCGATCGATGCCGTTGTCGCCGATTTTATTTCCGGCGCGGTTGAAGTCCTCTCTCCTGAAAACACAGAAGACCATTGGGACATCATTGAAGGACAGGGATCTCTGTTTCACCCTTCCTTTGCCGGTGTCAGCATTGGTCTTATTCATGGCGCTCAGGCCGATGCATTGATCCTCTGTCATGAGCCCACACGTCAGCATATGCGCGGCCTTCCGCATCAGCCACTTCCAGATATTCAGGAATGTATGGACATGAATTTGGCTGCGGCAAAACTGACAAACCCTAATGCAAAATTTGTCGGTATCAGCATCAACACATCCGGCCTTTCAGTTGAAGAAGGTGACAAAATGCTCGCCAACTTTGAAGCGAAATATGGCCTGCCAACAGTAGACGCCTTCCGCACCGGCGTTGCGAAAATCGTGGATAATCTGGACTAATGCTCAGAACACTGAATGTGAAACAAGAAAGCTGGCCCATTCGGGGCAGCTTTCGCATCAGCCGGGGCGCGAAAACAACTGCTGATGTCGTCGTCGTTGAGATAAACGAAAACGGTAAAACAGGCCGCGGCGAATGCGTTCCATACAGACGCTACGGTGAAACTCCGTCCACTGTTCTGGGACAAATCACAACCGCTCGTGATGCCATTGCACATGGCGCCAGCCGTGTTGATTTACTCTCGCTCCTTCCGTCAGGAGCAGCACGCAATGCCATTGACTGCGCTCTCTGGGATTTAGAAGCAAAGAAAACTGGAAGATCAATCGCAGATCTTGCAGATATTCCAAAGCCGGGCCCTCTTATCACGGCCTATACACTTTCACTGGATACACCTGAGAAAATGGCGGAGGCTGCAAAAGCAAATGCAGATCGTCCATTACTGAAGTTGAAATTCGGTGGGGATGAAGATGTAGAACGAGTTCGGGCTATTCGCGCGGCGGCTCCCAAGACAAGACTTATTGTCGATGCCAACGAGGCTTGGAGTGAGCAAATGGTGCAGGAGTTCTTGCCCCACATGGCGGATGCAGGTGTTGAAATGATTGAACAACCCCTCCCTGCTGGTGAAGATAGCATTCTTTCGGAAATTGACCGGCTTGTCCCTATCTGCGCCGATGAAAGCTGCCATGACACTGCCAGCCTTGACCATGTTGCCAGCAACTACGATTTCATCAACATCAAGCTGGATAAAACGGGTGGCTTAACCGAAGCTTTGCAGCTGGTTGAAGCTGGCCGCGAATTTGGGCTTGGGATTATGGTGGGATGCATGCTCGGCACAAGCCTTGGGATGGCTCCGGCAACCTATATCGGCGGCTTTGCGCGATACGTGGATTTGGACGGCCCACTCCTTCTCGATAAGGACCGCCCGAATGGCATCGAGTTTGATGGCAGCGTAATGCATCCACCAAGCCCAGATCTTTGGGGCTAACCAGATTACTTAAAACTATTCCCGTGAACCCACCCCATAATTGAATGACGGGTTCCCTTGGTTACATTTGAGACCTTGTGCAGCCAATAAGCGGGGAACACTATCAATGTTCCCTGCGCCCGGTACCCGTCCTCATTACGTGGCACATTATGCAAAACAATATTCCCGCCCTCATAAGTTTTCGGGTCTGAAAGCTGCAGAATAAAGCAAAGCTTGCGGGATGCCGTAAAAGCATCTCCCAAATCCACCTGCCAATCCTGAACTGGGTCTTTTGATTTCTTTTGCCGAACGAGCCAAGGCATATCATCCGCAGGAATCCCAGCCAATTCAAAACGCCAACCGTCGGAATTAACCTGGCACAAACCAAAGTTAATTTGATCCAAGGGATAAGCATTTTTACCAAGTGGCAATCGCTGATATTCAGTTCCCTTATTTTCCTTCCCATCCGGAAACACGGGAAAATTCCCAGGCCCTAATGGCAATTTACTTGTCCACGCAGCAGCGTTCGCCTGCGCAACAATGCCGGCACATTCTTGTGATGTGAGTAAAGGCCAATGCGTTGATAGAGACACATTCTCGTTCCGAAGCGGGAACATAGACATCTGGTTCATTTTATCCCCCTACCGGAAACTTGGGCCATGCACCCATCCAACGACAACTTTCCTTGCACCCTTCGTCATCGGTGCAACGCGATGCAGCCAAAATGATGGGAAAACGATCAATGTTCCTTTACCGGTTAAATCTTTGCGATCTTTCTGGATCCGATGGAACCCCAGGTCGCCCCCCTCATATTCCGTACCCTCAGTCAGCTGGAGTGAGAAACCGAGCTTCCTAGAGGCCGTTGCTCGTTGCCCAAGATCCACATGCCAATCGTTGTGATCTCCCTGACGACAGTAATCCATCACCCAAGGCATATCATCCTTCACAAAACCACCAAGATCAAAACGCCAAAGAGACGAGTTCGCGATGCTAATCTCGTCGGCAATGCGGTTCAGCGGAAACCCATCTTCTCGAACAGGAACCGTTTGCTGGTAATTACTACGATAGTCGGGCGCGTGAGTAAATTTCCCCTTTTCCTCAACCCCCCCGACTAACGCTTCCTCCCATTTAGTCTCATCAAGAGATGCAAGTATTTCATCGCATTCTTCTTCAGAAAAAACTGTGTTTACATAAACAGACACCACTCCCGCATTGCGAAGCGGCGCTGCTGGCATAACAATCATACTCAAAACCTCCCCTGACCTTCACACTTCGAAATTGGCGGCATCTCCCAATTACTCGCCCCAAAAGTGTGACGGCCATCACATTTTGAAAACGATATGTTATTTTTTCGGATATGCCAATAGGGGAATTTAGCCATTTCTATTTGAGAGAACATTCAACCGGGATAACATTCTCGCTATTGCTTAGATTAAGGATTAGTGCAAAATGCTCCACGCCCTGCACAAATAAAGAAAAACAAGAGGAAGCTAATGTCTATCCCCACCATGAATGAACGGGACCTGGAATTTCAGCTTTATGAAATGCTGGATATAGAAAATCTGTGCAACCGGCCCCGGTTTGCAGATCATGATCGTGAAGTCTTTGATGCCATTCTCGGAACGGCGTCAAAAATGGCAGCCGAGTTATTTGCCCCTCACAATGCAAAGGCTGACCAAAATGAGCCAACATTTGACGGTGAAAAAGTTCACATAATTCCTGAAGTCAAAGAAGCTTTGAAGGCTTTCATTGATGCTGGTTTTATGGGGATGCAACACGATTACGATGTCGGCGGCATGCAGCTACCCTCTTCTGTTGCGATGGCCTGTAATTCTATTTTCACCGGCGCAAATGTTGGCACCGCTGGCTACCCTTTTCTGACAGTCGGCGCTTCTAACGTTCTCCGGTCATATGGAACGGATGCACAAAAGAAGAAATATATGGAGCCTATGGTTGAAGGGCGCTTCTTTGGCACCATGTGCCTCTCCGAGCCGCAGGCAGGATCCTCTCTTTCTGACATCAAAACAAAGGCTGTCCCGCAAGAAGATGGAACCTATCGCATCAGCGGCAATAAGATGTGGATTTCCGGCGGAGAGCACGAACTCTCTGAAAATATCGTGCATCTGGTTCTGGCGAAAGTGCCGGGCGGCCCGGCTGGCGTAAAAGGAATTTCTCTGTTCATCGTCCCGAAATATCTTGTGAATGAAGATGGGAGCCTCGGAGCGCGCAACGACGTTCATTTGGCTGGCCTTAATCACAAAATGGGATACCGAGGCACAACCAACACATTACTCAATTTTGGAGAGAATGACGGCGCAGTTGGCTATCTGATCGGAGAGGAACATAAAGGTCTTTTTTATATGTTCCATATGATGAACGAAGCCCGAATTGGTGTTGGCCTTGGTGCGGTCAGCCTCGGCTATGCAGGTTATCTTTACAGTCTCGATTATGCCAAAAGCCGGCCGCAAGGACGCCACCCTGATGGAAAAGATCCAACCTCGTCACAACTGATGTTGATCGAACATGCTGATATCAAACGCTTGCTGCTTGCCCAAAAATCAGCGGTAGAGGGTGGTCTTGCCTTGTGTCTATATGCTGCCCGCCTTGTAGATGAAGAACATACAGCGGAAAGCGAAGAGGCCCGTAAAGAAGCAACAATGCTGCTCGATATGCTCACCCCAGTGGTTAAATCCTGGCCAAGCGAGTTTTGCTTGGAAGCCAATAAACATGCCATTCAGGTACTTGGCGGCTATGGCTACACTCGGGACTACCCTGTTGAGCAGTATTATCGCGATAACCGGCTGAACCCAATCCATGAAGGCACCCATGGCATTCAGGGACTGGACCTTCTTGGCCGAAAAGTCATGATGAATAATGGCGCAGGACTGAAACTTCTTTTTTCAAAAATTCAGGAAACGATCAGTATCGCAAGCGAAGATTCAACGCTTTCTGAGTTTGCATCCGCCCTAGAAGCGGCGACCAATAGAATTGGTGAAGTCACCATGTCAGTGGGGGCTAATCTAATGAAAGGCGAGGTAAACCTCTCCCTCGCCAATGCGACTATCTATTTGGATATGTTTGGCCACGCCATTCTTGCATGGCAATGGCTGCGTCAGGCAATTACCGCTAAAGCAGCTCTTGCAAATGCTAAGACCGCAGAAGATAAAGCCTTTTATGAAGGGAAATTATCTGCTTGCCAATATTTCTACCGCTATGAATTAATCCGAATTGGCCCTTGGGCTGACCTTGTAGAAAGTTTGGACGACACCACCTATAGCATGGCGGCTGACGCCTTTTAATGTTGCTAATCCAAGGCTGGTCATGAATTCAGACCCTAAGTATCTCTGCATCGCGAAAGAGCTGAAGTCTCGGATCAGTGATGAGGCCTACCAGGTGGGAAAAACACTTCCCACCGAGGTAAGCCTTATGGATGAATTCTGCGCAAGCAAGCAAACTATTCGAAACGCCCTTCGAATGTTGCAGCAGTGGGGCCTGACCTATTCCCGGCGAGGGTCTGGCACTATCGTCAGATCAAAAGGCGGGCAGGAATCGTTTATTCAAACGCTCGCCAGCATGGCCGATTTGCTGCAATATAAGCCCGAAACCTTCATCGCGAACCTACAATACAAAGCGATTGAGCTCTCTTCAGAAGAAGCGAAGTTGATAAACGGCAAGATTGGCGAAGAATGGTGGCAGGTGAATATGCGCCGATTTCCGGCCTCCGGTACAAAAGCCGATGCATATCTTGTATTATATTTTCGAGATAGCCACCGCGGGATCATCGATCTGCTTGCAGCTGAACCCAAAACGCTCACCCATGCGGTCCTTCAAGAAGGGTACGGCGAAGTAATTCATGAGGTTTTTCAATCCATTGAACCCTGCTTGCTTGAACGCACTACAGCTGAGAAACTGATGGCAGAAGAAAACTCTGCTGGCCTGAAAGTGACACGTAAATACTACGGCGCGGATCGTAAATTAATCTGGTTTGCGGTTGTTTACCATCCACCAAAATATTCCTATGATAGCTGGTTTGCGCGTCAGGTAACCAACACCGAAAATTAATTTGCTTCGCTGCAGCGCACAAAGGTTGCTATATGCGACTTTCCGGCTATACTGCGCGCGCCTTTTAGCTATGGAATTAAAAGTATCATGGAAATCCGTAACGTTGCGATTATCGCCCATGTTGACCATGGGAAAACCACACTTGTGGATGGCCTGCTGAGACAAAGCGGGACTTTTAGGGAAAACCAGCAGGTCGCAGAGCGTGCCATGGATTCCAACGATCTTGAGCGGGAGCGTGGTATTACCATTCTCGCCAAATGTACATCTGTTGAATATAAAGGCATTCGCCTGAATATTGTTGATACACCGGGCCACGCCGATTTTGGCGGTGAGGTTGAGCGTATCCTGAGCATGGTTGATGGCGTTGTTGTTCTTGTGGACGCTGCCGAAGGCCCAATGCCTCAGACAAAATTTGTGACGCAAAAAGCGCTTGGCCTCGGCCTGAAGCCTATTATCGTCATCAACAAAGCAGACCGTCCAGATGGTCGCCCGGAAGAAGTACTCGACGAGTGCTTTGACCTGCTTGTTGCTCTCGACGCTGATGAAGAACAGCTCGACTTCCCTGTTCTGTACGCCTCCGGTAAAGACGGCTGGGCGGCCCCAGAGTTAGACGGTCAGCGTGAAAATCTGGATCCTCTGTTTGATCTGATTGTTGAGCATGTTCCTGCCCCGACGGTAGATGAAAACGCTCCATTCCGGATGCTTGTCACAACCATTGAAAGCAACCCATACCTTGGTCGCCTCCTGACAGGTCGTGTGGAGAGTGGTGTTCTTCGGACCAATGATCCGCTGAAAGGGATTAGCCGTGATGGCAAAAAGATTGAAGATGCCCGCGCATCCAAAATTCTTGCTTTCCGAGGTCTGGAGCGTGAACCAATTGAAGAAGCTCGTGCAGGTGACATTGTCTCTATTGCTGGTTTGGTAAAATCCACAGTTGCGGACACACTTGGTACGCCGGAGGAGAAAGAACCTCTCTCAGCTCAGCCAATTGATCCGCCAACCATTTCCATGACGTTTGCAATCAACTCCTCCCCGCTTTCCGGCCGGGATGGGGATAAGGTTCAAAGTCGCGTGATCCGCGATCGTCTAATGAAAGAAATCGAAGGTAACGTCTCCATTCGTGTGGAAGATAGCCCCGAAGCAGACAGCTATGTTGTGTCAGGCCGCGGCGAGCTACAGCTGGGTGTTCTGATCGAAAATATGCGCCGCGAAGGTTTTGAACTTTCCATCAGCCGCCCACGTGTTCTTTTCCAGAAAGACGAGGCCACAGGCGAAACACTTGAGCCACTTGAAGAAGTCGTTGTTGACGTAGATGAAGAATTCTCAGGCGTCGTTGTTGAGAAAATTGCCCTTCGCAAAGGCACAATGACAGACATGCGCCCATCTGGTGGCGGCAAAACTCGCGTGACATTCCTATGTCCTACGCGTGGTTTGATTGGTTACCACGGTGAATTTCTTACCGATACACGTGGCACCGGTATCATGAACCGTCTATTCCACTCATATGTTCCGCATAAAGGTGAAATCCCAGGACGGCGGAATGGTGTGTTGATTGCTAACGCAACCGGTAAATCCGTTGCTTACGCCATCTGGAATCTGGAAGCGCGTGGTGCTTTCTTCATCGGCGGCGGTGTAGATGTTTATGAAGGTATGATCCTTGGCGAACATAACCGTCCGAATGATCTTGAAATTAACCCGCTGAAGGCCAAGCAGCTCACAAACGTTCGTGCCGCTGGTACAGACGAAGCCGTTCGCCTAACGCCACCGCGTAAAATGAGCCTCGAGCAGGCCATTGCCTACATTGATGACGATGAATTGGTAGAGGTTACACCGAACCATATTCGTCTGCGCAAACGCTTCCTTGACCCGCACGAGCGGAAAAGAGCCTCCCGCGCGGGCGTCTGATCTTTTGATTTTTGGGTTGGCCCCCCTCGTGACTTGTGGAAACATGGGATATCCATGAAACAACAAGAAAAACAAGCGAGGGGACATGCCAATCATTGATATCGAAAGTGAGATTTCAGGAAAAGTCTGGAAAATCGAAGCCGAAATCGGGGCGCAGCTTGACGAAGAAGATGCGATCCTGATTTTGGAAAGCATGAAAATGGAAATCCCGGTTGACGCCCCGGAAGACGGCAAAGTCACTGAAATTCTTGTAAAGGAAGGTGATCCCGTCGAAGAGGGACAAATCGTCGCCCGGATGGAAACCTAAAAAAAGCCCCCGAAATTCGGGGGCTTTTTCTTTGTTTAAAGGCTCAGTTTGTTAGCTGTATTTCTTCAGCTCCAAACGGCCGATCTGGTTGCGGTGAACCTCATCAGGGCCATCAGCAAGGCGCAGGGTCCGGGCACCGGCGTAGGCTGACGCCAAACCGAAGTCGGATGTGACACCGCCGCCGCCATGGGCCTGAATTGCCCAATCAATTACCTGACAAGCCATATTCGGCGCGACCACCTTGATCATAGCGATCTCGGCTTTGGCTTTTTTGTTGCCAACAGTGTCCATCATATAGGCCGCTTTCAGCGTCAGAAGGCGAGCCTGCTCGATCATGGCGCGGGATTCTGCAATCCGCTCCAGTGTGACAGTCTGCTCAGATACCTTCTTGCCAAAAGCAACACGACTCTGTACCCGCTGGCACATTTTCTCAAGCGCCCGTTCTGCCACACCGATCAAGCGCATGCAGTGGTGAATACGCCCTGGGCCGAGGCGGCCTTGAGCGATTTCAAAACCACGTCCCTCGCCCAGCAGAATATGATCCGCAGGCACCCGAACATCTTTAAAATCAACTTCCGCATGGCCGTGCGGCGCATGGTCATACCCAAATACAGGAAGGAAGCGTTTGATGGTAATGCCCGGCGTTTCCATTGGCACAACAATCATGGATTGCTGGTTATAGGTATTCGCAGATTTATCCGTTTTCCCCATAAAGATCAGAACCTTACAACGAGGGTCCATGGCACCGGATGTCCACCATTTTCGGCCATTGATCACATACTCGTCCCCATCCCGGCGAATATCGGATTCAATATTTGTTGCATCAGATGACGCAACGGCTGGCTCTGTCATCGCAAAGGCAGAGCGAATTTCACCGGCAAGCAAAGGCTTCAACCAACGATCTTTCAACTCTTCTGTCGCATACCGCTCCAGAACTTCCATGTTACCCGTATCTGGCGCGGAGCAGTTAAAGACTTCTGGCGCGAAATGAACCCGGCCCATAATTTCGCAAAGCGGTGCATATTCAAGGTTGGTCAGACCCGCACCACGATCACTTTCAGGCAAGAACAAGTTCCACAAGCCTTCAGCTTTTGCCTTGGCTTTCAGCTCCTCGACAATAGCCGTTGGCTGCCAACGATCCCCTTCATTGACTTGCTCTTCAAAGATTTCTTCGGCTGGATAAACATGTTCATCCATAAAGGCCTGAACACGGGCCTGAAGGTCTTTTACCTTGTCGGAATATTCGAAATACATTTTCTTTCCTTTTTCTTCTTATTTTTATTAGGAGGAATATTTTACCGTTTGGCGGCGAAAAAATCTCTCAGCAATTTCGCTGATTGAGCCTCCCCAATACCGCCATAAACCTCCGGCTTATGATGACAGGTGTCATGATCATATATTCTGGGTCCGAATTCAACCCCGCCGCCTTTTGGATCATACGCGCCAAAATATAAACGGCGTAATCTGGCATGAGAAATCGCGCCCGCGCACATCGGGCACGGCTCCAGCGTTACATAGATATCGCAATCCACCAATCGCTGACTGCCCAACATATTTGCCGCAGCTTTAATAGCGAGCATCTCTGCGTGGGCGGTTGGGTCATGCCGCCCAACCATCTGGTTACCTGAAGTGCCGACAACGCGTCCGGTTTTCGAATCAACGACAACAGCCCCAACCGGAACCTCCCCGCGTTTTGCAGAAAGTTCCGCCGTATGCAGGGCCATTTCCATAAAATTTGTCAGCTCATAATCCATGAGCAACAGATTACTCGCCGCCCCACCGGGGTCAAGCAACAAAAGCGGAACCATGACTTAATCTCTATTGAGTTGCGATGCGCCCTCGCGTACAAGAAAGCATGAAAAAACCTATCATTGGCATCACATTAGATTCCGAGGAACCCGGCGGTTATTCAAATATGCCGTGGTATGCCCTTCGTCAGAATTACGCAGATGTAATCACGGCAGCGGGTGGTCTTCCTGTTCCGCTTCCACACGAACCTGACCTTGCTGCAGATTATGCAGACAAGCTGGACGGTTTGCTTGTAACCGGCGGTGCATTTGATGTGGATCCGGCAATGTTTGGCGCGGCTGATCGTCACGATACAGTTGTCACCAAAGATCGGCGTACCGCGTTCGAGAGAGCCGTAACAGAAATTATGCTCAAAGAAGATAAGCCTGTTCTTGGCATTTGCGGCGGACAGCAGCTTCTTCATGTCATTTTAGGGGGCACCCTAATTCAGCATATCCCTGATGAAGTGGAAAACTGCCTCGCGCATGAGCAGCCTAATCCGCGAACTGAAGCCGGGCATGATGTCGATGTGGTTGCTGGCACCTTGCTTGAGCAAATCGTTGGAACTGACCGCCTACCTGTGAATAGCGCACATCATCAGGCTGCTAAAGACTGCAGTGATAATATCACTGTCAACGCATGGGCGTCTGACGGGGTTATTGAAGGCATTGAAGATGCCCGTTACCGGTTTTGCCTTGGGGTACAATGGCATCCGGAATATCTGATTTCTGAGGGGGATCGCAAAATTATTGATGCGTTTGTCGAGGAAGCGAGACAGAACCCATGAGTGACACACCCGAAGCCCAGAAAAAAGAGCGAATTGCCAAGCGGATTGCCCGCGCCGGTGTTTGTTCTCGCCGTGACGCAGAACGTTGGATTGAAGCGGGACGCGTTACTTTGAACGGCAAGAAACTTACAACACCAGCGGTCACCGTTGATGACAACGACCGTATTACCGTTGACGGCAAGCCTCTTCCGGTAAAGGAACGGCCGCGCCTTTGGCGCTATCACAAGCCTTCCGGGCTTGTCACCAGCCATAAAGACGAAAAAGGGCGCGATACTGTTTTCAGTAGCCTACCAGAAGATTTCCCTCGGGTTATTTCTGTTGGGCGGCTTGACCTCAATTCTGAGGGGTTGCTCCTCCTCACCAATGACGGAGAGCTGGCGCGCCGGCTAGAGCTCCCGGCAACCGGTTGGAAGCGGAAATACCGCGTTCGGGTGCATGGCCATCCGCGCGAGTCAGAACTTAAGCGGCTTGCTAATGGCATCACGATCGAAGGCGTGAAATACGGCTCCATCGAAGCAACATTGGACAGCAGTAAAGGGGCTAACTCCTGGCTGACCATCTCATTGCGCGAAGGCAAAAACCGTGAAATCCGCCGCGTAATGGAACATCTTGAATACCCTGTTCTTCGCCTCATTCGCGTCTCTTATGGCCCCCTACAACTCGGTGAGCTTAAAGAGGGGGAGATCGAAGAAGTTAAATCCAAAATCCTTCGCGATCAGATGGGAGTCGAGAAGTTCGAAGAACCTGATGATCCATTTGTGGGCAAAGGAAAAGGCCGCGGCGCGCCCAAGGGTCGTGGTGGCCCGCGGGGAACCTTATCCATCAAAGGTAAATCCGAAAGAGAAGCCTCAGGCAAATCACGGCAGACGCCACCTCGTCCAAGAAGGAAGCGCTAATGCGCATCGTTGGTGGTAGTGCGCGCGGCAAAAAGCTAAATCTGCCGGAAGATAAACGCATTCGCCCAACAGCGGATCGGACCCGCGAAGCGCTATTTAATATCCTTGGTCATGGGTCCGAGTTTCGAACTGATCATGGACCATTGCCACTGAATGCCCGGGTAATGGATGCCTTTTGCGGCACCGGTGCTTTGGGGTTGGAGGCGCTCTCTCGCGGGGCGGCTGAGGTTATCTTTATGGACAACCATAGCGGCAGTCTCAAACTCGCCCGTCAAAATGTGAACGCCCTTGGCTTCAATCGACAAACGAGCCTCATGCCTCAGGATGCCACAACATGCCGAAAAGGCGGCCCTCCTGTTGATCTGTTGCTGATGGATCCACCTTATAATATGGATTTAGCTGCCCCGGCCCTACAAAATTTGAGGGATACCAACTGGATCACAAGCGGTGCAATTGCAGTTGTAGAGCTTGCGGCGAAGGAAGCCTTTAACGTCCCCGATGGGTTCGATATCTTGGATGAGCGAAAATATGGCGCGGCCCGGCTGGTGTTTTTAAAAGTCCGGTAAATTCAAGCAATGTGCCGATATTTATCGAACTGCTGATCTAATAGCTCTAACCTCTCCTCAAAAGACGGCGGCGAGGCCGTATCGAGAAGAGGCACAGCCAGGGGATCAAACGCGTTGCTTTGAAATTCAAAGGATAAGCTCATCCTCGGCGGCTTTTCAGCGTTTAAATATTCCCCGCCCCAATGAATTAGGTCTTGTGGCCACCCCAACACACTCCCCGCAGTCGCAGGTAAGGCTTGCGCATAAGGGCTCAACAGGTCCCGATCCAACTCAACTCCGGCCGCAACATTCGTCTCCTGCTCTCTTGGGATAACAAACATACATCCATTTTCAGCGTCAACATCGGCCAGGGGTACCCAAAGGGACAGGCTCATAAAAATCTGATCACCACCAACATCAAACACCGTGTCTGCACTGCAATCTTTATGTGGCGGCCATCCTGCGTGTCCAGTCTCGCTTAAATGCCAAGCCCAGAAATTTGGAAGGGTCTTATACCCCTCCCCCAAAATTTGACTGATTAACGGACGCAAATCCTCGAACAGGTGCCATGCTTCGTCAAATAGATAGATATACACAGGCGGGATATTCTGATCCTTTAAGCGCGCCATTCCGGTGCGTAAGGGGGCAATTAAATTCGAAGGGATCACTTGAGGCAACTGAAGGTAACCACGAGCACGGATATCATCAGATGCCTGCCTAAGCATATCCTCAGATAACGCCGCGCAGCGATTACGCTCCGTCCCTTCAATAGTGAGGTCTGGGCACATAGCCTGCCATTCTGACTTGGTAAGGTTAGGCATGTTGCCCTGCCACATACCCTGAAGACCAGGCCCACTGGAAATTATATCCGCCAAGATAGCCCGTTACGTCGACGGCCTCCCCTATGAAATAAAGCCCGGGCACTTTTTTCGCTTCCATTGTTTTGGAGCTGATCTCAGATGTATGCACACCACCCACTGTTACCTCTGCTTTTCGATATCCTTCTGTGCCATTGGGTCTGACCATAATTTCGCAGATACCCGCAGTTACTTTTTGAAGTAGCTTATCAGAGCAGTTACCTAGCTCTGGCAAATTTCCAAACGGCTCTAGTAATTTTTCAACAAGC
>JAEPMY010000138.1 GCA_017643685.1 Sneathiella sp.
ATCCTTCGGTCGCGTGTATAAAATGAAGGTTTATCGTTTGCCTCTTGGCTCTCCGCAGAGTTTGGGTAAAGCGATTATCAACCTGCTGCCATTGGAAACCGGAGAGGTCATCTCCACAATGATGCCATTGCCAGAGGATGAAGAGACCTGGAATGATTACGAGGTCATGTTTGCGACCTCTAAAGGTAATGTCCGTCGGAACCAGCTGAGCGATTTCTCTAACGTGAAATCCAACGGTAAGATTGCCATGAAGCTGGATGATGATGACGCCCTGATCGGTGTTCAACTCTGTACAACAGAATCTGACGTTCTGCTGGTTGCGCATGGCGGTAAATGTATCCGCTTCCAAGCGACAGATGTGCGTCTGTTTAAAGGTCGTGATAGCTCTGGTGTTCGGGGTATGAAGCTGGCGGCCGGTGACAAGGTTATTGGTATGTCCATCCTCGGTCATATGGATGCGGATACTGAAACACGTGATGCCTATCTGAAAGCCCGTCGTTCGGCTGATGAGGAAGGCAACGTCACAGATTACGCTGGCCTCGATGAGGACACTTATCAGGCGCTTCTGGAAAAAGAAGAAATTCTGCTAGCCATTACTGAAAATGGGTATGGTAAGCGCACAAATGCCTATGAATATCGCGTTACAAATCGCGGTGGTCAGGGGATCATCAATATCGAGACATCGGCCCGTAACGGACAGGTAGCGGCCACATTCCCGATTTTGGATGACCATCAGATCATGCTGGTGACCAATGGTGGTAAACTGATCCGCACACCGGTATCCGATATTCGTATTGCAGGCCGTAATACACAGGGTGTGACCCTGTTCAAGACTGCCGAGGGAGAACAGGTCGTCTCAGTGACAGCATTGTTGGATACGAAATCCGACGATGAAGAGGAGCTGGATGGCGAAGAGCAGGAAACGGGAGCAGCGACAGAAGCTCCGCTAACCGATGAAGGTACCGATAACGAATAACTGGTGCGAACTTGATCGAAGCTAACATAAGAAATAGCGAATCTGAAAGGAAACCCTCTCATGTCAACTGAACGCGTAGGTCTGTACCCCGGAACGTTCGATCCGATCACTCTGGGGCATTATGATATTATCAAACGGGCGTCAAAGCTGGTGGATACACTGGTGATTGGTGTCGCGATGAACCCGGGCAAAAACCCGCTTTTCTCTGTCGAAGAGCGAGTGGAAATGGTGGAAAAACTGACGCAGGAATTTCCGGGGACGAATTTTGAAGTTCGGCCTTTCAATAACCTGCTGATGCACTTTGCCGAAGAATGCCGGGCCCGTGTGATTATCCGCGGTCTACGTGCGGTTTCCGACTTTGAGTATGAATTTCAGATGGTCGGTATGAACCGCCGCTTGAATTCAGAAATTGAAACAGTATTTCTGATGGCATCTGATCAGCATCAGTTTATTGCCTCCAGCCTTGTGAAGGAAATTGCCTTCTTGGATGGTGATATTAAGAAATTCGTCTCCCCGGAGACGGCGAATAGAATTGTCGAGCGAGTTGAAAAAATCCGCTCCGAAAAAGTTTAAGTGAAATCTGCCGCTTGTCGGCAAACAGGAGATTTAGAATGTCACGAGATCTTGAAAACACGCTGTATCTGGAACTGAAAGACGGCCGTGTTGTGATCGAATTACGTCCCGATCTGGCGCCAAACCACGTTGCCCGTATTAAAGAACTGGCCCGTGACGGTTTTTATGACGGGATCGTATTTCACCGCGTGATTGACGGTTTTATGGCTCAGACAGGTGATCCACTTGGAAATGGTACAGGCGGATCTGGTCAGAACCTGAACGCTGAATTTTCTGCAGAAGCCCACGTCGAAGGAACTTGTTCCATGGCACGTGCGGCGCATCCTGACAGCGCTGACAGCCAGTTCTTCATCATGTTTGCACCAGCACCACATCTGGACAGCCAGTATTCTATCTGGGGCCAGGTCGTTGAAGGCATGGAGCATGTTCATGCGATCAAAAAAGGTGACGGCATGATGAACGGTTCCGTTTCAGATCCAGACAAGATCGTCAGCATGAAAGTTGCTGCGGACGTCGAATAACTAGTTGAATGTTCCTTTTGGGAAGTGACGAACGGCCTTCGGTTTCGAAGAGCCGTTCGTTTGCTGTTATAAGCCATGCGTGTTGATGAATTTGATTTTACCCTACCGCCAGAGCGGATCGCTGATCGCCCTGTAACCCCGCGAGAGGCAGCTAAAATGCTGATCGTTCGGGATGGCATTTCTGATGCGACTGTCGGCGACTTGCCAGATTTTCTGGAAGCTGGTGATGTGCTGGTGTTTAACGACACCAAGGTGATCCCGGCGAGATTGCGCGGGATGCGCCGGACCGCGAAGATTGAGGTAACCCTGCATAAAAATGTCAGCAGTGATACATGGCATGCGTTTGCTAAACCGGCAAAAAAGCTGAAAACAGGGGATATTATTGAATTCTCTGACGGGTTTTCCGCACTTGTCAGCCAAAAGCTGGATGGCGGCGAGGTGGTTCTGGCGTTTAACGCGGCGGGTCCAGAATTGATGGAAAAGCTGGTGAGCTATGGCGAAATTCCGCTGCCGCCATATATCAGTTCTATTCGGCCGGTGGATGAGCAGGACAAAGAAGATTATCAAACTGTCTTCGCCCGGGAAGAGGGGGCGGTCGCCGCCCCGACGGCAGGGCTTCACTTTACGCCGGAGCTGCTTGCGCGGATCGCGGATAAGGGTGTTAAGACAGTTGCGACGACGTTGCATGTGGGCGCCGGCACATTCCTGCCTGTAAAGGCGTATGATACGCGTGACCATAAAATGCATGCGGAGTATGGCCTTATCACCGATGAAGCGGCCGCAGCCTTAAATGAGGTGCGTCAAAACGGGGGGCGCATCATTTCTGTTGGAACCACGAGCCTCCGTTTGCTGGAAAGCGCGACAGATGAAAATGGGGTTGTTCATCCTTTTAATGACGAGACCGATATTTTCATTACGCCGGGGTATCAGTTCAAAGCTGTTGATGTGTTGATGACGAATTTCCATCTTCCAAAATCGACGCTGTTTATGCTGGTATCGGCTTTTGCTGGTTTGGAAGAGATGAAAGCCGCTTACGCCCATGCCATTGAAAATGAATATCGCTTTTATTCCTATGGGGATAGTTCACTGCTATTTCGGAAATCATCATGACCGATAAAAAATTTGAATTTGAAATCCTGGCCACAGATGGCGCCGCGCGCCGTGGTACTTTGAAAACTGCCCACGGAGAGGTCCGAACCCCTGCTTTTATGCCTGTGGGAACTGTGGCAACGGTTAAGGGCATGACGCCAGAAGCCGTGCGCCAGACGGGTGCAGATATCCTTCTTGGCAATACCTATCATTTGATGCTGCGTCCGGGATCAGAGCGGGTTCGTAAGCTGGGTGGTTTGCACAAATTTATGAATTGGGAGCGTCCGATCCTCACTGACTCTGGTGGGTTTCAGGTGATGTCCCTAAACGAGCTTCGTAAATTGGATGAAAATGGTGTGACGTTTAAATCCCATATCGATGGGAAGAAATTTGAACTGACACCTGAACGGTCCATGCAGATCCAAAACGATCTGGATGCTACGATAACAATGGCGTTTGACGAATGCACACCGTTCCCCGCGACCCATAAGGTTGCAGCCGATAGCATGCGCCGTTCCATGCGGTGGGCGAAACGTTCCCGTGATGCCTATGAGCACCGAGATGGCTATGGGCTTTTTGGTATCGTTCAGGGCTCTGTCTACGAAGACCTTCGCCGCGAGTCTATTGAGGCCCTCACAGATATCGGCTTTGAAGGATATGCGATTGGCGGTCTTGCTGTGGGTGAGGGGCAGGAGAATATGTTCAGCACCCTCGAGGTGACGACCCCATATATGCCAACGGATAAGCCACGATACCTGATGGGTGTTGGTAAACCGGATGATCTGGTTGGTGGTGTGATGCGGGGCGTTGATATGTTCGATTGCGTATTGCCAACCCGTTCGGGCCGGAATGCACAAGCCTTTACCCGCTATGGTACGATCAATATGCGCAACGCCCGCCATCAGGATGATCCGCGGCCGTTGGATGCTGAGTGCGGCTGTCCCGCCTGTACTAATTATTCGCGCGCCTACTTGCATCACCTTTTCAAAGCTAAAGAGATCTTGGGATCTGTGCTGCTTACTTGGCATAACTTGCATTATTATCAGGATTTGATGGAAGGTATGCGAAACGCCATTGAGGCAGGCAGCCTTGCTGATTTCGCCCTTGAGTTTCATGCCGCGCAGGAGCGAGGGGATCTGGATCCCCTTTAAATCTGTCCGCTCAGTTTCATCCGTGTGCCGAGGATGCCATATACGTCCTCGGCCGGTAGTGGTTTCGCAATAAGGAAGCCCTGACCATAGTGACAGTCAAGATCCCGATAGAGGGAGAGCTGTTCCATGGTTTCAATCCCTTCGGCTACAATCTCGATATCCATGTTGTGCGATAGCCCGGAAATCGCGCGTACAATTTCCAAACTATCCTGATCATCCAACATGGAATGAGTGAATGAGCGATCGATTTTAAGCTTATCGATTGGGAATTTGTGCAGATAGCTCAAGCTGGAATAGCCGGTGCCGAAGTCATCCAGAACCAACTGGAAACCGGTTTCCTTTAGCTCATAAAGCATTTCTTTTGCCCGATCCGCATCGGTCATCAAAACGCTTTCGGTAATTTCCAACTGAATTTTGCTTGGGTCGGCCCCGGTCTCTTCCAAAACCGCTCTGAAATTTTCAATCAGTTTATCATCTTCGAACTGACGTGCGGATACATTGACGCTGATGAAAACTTCCGGGCTTTGGCCATTGGCCGCTGTCTCATTGAATTTCAAACTGTGAAGGCAAGCTTCCTTAAAGACCCAGAGACCAATTGGCGTGATCATATTGGTTTTCTCTGCCGTATCAATGAAATGAAAAGGGGAGAGAAGGCCGCGTTCTGGGTGTTGCCAGCGGATTAGCGCTTCAAAACCTGCGGTGAAACCACCCCTAAGAGAGATAATTGGTTGAAAATGAAGTACAAATTCATCATTTTCAATGGCTCGTTCCAGTTCTGCTTTCAAGCGAAACAGGCTGACAATCTCTTCCTGAGTGGATTGGAGGCTTTCTTTTAGATGCTGACGGCGAGAGTGGAACTTTAAGTTTTGCTCTTCACTTCCGATGGCGCGGACGGTCAGGCTTTGACAGCGATCCATAAAGAAGTTCAGAAACAAGTGAACCATCGGATCAGAGGCAGCGCTCTTCTCTTCAATTTCCTCTTGAGTGACAACCATGAGGATACTGTCTTCCAAAGCGCGCGCAGTGGAGTAATGAACGGCATCCCCAATGATGCCATACTCCCCAAACATTTCGCCTGGGCCTACTGTATAATTTGGGGTGCTAGAGGCACGATCTTCCACCGCTATTGCGCCTGTTTCAACAATGTAGGCACAAGTGGCGGATTCTTGATCGCTTAAAACCAAATCCCCTTTTTTGATCTCAATTCGGTGCAATCGATAGGTCCAGTCAGCAGTTTCTTTCACGCATTAATTGGGTCTAATGCTGGCATTAGTACTATTACCATTTCGTTAAACCCAAATAATGAGAATTATTTTAGATGGTTTGTATGGGAAAAAATCCAGAAATGCAATCGAAGCCGTCGCTACTCCAGTAGGGGGGGCTTGGAAAGAGGTAGCAACGACTTCGATCAACCTTGGACAACTTCATAGTTACCCACAAAGCTTAAAAAATTATTAAAATATAATACAATAGATTGCTTATGTTTTAGGCAAATACTAGTTTTCTGCAGGTGGGAGTGTGTTGGTGTTTTTCTTTTTATTTTCAGCGGCATATATCTTTTTGCTTATGTTGTTTGTCTGGTTTGGAGTGACTACTGGTGTTGCTGCCGTTAATATTCGATCTAGGAATTTAAATAAAAATTCGATGCTGTAGCCGGCTAAAAAGCATAACGCGAGGGGACTGAGTGCGGATAGATTCGAATCTACATTATGAATCTGCAACGCATTATTTATCGGCGACGGGGCATTACTTTCTGCGGTAAAGAAATAACTGATTATAATTCCAGCCAATGGGCCCTGTGCCATACGTAAGCTGTAGCCGATATAGGAATTCATTGAAAAGGTGAGGTTTTCTATTTCTTTTGGCAATTGACGCAGAATATAAAAACACGCCCCGATAAGCCCATATAAAATCGGCAGAATATAACCGGATATCGCCTGAAGAATGTTACCTGCGGCAACGAATTGAATACGCCGTTGCACCTCTGTCGGGAAACTGCTGTAGGTTTCTATCTGCCAAGGTTGCAGAGTTAGAAGATCCATTTTCGACCAGACCGTATTCCAGTTTTGAAGATGATTTACGGCCGCATCTTTCCAGTCGCTATGTTCTTGCATCTTGATCTCAAGCTCCGCCAATCTTTGATATCTGGGATCCAGGCGTGAGGCGTTGGCATTATCCAGCTCCGCCTTCATTTGGAAGATTTGCGATTGGATTTCGGACACAGTCGTATTTTGGGAACTGATATCATTGGTGAGGGTAAGGCCGATATACCAATAGACCTGCACCATAATAAGCAAAATGAGTGTGATAACCGATATCAGCTTATATTGTGTTG
>JAEPMY010000182.1 GCA_017643685.1 Sneathiella sp.
GCCTTCCAGTCTCGGAATCGGGTGGGAAGATGCCGTTCAATGCTCTCAACGTCAACTGCTTAGTTTGTTACAATTCCTACAAAGTTGAGAAAAATCGCATTTGTAATTCAGTTGACGCAACTTAACAGCAAGTCTTATTGTCGAGACTTACAGTTCAAAGAGACGCTACGGGGACAGACGGGGCTTGTCAGACATGGGGAAACAGGAAAACGTCGAATCACGCATTCAGGCGGCGATTGCGCGGCTTGAAAGTCTGAGTGAGGCACCACGTGCTTTGCCTGAGCAAGGATCGTTTCTAGGGGGCGAAGTAACGGAAAGTAGCGAAGAGCTGGAAGTCCTGCGTGCCGAAAATCAGGCCCTGCGTCAGGAGGTGCTGGAACTGACAGCTGCATTTAATGGTTTGAAACAGGCGGCGACAAACGTATCTGGCAAGTTAGATAGTACGATAGAAAAAGTAGAGACCCTGTTGGAGCAGTGAAATGGCAAGTGTAACCGTTAAAGTGAATGGTCGCTCCTACCCGATTATCTGTGGGGATGGGGAAGAAGAACATCTTATCTATCTATCGGAATATGTGGATAAGAAGGTCCGTGACCTCGGTAAAATGGCGACAAGTGCCACAGAATCGCAACTCTTGTTGATGGCAACATTGCTGATTGCAGATGATTTATCACAAGCCTACGAAACGATTGATGAGCTTAAAGAAAAGCAGGGTGGAGAGGGGACCTCTCCACAAATTGATCTGGAAAAATGGGCAGATCAGCTTGAGAAGGTTGCAGATCGGCTTGAAAATGCTTAAATAGCCATTCGCTGCACTGCCTTGTGCGTTGATTATAGATATCCTGGGGCCAATAACGAAATCTAGGGGGCTAATCCCTGATTGGATCGTGGTCCTTTCAAATCGGCTCCCACCTGACTTGTCAGGCCACAGAGATTTCATACAATTGACGGCTATGGTGGTGCGGCACATATAAATTCTGGGCGCTGCGGGATTTTATTTTGGAATGACCATCAATCTGGAAAAGCAGAAACAGCGCGACCTCTCCAAAAAAAGAAGAGCCACTCTCGTTTGTGAAACTGCCTCTCGAAAAGCTGCGACCATCTTTCTGAAAAGTATCCCGCTCGAAACCTCAGATGTCGTGGGTATCTATTACCCTCACGGCAGTGAAATTGATCCGTTGCCACTTGCAGAAGTTTTATGTGCGAAAGGGGTCAGGATATCCCTCCCTGTGGTGGTGAAGAAAGCTCACCCTTTGGAGTTCCGCCTGTGGCGTGCCGGTGAGGCATTGGAAAGCGGGGCGTATGGAATACCTGTTCCACCCAGCGGCAATGAGGCTGTAATCCCTGACCTTGTGGTTGTACCGATGTTAGCTTTTGATGAGGCTGGAGCAAGAATGGGGTATGGCGGTGGTTTTTATGACCGTACGCTTCAGAGGTTGAGAGAAATGGGCTCTGTACTGGCCATCGGCTACGCTTATAGCGGACAAAAAATCGAAAAAGTGATAACAGATCCTTTAGATCAGCCATTGGACTGGATCGTGACAGAGCAGACAGCAAGGAAAATTCAGTGAAAGTACTTTATTGTGGTGACATCGTTGGCCGGGCTGGTCGGGATATCGTAATTGAGCAGGTTCCGATTTTGCGTAAAAAGCTGGATCTGGATTTTGTTGTGGTTAATGGGGAAAACGCGGCTTCTGGGTTTGGTATTACTGAGAAAATCTGCCAAAGCTTTTATGAAGCCGGTGTGGACAGCATCGTTCTGGGCAATCACGCTTTTGATCAAAAAGATATTATGAGTTACATGGCGCAAGATATGCGCCTTATTCGCCCTCTCAATTATCCAGAAGGCACCCCTGGCAGGGGTGCTGCTGCTTTTAAAACCCGCGCCGGCAAAAGCATTCTAATATTGCAAGCCATGGGAACCATTTTTATGGACCCGTTGGATAACGCATTTCAGGCAGTTGACCGTGTTCTACAAACGGGACGGCTAGGCAGC
>JAEPMY010000114.1 GCA_017643685.1 Sneathiella sp.
CATCTTTCAAGAAATCCGCATCTGATCCAAAGGAGTGATAATACCATTCGAAATAACACAGCAATTTTGCATCCGGAAAGATATCTTTCACATATAGCGCTGGCCCCCAACCGGAATGGGCACAGATAATATCCGGACGAAACCCTTTATTTTTCAGCTCTATACAGCTTTTGACCAGAGACTGCCCATTAATGACCGCGGATTCCGTTGAGCGCAGGTAATGATGGGTTTCTTTTCGGGCGTCACGGTGAGGTTTGTAGAGGCGGTTGATCACACCCGGTATTTTCTCCACGGCGCGATGGGAGGCAAAAACCACCTGATTTTTCTTCTTTTCCGCCAACTTGGCCGCCACATGGCGATATTGGGCCGGAAAATTATTATGTAAAAACAGAACGCGCATGATCCCCTCACACTTCCCTTGTGGGTAGACTTTAGCCTTATCTGCAATTGGTTAATTCAATAATAAGACGAGGCGTTATCCTTTGCCGGTTGGATGTTGCCAACAGGTGACAGGCGCTTGAAAGCCTCAAGAGGCGGCAATTGGTTTTGCCGCCTTTTTTGTTGGAATATCCTTAGGGGAGCGGTCTTTGCGGGGGTCGATACTGTCGAAGCCTTCAAATGGCGCGGCAAGGCGCCTCTCACTCATGGCGATATAGTCGGGGTTAATATCAAATCCGATAGAATTTCTGCCCAATACTTTGGCAACACGGCTTGTGGTGCCACTCCCAACGAAAGGATCAAGGATCAGATCGCCCGGGTTGGATGCGGCGGCGATAATGCGCTCAATCAGGGCTTCCGGTTTTTGGGTTGGGTGGTCTTCGCGTTCGGCGGCGCAGTAATGTACATGGCTGAACTGCCAGACGTCACCGGGATTTGCACCGGCCATGTTATTTCTTTTGCGATAATATTTTTGCGGAATCCGAACATCGTCCAGATTGAAGACAGGTTCATTTCCCTTGGAAAACCACAAAATATCTTCATGTCGCGGGGAAAAACCGCGCTTTCGTCCCATGCCTTGCGTGTAATGCCAGGTGATCCACCCTTGCGGGGATAATTCCAGATCTTCTTCCAGCGTGATATAGAGGCGAGAGATAAACTTCACTCCCATAAAACAGAAGATAGACCCGTTTGGTTTCAAGAGGCGAACCGCTTCTTCCAGCCACGTTCGGGTAAATGTCTGATATTCCCGCTTTTCTTTCAGATCAACATTATTGCCGTAATTCTTACCCAGATTATAAGGCGGATCAGCAATGATCAGATCGACGCTTTCTGTGGGGAGCGCCCGCATAAGTGAGAGGGCATCTCCGCAAACTAATCTATGGGTGAGGTCTGCCATATTTGCTCTACGGCCTATTGCGGGGAACGCTTGGCCATAATCCGCTGCAGGGTCCGGCGGTGCATGTTTAATCGCCGGGCTGTTTCAGACATATTGTGATCACAAAGCTCGTAAACTCGTTGGATATGTTCCCACCGAACCCGATCGGCTGACATCGGGTTTTCTGGTGGTGTGGGCTTTTCGCCCTCTTTGGCGTAAAGGGCAGAAATAATGTCTTCTGCATTTGCCGGCTTGGCCAGATAGTCAATAGCGCCGGCTTTAACCGCTGCCACTGCGGAGGCAATGTTTCCGTAACCTGTTAGCATGACAATTCGGGCGTCGGGGTTATGTTGACGGACGGCCTCAACCACATCAAGGCCGCTGCCATCATCAAGGCGCAGATCCACCACGGCAAATTGTGGTTTAGAAGAGATCGCTTTGTTTTTGCCCTCTTCCACACTATTTGCCAGGGTTGCTGTAAAACCGGCCTTTTCCATACTCCGGCCCAGCCGGTTCAGGAAAATTTCATCATCATCAACGATCAGCAGGCGCTTCTCATCCATCACGTACGCTCCACCATCCAAATACCATTTCAGTATAACTGCATCGGTTCCGTTCGGTCAAAACTATTGGTTAATTTTGCGGTGCGGCTTTTTCAAGCACACTGCGCGGCCATTGAACGGTGACCTCTGCGCCGCCGTCCGGGTGATTGGCAAATTTGATGCTGCCTCCCGTGTGGCGGATCAACATTTCCGCGATGAAGACCCCAAGACCCATTCCGCCTTTTCCGGCCCGGCTGGAGGTGTAAGGCTCTCCCAGACGGCTAAGGATTTCTTCGGAAAAACCGGGGCCATCGTCACGAACAACTACTTTTACGTTTCGATCTTGCCAATCGGTTGTAATTTTTACCTGATTTCGGGCAAATTCCGCCGCATTGCTGATCAGATTGCCAAGGCCATACATCAATTCAGGTGTTGCATAGAGCTTGGGCGGGTTTTCATCATCTCCGAGTGACTGAATTTCGATATTTTTACCCAAATCCCGCTGTTTATCACGGACCAGCGCAATCAAACTGTTCAGCGGCAGATAGTTATGATGGGCATCTGTTTGCAAAAACCGATCTGTGTCAGGTTTTGTGGATAATTGCTCCAGCACTTCGGCGCATTTTCGGGCCTGAGTGTATAATAGCTTGGTATCCTCTGCGTAATCGCTGCCTTCCGGAAATTCACGGGATAGCTCTTCTGACACGAGAAGAATGGTGTTAAGCGGTGTGCCAAGTTCGTGCGCGGCAGCGGCGGCGATACCACCAACGGCAGAAAGCTGTTGTTCACGGGCAAGGGCGAAGCGGGCAATGGTGAGCGCCTCTGTCATGCGGCGACTGTCTGATGAAATACGCCACGCATATCCTGACAGGAACAATGTTCCGATCACTAGTGCAGCCCATATTGCGAAAATATAGGTGTCGGATAGAACCAGTTCATCCTTTGGCAGGGGGAGCGGGTGATAATAGAGGGCAAGAAAAGTGATCACCACAAGGGTGGTAAATCCCAAAAATAACGTTCCGCGCAGAGACAGATTTGTTGCAGAGATCGTTACAGGCACCAAAAACAGCAAGGAAAATGGATTTGTCAGCCCACCGGTCAAATATAGAAGCCCGGTAAGCTGGAGCGCATCATAAAAGAGATAAATGATCGCGCCTGTATCAGAGAGGCGGGCTGTCTTCTTCTGACTTAACGTGACCAGCACGTTGACAACCGCGCTCGCCGCAACCAGCAGGGAGGCCTCCACAATTGGCAGGTCATAACCAAGTGTGACATGGACGAATAAAAGCGTGAAAGCCTGTCCTAAAACCGCCAACCAGCGAATGAGGACCAGCGATTGAACTCGAACCCCTTCGCTTGTTGTTAGGGCGGTTGGGTTGTCGCTACTGCTACTGAATAAGTCACTAAAAACCATGTCAGACCTGACAAATAGAAGACCCGCCGGTCAAAGAAGCGGGCGACTTTCTCCAATACTCATCACCCATGCGTTGTCCGCATCATAACCTGCACTCTCCGCTGCTTGCAAGAAACGGCCGGGAGGTTCGAATAATGGCTCGTCGGTTAGGCGCACAGTGCCCCAATGCATACCGACAACTGTGGATGCATTGACGTCGCGGGCAATCTGGACCCCCTCTTCAGGGGTGGTGTGGTGGTTTTTCATAATTTCCTGAGGCTCATAGGCCCCGATACCAACAAGCGCATAATCAAAGGGGCCGTAATCTTCGCCGATATCCTTAAACAAGGGGGCATAGCCCGTATCACCGGTGAAATAGACTTTTTTGCGGGTTCCCTCGAAGGCAAAGGACGCCCAAAGGGATCTGTTTCGATCGAAAGGGGTCCGCTTTGACCAATGCTGGCAAGGAAGTGCCCGCAACGTGACGGGTCCCGCTTGAAAACTATCCCACCAATCCATCTCGATGACTTTATGGAACCCGCGCTTTTCCATATAGCGACCCAGTTGCAAGGGCACGATGGCTGTCATTTCCGTTTTTCCGGATAACTCTTTCAGGGTTCGGGCATCCAGATGGTCATAATGATTATGGGACAATACCAGATAATCGATATCCGGCAGGTCTTCGATCCGAAGGCCCGGCTCCACAAAGCGTTTTGGGCCCGCGATGGTGGATGGGGAGGCATGACTGGACAGATAAGGGTCTGTCAGGAAGGTTTTTCCATCAATTTGCATGAGAAAACAGGCCTGGCCGAGCCAAGTCATGAAATCCTGACCTTCTGCGATCAACTTTTTGACAATTTCGACAGCGGTATCCTGAGGGATCACATGATCATCGGGGATATCCACAACTTCACGGCTATATCGCATCATTCGAAAGATGAATGACAGATAGGTTTTCCGCCCCGGCTTTGACACTTCTGGGTTTGGCAGGTTTCGAAAGCCGCCATTATGATGGTGGTATGGTGTGTCTTTCTCGCCTTGCATATGTCTCGCCCTTTGTCAGTGGATTGCTGCGTATCTTATAAATGTCACATTTAAGGACTTTAAATGCCTCATTTATGACCTTGATAACAGAATACAATCATTTTGCCGCTGAGCTGATGGATAAGCTATCGACCTTTTTATGTATCTGATACAATTTCCTTATAGAAAATTTATAGTGGTCAAATGATCTTTTGGTTCAGTGTTACTAATTCTAAACGCGGCTGGAATGGCCACATATTCGGGGGTTAAGATGATTTTTGGAAGAAAGCGCAGTATTTCGTCTGTGATGAAAGGCCTTGTTGCCGCCGTTGCCGTTCTGGGATGGTCATTTACAGCGAGTGCAAGTGAGCAGCAGCAGCTTGTCGACAAAGCCAAGGTAACCGTTGAGGCATTGCAGGCCCAATCTGATATGGAACAGTTCCGTAAACTGCTGGCAGTCTCAAAAGGTGTAGTGGTTTTCCCGCAGGTGTTGAAAGCTGGCTTCATTGTGGGCGGTGCTGGTGGAACGGGCGTATTGATGGCCCGCGGTGTTGATGGAAGCTGGAGCAGCCCTGCTTTTTATACAATGGGTCAGGCAAGCGTTGGTCTGCAAATCGGCGCCGAAGCAAAAGAGCTGATCCTTGTGATTATGACGGACAAAGGTCTTCAGGCGATTATCGATAACCAGGTCAAGCTCGGCGGTGATTTGAGCGCGGCTGTTGGTCCGGTTGGTAAAAACGTGGGCGCCTCTGCGACAACCAACATGGATGTGGATGTCTTTTCGTTTGCCAAAAATGCAGGCCTGTTTATCGGCGCCTCTGTTGAAGGATCTATCCTTGATGCCCGTGATGATTGGCAGTCCGCTTATTACGGGAAATCGATTACAGCGACAGACATTGTTCTGAAGCGGACAATTGATGCCCCTGGCGCAGCGGCGTTGAAACAGGCGCTAACCGCTGCAGAAGCCAAGTAAACAGCCATTTTCGGCGACGTAATTACTTGTGTTATTACGTCGCTGTTTATTGATTTTCCAGCAAACGTTGTACGGGTCGGTTCCGGTTTTCGATCGCATGATCAAGGGCGGAACGGCCCGTAAAGTCTGTCAGGGTTATGTCAGCCTGAAATTGTAGTAAAACCTTGGTGACCTGAAGGCTGCCTGACTTGGCCGCCTTGATAAGCGGGGTCTCTCCCTGCTCATTTTCTTCATCTACATCAGCGCCCGCTTCCAGCAATAAAAGCACAATATCATCGAAGCCTTGAGACGCGGCCTGCATCAAAGCAGTGTTCCCATAACGGTCTTTCAAATCAATGCTCGCGTCATTTCGGATCAGCAGATCGACAACGGCGGTGCTGCCTGCTTCGGCGGCACGGGCAAGCAGGGGAGATTTACTCCGATCCCGGATATTTACATTCTCCCCATTGATCAGATATTGCTGAACGGCATCCGTATCATTTTCAAGGGCCGCCTCAAAAACTTCATGATCCCCAAAAAGCTGGGCATGGGCCGGTGCGGCAGCACCCAGCATAACAAGAAACAGGACCAATATGACGCGCATTCGAAATTCTCCTAAACAGAATGCCTTAAGTTTAGCAAGACCCGCGCCTTAGTTGCAATATTTACACGTAATTTGTCATCAATTCGCAATATGTTGCACCGCAAACAAAAATGAGCTAATATGCTGCCTTGCACAATTACCGTGCCGCCTTTTCTGTGAAAGGAAAACGCATTTGCTTTATCAGTTCAATGAGATGCAGCGCTATGCGCTGATGCCCCTGCGTGTTGGTGCACAATTTCAGGCCCAGTTTTTAAGAAGCCCCTTTAATCCTTTTGCGGAAACAGCGCATGCAAGGACCATTGCAGCGGCTTGTGAGCTTTTTGCCGATACCACTCAATATCACGGCAAGCCTGACTTTGGCCTTCACGAAACTATTATTGACGGCAAATCAATTCCGGTCGCAGAACAGATCATCTTCCGCAAGCCGTTTGGTCAGCTGAAACGCTTCAAGCGGGAGACAAAGCGGAAAGATCCGAAAGTGTTGGTGGTGGCACCAATGTCCGGTCACTTTGCGACGCTGCTCCGCGGGACAGTTGAAACATTGCTGCCTGATCATGATGTTTACATCACCGATTGGCGGGATGCCTCAGCGGTTCCGCTCTATGAAGGCGGTTTCGACCTTGATGATTACATTGATTATGTGCGCGAATTTATTGGTATTATGGGCCCGGAAACCCATGTGATGGCTGTTTGTCAGCCAGGTGTTCCGGTTCTGGCCGCGGTTGCCCTCATGTCAGAGGATGACGACCCGAACAAACCCCGTTCCGTGACGTTGATGGGAAGTCCGATTGATACCCGCCGTCACCCGACAGTTCCTTGTAAACTGGCGACAGATCACTCCCTTGACTGGTTCGAGCGGACCGTGATCAATTATGTGCCCGTTGGTTATCCGGGTGCCTTCCGTCGCGTATATCCCGGGTTCCTGCAGCTCGGTGGTTTCGTCAGTATGAACCTTGACCGTCATATGGAAGCTCATCTGAAACAGTTTGAGCATCTGGTAGAAGGTGACGGGGACAATGCCGATAAGCACCGGTCCTTCTACGCTGAATATAATGCTGTGATGGATTTGTCCGCTGAGTTTTATCTGCAAACCATTGAAACTGTGTTCCAGAAACAATCTCTTGCCAAAGGTGAGATGATGTATCGGGGGGATCGGCTTGTGGACACCACTAAAATCACCAAAACGGCACTTATGACCGTTGAAGGTGAACTGGATGATATTTCAGGTGTTGGTCAAACAGTGGCCGCCCATGATATCTGCACAAATCTGCCAAAAGAGAAGCGCGAGCATTATGAGCAGAAGGGTGTGGGGCATTACGGGGTGTTCAACGGATCCAAATTCACGAAATTTATTGCACCTCGCATTGGTAAATTCATCCGCAAACATGATAAGTAAGATCCTGTAATCCGTTTTGGAGAGGATCTGTTTGTGAGTGAAGCCCCCTTTTGGGAGACAACCCCGCTTCAGGATATGACGTCTGAGCAATGGGAGAGCCTTTGTGATGGCTGTGCCAAATGCTGTCTATTGAAGCTGGAGGATGAGGATACAGGCGAGGTTGCCTATACCAATATCGCCTGTCGTCAGCTTGATCTGGGCAATTGCCGCTGTCTGAATTACGAACGGCGGCAAATCCTTGTGCCTGATTGCATCTCCATTACCCCAAAGTTGGTTGAAGAGTTGGAATGGCTGCCGAAAACTTGCGCCTATCGACGCTTGGCGGAGGGAAAGAAGCTTGCTTGGTGGCACCCGCTTGTCTCTGGGTCTCCGGATACGGTGCATGAAGCGGGGATTTCGGCGCGGGGGCGCTGCATATCGGAGCGAAAAGCCAAAGATCCTGAGGATTACATCGTGGACTGGCCGGAGGAGGATATCCCATAGGCGAGATCCCACAAATTTCCCTGATTACTGGGGGGGAGGCCCCCTATTTCCAATTGCAGGGGCAGCATATTCCGTTGGTGATTAGAAAATCACCTCGCGCCCGGAAAATGCGCCTGAAAATCAGATATCCTAAGCGCGTGGAAATTGTCCTGCCGCGGGGGATCTCCATTCGCCGGGCCCTGCAGTTTGCCGAAGATGAAAAAGGCTGGATTGCGGGTCAATTAAGCCGCCTGCCCGATCCTATCAGTTTCTCCCCGGATAATGTGATCCCCTATCAAGGAGAAGGGCTTGTCATCACAGCCACGAACAGTTTACGCGGGCAAATCTGTATTGAAGGCGATCGTCTTTATGTGCCTGGATCTGATGAACATATTCCTCGTCGGGTGCGGGACTGGCTCAAAAAACAGGCGAAAAATCAAATTCTAAACCGGATTTCGCACTGGTCTCCGCAAATGAAGGTGGCGCCGGGACGGGTGACGCTTCGGGATCAGAAAACCCGCTGGGGTAGTTGTTCATCGCGCGGTAATCTCAATTTTTCATGGCGATTGATTTTAACGCCACCCCCTGTTCTGGATTATGTGGTGGTTCATGAACTGGCTCATTTGGAGCATTTGCATCATGGTCCGGAATTTTGGGCACTGGTGGCGGCACATATGCCCTCCTATTCGGAGCATCAGGTCTGGCTGAAAGAAAATGGCGGTAAGCTACAAAAATATGATGCAACCATTTAGAGTATTCTTTATACATTTATAAATAATTTTATTGAATATTCGAAATATGGCGCCACTAAATCCGGGAAAATTCAGCTATACGGTATTTTTGTCTGCTTCTGTAGCCACGGGTGCGCTCTCCACAGATATGTATTTACCGAGCTTGCCGGAAATCCAAGAGAGCTTTAACGCAACCGAAGGGGAAATTCAGTGGACGTTAAGCGCCTTTATGATCGGTATTGCCGCCTTTCAGCTTATTGTTGGGCCGATTGCTGACCGATTTGGCCGAAAGCGGGTGCTTTTAGGCGGCCTCTTGATTTTTATACTGGGCTCAATCGCCTGTATTTATTCGCAAAATGAAATCCAGATGGTGTTCTGGCGCGTGGTGCAAAGCTTTGGCGTTTGTACGGCCATTGTCATCCCGCGGGCCATGGTGCGTGATCTATATGACCGGGCAGATAGTGCCCTGCATTTATCACGTATTGGCACCATTATGGGCCTTGCCCCGGCGATTGCGCCCATCATTGGGGGGTATATCGCGGTCTTTTACGGCTGGCAGGGCGTGTTTATCGCCCTTGCGACATATGGCGCGCTGGTTGCGCTGTTTCTTTTTCTGAAAATTGATGAAACCTTGCAGCCGGCACATATTCAGCCGTTAAACCTTGGGGCAATGTTCCGCAATTATCGCCAACTGCTAACCTCACGGGAATATCTTGGGTATGTGCTGACAGGATCTCTCTGTTTTGGTGGCTTTTTTACCTATATCTCCTCCTCCTCCTTCGTGTTGATTTCAACTTATGGGGTATCACCAGATCGGTTTGGGTATTTCTTTGGCTCTGTGGTTCTGGGCTTTATGGGGGGAACTTTATTGGGGGCGCGCCTGACCAGCCTGGTCAATTTACGCTATTCCCTGCAAATTGGCGTCTTTATCACCCTTTTTGGGGCAGCATTACTACTGTTGCTGATGGTCAACGGGCAGGTCAGCCCAGCGACCCTCGTGCTTTCAATGTTATTCTATAATTTCGGGGTCGGCATCGTAATGCCCCAATGCCAAGCGGGCGCGATGCATCCGTTCCCTGAAAAAGCAGGGGCCGCTTCCGCGTTGAGTGGCTGCTTTATACTTGGGCTTTCCGGCATTATGGGCGGTCTTGGCGGGTGGCTTTATGATGGGACTGCGTGGCCGATGGTTCAGATCATCTTTGCTATGGCGATCCTGACATTCGCCTGTTTCCATATGACTGTTTTTTTCGATCCCCGCTCCCGTGTGAGGGTCTGATCTCCGATCAATCCTTGTCATGCCTTTAAAAATCGGTACAGTTTACGTTGACGTAAAGGTAAACACCGGGAATAAGAAAAATGACACACCGCTCCCCAATGACTCACCTGCCGACCCATGATGTAGAAAATCAGCCACCAGCCATGGGGGATATCAATTCTTTCGCGATCGACACGGCCTTGAAAGAGGCTGTAAAGCGTGAGCAGGCTGATTGGGCCGTCTCTGAGATCAGCGAATATGGGGCATTGATGGGATCTGCTCATGCGCGGGAACAGGCACGGCTTGCTGACCGCCATAGCCCGGAAATTAGACCGTTTGACCCTCAAGGTCGTCGCTTGAATGAAGTTGAATTTCACCCCGCTTATCATGAGTTGATGGATATGGCGATGAAGGGCCGTGTTCATAACTTTGCCTGGCATCATGAAGGGCGCCCCGGCGCGCATGCGGCGCAAATGGCCAAAGCCTATATCTTTAACCAGACGGAAGGTGGTGTGTCCTGCCCGATGGCAATGACATACGCAGTTTACCCAGCTTTGCAGGCGCAGGAAAATGTGCTGGAGCCATTAAAGGATCTGCTTCTGTCAGATGAGTATGACCGCAGATCTATCCCTGTTCATGAGAAAACCGCCATGACCATGGGCATGTTTATGACGGAAAAACAGGGGGGATCAGATGTTCGCGCAAATAGTACCAAAGCCACCCCGTTGGGAGAAGCAAGCGGTCCCGGCGCAGAATATTTGCTAAATGGGCACAAATTTTTCTGCTCTGCCCCGATGTCGGATGCTTTTCTGACGCTGGCTTATACGGATGGTGGGCTTACCTGTTTTTTCCTACCTCGTTGGAAACCAGATGGCAGCCGCAATAACCTGTTTATCCAGCGCCTTAAAGATAAGGTTGGTAATAAATCCAACGCCTCCAGCGAGATGGAATTCATTAATACATATGCGGTTATGGTCGGGAATGAGGGACGCGGCGTTCCTACCATTATCGAAATGGTTCAGCATACACGGCTTTTCTGCATCATGGGATCGGCGGCCATTATGCGTTCTGCCCTTGTTCAGGCGCTGTATCACACATCTCACCGCCGCGCGTTTCAGCGCACCTTGATTGATCAGCCTTTGATGAAAAACCTGCTGGCAGATATGGCGCTAGAAAGTGAAGCGGCGTCCCAATTGATGATGCGGGTCGCGGGTGCCTTTGACCGGGCGGCCTCTGATCCGTTGGAAGATGGTTACAAACGCATTGCGACCGCCATTGGTAAATATTGGGTCTGTAAGCGGGCGCCAAACTTTACATATGAGGCGATGGAATGTTTCGGTGGTTCTGGTTATATCGAAGAAAATATGCTGGGCCGACTTTATCGAGAGAGCCCGGTAAACAGCATCTGGGAAGG
>JAEPMY010000180.1 GCA_017643685.1 Sneathiella sp.
GTGATGGGCGTGTTACTGCGGTGATCGGAACTCATCAACATGTACCGACCGCAGATGCGATGATTTTACCTAAAGGTACGGGGTATCAAACAGACGCAGGGATGTGTGGTGACTATCATTCTGTGATCGGAATGGATATTGAAGAGCCGGTTCGCCGATTTGTTAAAAAGATACCGGGTGGCCGTTTTTCTCCGGCGCTTGGGGCAGGGTCGTTATGCGCTGTCTTAATTGAAAGTGATGACAAAACAGGTCTAGCAAAGTCTATTCGCCCCATTCGTGTTGGAGGTCACATCTCTCAGACTGAAGTCGAGGGGGCTTAACGCTCAGGTCTTACCTTTTCTTAAGAATGTTTTGATACCTCTCATCTAGTTTGTGTGATGTAGTATCAAGTATCTGCTGGAGATTAGGTCTTGGCGAAGAGCAATATACATTTTGAAGTGCTGGGCCAAAAAGGCGGCGGCTGGTCATTGCAACGCGTGTGCGATGACGAGAAAGCTGCAACTGAAAATGCACGATTTTTCCTGAAAGAGCAAAAACTTACTGCTGCCAAAGTAATGAAAATTACTTATGACACTAAGGGACAATCTTATCAGGAAAAAGAAGTCTATTTCGAAGGGACGCGTGCGGTTGCGGGAACTAAAGCAGATGTTGATCTGATCCTTCCCGTTTGCCGAAATGCGACCGAGCTGTATCGTTCCGACTCTCGCCGAGAAATTTTCAACGCCTTAAGAAAGCCGCTGCTGGGTTGGAATATTATGCCAATTGAGCTGCTTTACGGCGCAGAGCATGTTCAGCGCCTGAATGATGCTGGTCAGATATTGCAAGGGGCTGTGCAGAAGGTCGCCATTTCTCAAATTCAGAAAACCGGCCAAAAGGTAAATGAGCGGGTACTCGAGCTGTACAGTTACACTAATGAGATATTGAAAGACCTTAAGCATCGTCGGCAAAAAAGTGATCTTGGTCTTGATCCTTCCCAAGATCTCGTTGAGCTATATGAGAAGCTGAAAGAGAGTGATGATCGAAAGAAAGACTTCTTTATCGCGCTTAGTCATCTTTATAGTAAGTCGAAAACGCTCGAAGAGAAGTTTGAGAAGACCCTCTCATATATTGAGCAATATGATGACGATCATATTCTGAATTATTTGGACCAATATCTCGCAGACCATTTAAATCTTGGAGACAATGTAAAGGCGTTAATTGGTGAGGAGGACACGTTGGGGGGCGGCCTTCTGAGTTTGATTGACCTAATTCGTGGGCAACTAAAGCCACGGGCGGATCGGCATAAATCCATCGACCGGTTATGTGCGCTTTATCGCGAAAACAAGATGCCGGCGAGCCGCAAATCCCTCGTACATAAATTGGTGACCTCCCTAGAAGGCAATGCGTCATTTGACAGTAATGACCTGCTGAAGAACATGTTGTTCCATCGCCAAATTGCGGATCGTATGCATTTGGGTGGTGAGAAATATGTAGGTGGTCTGGAGGCTTATGATGCGATCAAAGGGCGCTGTGAGAGATTAACCGGGACATCAACAATCGGGCGTTTATTGGAAGAACAAGAGCATCCCCTGGATCGGGTTGAGCGTCTGTTGCAGGCTTCTGGCGGTTTTGTTGGTGCTGTGAATTTACGGGCGCTGGCCAACTATATTATTCCAATTCTGGAAAGTGGTCATAACCGCCAGCTTGTTATCAAAGAGATTGGGGAAGGGCTGAATACCCTCCGCCGCCTCTCCGCACTTCAGCGACTTGCTCGTAAATCAGGTTTTCCAGATTTCTTCCTAAAACGCATTTTGGAAGATTTGGATGATTTGGCATTTGAGGGCATCAAGAAGACTGGAATTCTCGATAATATGGTGGCGCAGTCATCAGATATGCTGGTGGCAGGAACCGCGTTGCTTGGGATCATTTTCAGGGGTGAAATGCCACGGCCGAAGAGTATGCAGGAGTTTAAGAACTTCTCTCGTCGGACGATCATGGCTGAGAAATTCCTGTTGAACATTCAGCAAACCTCAAAGCAATCTCCTAACGGCAGATCAAAATTGCAGCAATTCTACAAGCTGCTGGAAGATACTCGCATGGATTTGAGTGCTTAAGCTTCATTTTTGCGGTTTTCAGACAACAATTTCTGTTTTTTTTCATTCTAGGCTTGGGTCCGATAAGCGCATGAGGTAAAAAACTGCATGCATGTTGCTTGAGGGGAGTGATGTTTTAGGTGTTCACGATCCTCTAAGCGTTGAAAAACGACAGGGAAAGAGATGCTTTCCTGAGTTAAGAGAAGACTTATGGCAGGACATTCCAAGTTTAAAAACATTATGCAC